>JAYRND010000250.1:0-6860 GCA_041904885.1 Burkholderiales bacterium
CGGGTTCTTCGTCTGGCTGATCTTCATCAAGTTCAAGTGGCTGCCGTGGAACATCACCAGCCAGGTCATCGTCGCCATCATCCCCATCGTCGGCCTGACGGTGCTGATCCTGATGCTGAACATCTTCGCGCCCTCATCCGCAGACGTGCGCGTGTTCAAGTACACGGTTCCCATCGTCTCCCAGGTGCGGGGGCGCGTGATCGAGGTGGCGGTGGAAGAGGGCAACCGTCTGGTGAAGAAGGGCGACGTGCTCTTCAAGATCGATCCCCAGCCCTACAAGCTCGCGGTCAATCAGCTCTCTGCGCAGCTGGCGAACGCCGAGGCGAGCCAGCGGGAGCTGGATGAGCAGCTGAAGGCGGCGCGCGCCGCGATCGGGCAGGCGGAGGCGCGTCAGACCGAAGTGTCCGCGAAGCTCGAGCTTGCGCGCACGCGCGTTGCCCAGAACCGCGAGCTGGTGTCCACGGGTGCGGGCAACAAATTCGACTTGGAGCAGGCCGAGACCAACCTGAAGGAACTCGAAGGCCAGTCCGCCGCCGCGCTCGCGGCGCGGGCGCAGGCAGTGGCGAACGAGCAGGTGGTCCTGCAAAAGCTGGGAGCCAAGGTCAACGGCGAGTTCGCGCAGGTGGCGCAGATCCGCGCGCAACTGGAGAACGCGCGCTGGGAGCTCGAGCAGACGACGACCGTCTCGCCCTGCGACTGCTACGTGGTCAACCTGCAGCTGCGGCCCGGCGCGTTCGTGGCCGGAGTGCCGTTCAACGCGGTGATGACCCTGGTCGAATCGAAAGGGCAGGTGGTGGCGCTCTACCGCCAGAATGAGCTGCACCAGGTGGCGCCGGGCAACGAAGCCGAGATCTCGCTCGAGACCAACCCCGGTCGCGTCATCAAGGGCAAAGTGGACTCGATCATCTGGGCGCAGGGCCAGGGCCAGCTGCCGCAGAGCGGGACGCTGCCGATGATCGGCGTGCTCAACCAGCCGCCCGGCCGCTTCGCGGTGAAGTTCGACATCGCCGAGAAGGACGCGCAGTACCTGGTGGCGGCGGGCGCCGCGGGCCAGGCGGCGATCTATACCGAGAGCATGGCGGCGATTCACATCATCCGCAAGGTGATCCTGCGCGTCGGCGCATACACCAACTACCTGATCCTGAAGCTGCACTGAGGCGAACATGCGCGGCGCGTTCTTCGCCCTTTCCGTAGCCGCCGCGGTTGCCGGCTGCGCGCTCAAGCCGCCGCCGGATCCGGCACAGGTGCGTCGCGACGCGCTGCCCAATGCGGCCAGGCCGGCGCAGTGGACGGCCAAGGGCGCGGCGAGCGGCGCCGTCGGCGACGGCTGGCTGGCGACCTTCAGGGACGCGCAGCTCGAGGCGCTGGTGCGCGAGGCAATCGAATTCAACCCGGACTTGCGCATTGCGGCGGGGCGGGTGGAGGAGGCGGCGGGCCACGCCAGGCTCGCGGGCGCCGAAATCTATCCCCAGGTCAACCTCCTCGCCCGCGGCATCGGCAAGCTGAGCAACAAGAGCAGCGACATGCAAGTGTACGGCGTCTTCCTCAGCTGGGAGCTCGACCTCTGGGGGCGCGTGCGCTCGCAGCGCGAGGCGGGGCGCTTCCAGTACGAGTCCACGGTGCTCGACGCCGAATACGCGCGGCAATCCATCGCCGCGCTGGTGGCGAAAAGCTGGTTCCTTGCGACCGAGGCGCGCCTGCAGAAGGGCATCGCCGAGGACATGCTGCGCGCCGCGGAGCGCCTGGTCGCCCTCGCAAGCGACCGGCAGCGCGTCGGCGTCGGCGACGACTACGACGTGGCACTGGCGCGCGCGTCGGCGCAAGGGTACCGCGATGCGGTGGAGCGGCTGGATCTCGCGCGCCAGCAGGCGCTGCGCGCGCTGGAGACGCTGGTAGGCCGTTATCCGGCCGCGGCGGCGGAGGTCCCCTCGGCCCTTTCGCCCATGCCGGCGCCGGCGCCGGCCGGCATTCCGGCCGAGCTGCTCGAGCGCCGCCCGGACGTCGTCGCCGCGGAACGGCGCGTGGCCGAAGCGTTCTACCGCGTCCAGGAGTCCAAGGCCGCGCGCATGCCGCGCATCTCGCTCGCCGGGAGCGGCAGCCATGTTTCGAGCGATCTGTTCCTGCTGCAGGATCGTCCGAGCCCGGTCTGGAGCCTGGGTCTGAACATCCTGGGGCCGCTGTTCGCGGGGGGCGCGCTGGTGGCGCAGGTCGAGATCCGCACCGCCGAGCAGAAAATCGCGGTCGACGAGTATGGCCGCATCGGCATCCGCGCCTTCGGCGAGGCCGAGAACGCGCTGTCGTCGGAAGCCGCGCTCGCGGAGCGGCGGACGGCACTGTACGCGGCGATGTCGGAGAACGCGCACGCGCTGAAGCTCGCGGGCGTGCGCTATCGCGTAGGCTCGGGCGACCTGCGCGCGGTGCAGCAGCAACTGCTGGCCGTCTACGCGGCGCGCACCGCCCTGTTGCGAGTCGAGAGCGAGCAGCTCGCGCAACGCGTCAACCTGCACCTGGCGCTGGGCGGGAGCTGGGACGTCGCCAGCACGGCGGACGACCTGGAGAAAAAAGCGAAGCCCTAGGTCGCGAGGATGTCGGCGTACGCCGGCGTTCTCGCTAGCACGGCGCTTGCGTACGAGCAGCGCGACGCGACCTTCAGCTTTTCCGCGCGCGCGAGCTGCACGGCGCTCTCGAGCAGCTTGGCGGCCGCGCCGCTGCCGCGAAGCGTAGGCGACACTTCCGTGTGCAGGATGGTCATGCGCGAGCCGGCAAGCGAGTAGGTCAGCTCACCCACACGCACTCCGTCGCGCTCCATGACGAACTCGCCGCGGTTGTCCGCGCGCTGGTGGCGGACCGGAGGCGCTTCCCCGGCCATCCTAATGGATCTCCGGATCCGCGGTCGGCGCGGTGCCCTCGAGGAAGTCGAAGTCGCAGCCTTCGTTCGCCTGCTTCACGTGGCGCGAGAAGATTGCACCGTAGGAGCGCTCGTACTTGGGCGGCGGGCGCTTCCACGCCTCTCGACGGGCCTTGAATTCGGCGTCGCTGATTTTCAGGTTCAGGACCTTCTTCTCGGCGTCCAGCTCGATCAAATCCCCGGTTCTGACCAGGGCGAGCGGGCCGCCGACGTAGGCTTCCGGCGCGACGTGCAGGACGCAGGTGCCGTAGCTCGTGCCGCTCATGCGGCCGTCCGAGATCCGCACCATGTCCTTGATGCCCTGCTTGATGAGCTTCTTCGGCATCGGCAGCATGCCCCACTCCGGGAAGCCGGGGCCGCCCAGCGGGCCGGACATCTTGAGCACCAGCACCGAATTCGCGTCCACCTCCAGGTCGTCGCGGTCGATGCGCGCCGCCATGTCGTTGTAATCCTCGAACACCACCGCCTTGCCGGTGTGCTTGAGCAGCTTGGGGTCTGCCGCGCTGGCCTTGAGCACCGCGCCATCGGGCGCCAGGGACCCGCGCAGCATGACGATCGCGTCCGATTTCTTCAGCGGCTTGTCGCGCGGCAGGATCACGTCCGGATTCCAGACCTTCGCGCCCTCGATGTTTTCGCCGAGCGTCTTTCCGTTTACGGTTTTCGCATCTAGATCGAGCAAATCGCGCAAAGAAAAAAGCAAAGCCCTCAAGCCACCCGCATAGAAGAAGTCTTCCATCAGGTACTTCGCGCCCGAGGGCCGCACGTTGGCGATCATCGGCACCTTCGCGGCGATCTCGTTGTAGCGCTCGATCGAGAAGGGCAGCCCGGCGCGCCCCGCCATGGCGATGAGGTGCACCACTGCGTTGGTCGAGCCGCCCATCGCCATCAGCGTGGTTATGGCGTTGTCGAACGAGCCGCGCGAGAGGAAGTCCTTCGGCTTGTAGTCCTCCCACACCATCTCGACGATGCGCTTGCCGGTGAGGGTGGCCATGCGCGCGTGGTTGGAGTCCGGCGCCGGGATCGAGGAGTAGCCCGGCAGCGTGAAGCCGAGCGCCTCGGCGAGCGACATCATGGTCGCCGCCGTGCCCATGGTCATGCAGGTGCCCGGCGAGCGCGCGATGGTGTCCTCGATGTCCTGCCACTCGCGCTCGGTGATCCTGCCCGCGCGCAGCTCGTCCCAGTACTTCCAGGTGTCGGAGCCCGAGCCCAGCGTCTGGTCTCGCCAGTGGCTGTTCAGCATCGGCCCCGCGGGCAGGTAGATCGAGGGCAGGCCCATGCTGACCGCGCCCATGATGAGCGCGGGCGTGGTCTTGTCGCAGCCGCCCATCAGCACGCAGCCGTCCACGGGATAGCCGCGCAGCAGCTCCTCGGTTTCCATGGCGAGGAAGTTGCGGTACATCATGGTGGTCGGCTTCTGCATGGTCTCGGCCAGCGCCATCGCCGGCATCTCCAGCGGGAAGCCGCCCGCCTGCCAGATGCCGCGCTTCACCTCCTCGGCGCGCTGGCGGAAGTGCGTGTGGCAGTGGTTGATGTCCGACCAGGTGTTGATGATGGCGATCACCGGCTTGCCGGCGTAGTCGGTACGGTCGAAGCCCATCTGCGCGACGCGCGAGCGATGGCCGAAGGAGCGCAGGTCCTTGACTCCGAACCACCGATGGGAGCGCAGCTCCTCGGGCTTTTTCCTCGCCATTTCCTATCCTCCCGCGACGCCTTGCGTGTTGACGTACAGCGAATAGATCGAGGTGCTGGCGGTCATGAAGAGGCGATTGCGGTAGAGGCCGCCGAAGCACAGGTTGGCGCAGCGCTCGGGCAGCTCGATGCGGCCGATCAGCTTGGCCTCTTTGTTGAACACGTTGACGCCGTCGAGCGCCTCGCTGCCCATGCCCCAGCCCATCCACAGGTTGCCGTCGACGTCCACGCGGAAGCCGTCCGGCGTGCCGCCCGGCTCGGCGGTGAGGAAGGTGCGGCTGTTGGCGAGCTTCTTGCCGCCGTCCACCACGTCATACAGGCGCACCACGCGCTGCGGCAGGCCCGCCTCGATGATGTAGAGCCGGGATTCGTCGGGCGAGAAGGCAAGGCCGTTGGGGCGGTTGATGTCGCCCGCCACTACTGCGAGCTGCCGGGTCGCCGGGTCCCAGCGGTACACGTTGGTCGGCAGCTCCACCTTGGCGACGTGGCCCTCGTAGTTGCCGAGGATGCCGAAGGGCGGGTCGGTGAACCAGATTGAGCCGTCGGACTTGCAGACGATGTCGTTGGGCGAGTTGAGCGGCTTGCCCTCAAAGCGGTCGGCGATCACCGTGATCGTGCCGTCGTACTCGGTGCGCGTCACGCGGCGCGTGTCGTGCTCGCAGGTGAGTAGGCGGCCCTGACGGTCGCGCGTGTTGCCGTTGGCGTTGTTGGAAGGCTTGCGGAACACGCTCACCGCGCGGGTCTCCTCGTCCCAACGCATGATGCGATTGTTCGGGATGTCGCTCCAGAGCAGGTAGCGGCCGTCGCCGAACCAGACCGGCCCCTCGCACCAGCGCATGTGCGAGGCGATGCGCTCGACTTTGGCGAGGCCGATGCGGTATTGGTTGAAGCTCGGGTCGATGACCTTGACGGCGGGGTCGGGATAGCGCTGGCTCGGATTGAACGGCGCGGACTGCGCGAACGCGGCGCGCGGCGTCACGGCCGCGGTTGCGGCCGCGGCGACGACTGCGGAGCCGGCGGCGAGAAACTGCCTGCGATTGGTGGTCATGGCTCCCCTTCCATGGATTCAGGAAGGCCGAGTCTAACGGTAAACTTCGGCCATGGCGTTCGGTGGCGAGATCATTCTGCGTGCGCGCAGCTGGCGGCGCCTGTTTCGCTTCGGAGGATTCGCCACCGTCGCCGCGCTGTCGCCCTCTAGCTACGGCGCGGAAGCGCGCGCAATCGCCGTGCGCCAGATCTACCTCACCGCATGGAAGGTGCTGCCGGGATACCTCGCGTTCTCGGCGCTGCTGAGCGTGGTGATCATCGAGATCGTGCGCCGCGCGGCGCAGGCCTACGGCCTGTCCGAGGTCGCGCTGGAGCTGGTACTGCGCGTGCTTGTGCTCGAGCTCATCCCGCTGCTTACGGCCCTGTTCGTCGCGCTGCGGTCCGGCGCGGCGATTGGCGCCGAGGTCGCCCTGATGAGCGTCAGCGGCGAGCTCGAGGACCAGGTGAAGGCGGGCGAAAGCCCGCTGCACGCGGAGCTGGTGCCGAGGATCACGGCGGCGGCGCTCTCGGTGCTCTCGCTGACGGTCCTGAGCATCGCGCTGACCATGTATCTCGCCTATACATCGTTCTACGGCGGATCGAACGCGGGCTTCGACCTGTACACGCGCATCGTCGGGCACATTTTCGACGCGCAGATCCTGATCGGTCTGATCCTGAAGTGCCTGCTGTTCGGCCTCGCGGTGGCGCTGATCCCGCTTGCCACCGGGCTTGAGGCGGAGCGCGGCGAGCTGGACACTGTGCCCCCCGCGGTGCTCGCCGGCCTGATGAAGTTGTTTCTGGTGATCGGCGTGATCGAGGTGCTGTCGTTGATGATCAAATACGTCTGAGCATGGACCCGAAACAGGAATCCTCGTCCTCGTCCTCAGCCGCCCCGTTCGTGCCCAGGAGCATGGGCGTCAAGGTGGGGATGCTGCTTGCGTTCGCGATCACGGTGGCGGTCGCGCTCGTGCTGTACGTGCTCTATGCCCGCGGCACCTTCGAGGAATTCCAGCGGCTGACGCTGACGACCGACAATGCCGAGGGCGTTTCCCCCGGGATGGACCTGACATTCGCCGGATTCCCGATCGGGCGGGTGCGGCGCGTGTCGCTCAACCCGGATGGAACCGCCGGCATCCAGATCCGGGTGCCGACCGCCAACGCCCACTGGCTGCGCACCACCACGGTCTTCACGCTGGAGGTCGGGCTGGTCGGTGGCGCGAAGCTGCGCGCCTATAGC
>JAYRND010000251.1:0-7338 GCA_041904885.1 Burkholderiales bacterium
GTGCCGGCCGGGCGCGTCCCGGCCCCAGCCGCTCATCTGCGCCACCTTCTCCAGCACCGCGCGATGGCGCGGCGCGTTCGCGAGCAGCGCGCGGCGGAATTCGAGCGGGTCCTTGCCCGCGACGCCCGCCAGCTCGTCCAGGAAGCACTCCACGAAGAAACCGTTCTGGGAATTGTTGACCGAGCGCCAGAAGCCGACCGGCACCGGCGCGTCCACGCGCGCGTACTCGACCTGCCGCTCGCCGAGCGCATAGGGCAGCCCCGCGGCGGCCTCGACCGCGGTGTGGTCCGGCTGGTCGTTCGCCATGTAGGGGATGTTGCGCAGGGCAAAATCGCGCCCGGGGGACGAATGCGCCGAGCGCGCGTGCCAGAACGCGACGCTGCCGTCGGCATTCAGCCCGGCCTCGTATCGCGCGAGCGCGGAGGGACGGTAGACGTCCTGCGAGATGTCCTCCTCGCGGGACCAGATCAGCTGCACCGGCCTGCCGGGGAAGGCCGCGGCGATCCGCGCGGCCTGCACGGCGTAGTCGAAGTCGGCGCGCCGGCCGAAACCGCCGCCCAGCAGCGTCGTGTGCACCTCGACCCGGTCGGCGGCGAGACCGCAGGCCTTCGCGCACAGGTCCCGCACCAGGTTCGGCGCCTGGTTGCCGCACCAGACCTCGAGCTTGCCGTCCGCGAGGCGCGCGGTCGCGTTGAGCGGCTCCATGCAGGCGTGCGCGAGGTAGGGCGCGCGGTACTCGGCTGCGTGCTTCCTGGCGGCCGCCGCCTTTGCGTCTGCGAGGCGCGCCGACTTCTCGAAGGCGTGCGCGCGGCCCGGTTCGTCCAGCGCCTTGCCGTAGGCCGCATAGATCTGCGCGTCGTTCGTTTCGCTGCCCCCGGCGAAGCGGATCTCCAGCTGCTCGAGCGACTGCTTCGCGGTCCACCAGGAATCCGCGACCGCTGCCACCGCGTTGCCGAGGTTGACGTGGCCCTCCACGCCCTTCGCGCGGAAGCCGGGCTTCTCGGTTACCGATTGCGCCCGGGCGCCGAATTGCGGCGCGTGGCGGATCGCCGCATAGCGCAGCCCCGGCAGCCGCACGTCGATGCCGAAGCGCGCCGAGCCGTCCACCTTGGCCGGCACGTCGAGGCGCGCGGGCGATTTGCCGAGGTAGCGCCAGGTCTTCGGATCGCGGAACTCGAAGCGCTCGGGCCATTGCAGCGCCGCGGCGTCCGCCGCGACCTCGCCGAAACCCATCCTGCGCCCGGTGGGAACGTGCACGACCGCCGAGCCCGCGGTGTCGCATTCCCGGGCCGCGACGCCCCAGCGCTTCGCGGCAGCAGCCTTGAGCACTTCGCGCGCGCCCGCCCCCACCGCGCGCAGCTGGTGCCAGGCGTCGCGCGTGGCGGTGGATCCGCCCGTGATCTGCAGGCCCACCTGCAGCGCTGCGACCTCTACCGTGTCGCGCAAAAGGCCCTCCTCCGGCACCTGGATCGGCAATCCCAGCACGGTGGCGACGACGTTGCGATAGACGTTCGCCACTGGAGGGTCTTCGAAACGCATCGCCGGATAGTCGGCGCCCAATTCCTCGGCGACGATCATCGCCATCATCGCGAGCACGCCCTGCCCCATCTCGGCGCGCGCGCCCATCAGCACCACGCTGCCGTCGGCGCCGATCTTGAGCCAGGGCGAGAAGGCATGCTGGCCGGCGGCAAGCGGCGGCCGGAACGCGAGCAGCCGGCGCTGCCGCACGGCGAGCGCGCCGCCGCCGACGAGCAGTCCCGCGCCGGCGAGCCCCGCCGTGGTGAGGAACACGCGCCGCGTCCAGCCCATCAGGATTTGCCCGCGAGCTGTCGGATCGCCGCACGGATGGCGTCGTAGCTGCCGCAGCGGCACAGGTTGCTTAGCGCCGCCACGAGATCCGCCTCGGTCGCCTTCGGGTTCTTCTCCAGCACCGCGACCGCGGCCAGCACGAACCCGGGCTGGCAGTAGCCGCACTGCGGCACCTGCTGGTCGATCCAGGCCTTCTGCACCAGGTGCCGGTTGTCGAACCCCTCGATCGTGCGGATCGGCTTGCCCGCCACATCCTTCGCGGCGACCGAGCAGCTGCGCACCGCTTCGCCGCCGATGAGCACCGTGCACGCTCCGCAGGCGCCGATGCCGCAGCCGTACTTGGCGCCGGTGAGAGAAAGCTCCTCGCGCAGCACCCACAGGAGCGGCTTGTCCTCCGGGACATCGACGCTGTGAGCCTTGCCATTGACGTTCAGTTCGAGCCGCATCGCCTCCCCTTGCTACATCGAGATCGAGCCTTCGCGGAAATCCGTGCTGTCGAGCCAGACGTTGACGAGCACCGCGCGCCCCGAGGCGGCGATTTCCCGCGCGCGCGCGAGCGCCGGCTCCACCTCGGCCTGCGTCCTCACCTCGATTCCCTCGGCGCCGAAGCCTTTCGCCACTTCGTGGTAGGCGGTGCGGGCGAGGACGGTGCCGACGTCGTCCTTCAGCATCTTCACCTGCTCGCGCGCGATCTGCGCCCAGCTGGCGTCGTTGCCGACCACCGCGATCACCGGGATACCGTGGCGCACGAAGCTGTCGAACTCCGCCAGGCCGTAGCCGCTCGCGCCATCGCCCCAGATGAGCCAGAGCTCGGCGCCGGGGCGCGCGACCGCGGCGCCGAGCGCGAAGCCTGCGCCCACGCCCAGCGTGCCGAAGACGCCCGGATCCAGCCAGGACAGCGGGCTGCGCGGGTGCAGGATGTACGAGGCGGTGGCGACGAAATCGCCGCCGTCGGCGACGAAGATCGCGTCCTCCCTGGCAGCCCGCTCCATGCTTCGAAAGAAAGCCACAGGATTCACGTGCTCGCCCGTCTTCGCCGCGCGCGCGTCGATGTCGGCCTCGCGCTCGGCATCGCGGCCGCGCAGCTCGGCGATCCACGGCTCCCGGCGCGCGCGCTCGCCGAGCGCTGCCGCGAGCCGCCCGAGAAATGCGCCTGCATCGCCGATCGCGGTAATCGTGGGCCGGCGGTTGAGCCGCGCGTCGCGCGCGCTGCGGTTGGCGGAGATCAGGGTCGCCGAGCGCCGGACGTGGCGCCCGTAGTCGAGGCGAAAGTCGCAGGCGACGCCCGCGAGCAGCACGCAATCGGCCGCGCGCAGCGCCTCGCGGCGCGCGTGGCGCATCTGCAGCGGGTGATCGCGCCCGAGCAGGCCGCGCGCCATGCCGGAGAGGTACACCGGCACGCCCAGGCTTGCCAGCGCACCGGCAAGCTGCGCCGCGTTTCCCGCCTGCGCCAGCGCCTGGCTGCCGACGACGAACAGCGGCCGCTCGGCGCGCGCCAGAGCATCGGCGGCGCGGTTGACTGTGTTTTCCACGGAAGCAGGAACTGCGACCTCTCTGGCCACCGCGGCAAACGGCTGGGCGGCGCCCGCGAACATCTGCTCGGCGTGGCGGTTGAGATACCAGCGCAGCAATCGGTCGGGAACCGACGTGCCCTTGCCGGCTGCCTCTGCGTACCACTGGCGGATGCTCGCCTCGTCGTAGAGCAGGTCCACCGGGCATTCGACGAACGCCGGACCGGGCACACCCTCGCGCGCGACTGCGAAAGCCTCGGTCACTGCGGGCGCGAGGTCCGCTACGCGCTTCACCTGGCGCAGGACCTTCACGTGCGGCGCGACGAGAGGCTTCTGGTCGATGTCCTGCAGCGCCCCGCGCCCCTGCAGCGCGGTCGGCGCCGCGCCGCCGATCAGCACCAGCGGCGATTGCGCGAGTTGCGCGTTCTTCAGCGCCGTGATGGCGTTGGCGACGCCCGGTCCGGCGGTGACCGCCGCCACGCCCGGCGTGCCCGTCAGGCGCGCGATCGCGTCCGCCGCAAAGACCGCCGTCGCCTCGCTGCGCGCGTCGATCACGCGGATGCCGCGCGCCTTGGCGGCGACCAGCACCGGCGAAATATGGCCGCCGCACAGGGTGAAAAGCGCGGGCACGCCATGAGCCTCCAGTACCGCGGCGACGCGGTCGCCTCCGTGCGCGGGCGCAGCGCTCACCGCGCGCCTCCGCTATCGCTCGCGGACGCGGCCAGCGCGCGGTAGTCGATCTTGCCGACGCGCGTCTTGGGCAGCTCGCGACGGAACTCGATCTCCCGGGGGCAGGACCACTTGATCAGGTTGTCCCGGCAGTGGGCGATCAGCGCCTCCTGCATCGCCGCGCCCTCCTGCGACGGATCCTTGAGCACCACGAACGCCTTCACCCGCTCGACCTGCGCGGGGTCCGGGATGCCGACCACGCAGGCGTCGGCCACGGCCGGATGGCGGTACAGGACGCTTTCCACCTGCGTAGGATAAACGTTGAAGCCCGAGGATTTGATCATTCGCTTCAGGCGCAGCACGAAATAGAAGAAGCCGTCGGCGTCGCGCTTGGCGAGGTCGCCCGTGTGCAGCCAGGTCCGCCCGTCCGCGTGCACGCGCAGCGCCTGCGCCGTCGCCTCCGGATCGTCGAGGTAGCCGAGCATCACCGCCGGGCCGCAGACGCACAGCTCGCCCTCCTCGCCCACCGGCGCCTCCTGCTCCGTGCCCGGCACGCAGATCTTGGCCGCCATGTCGGGAAACGGGACGCCCATCGAGCCTTCGCGGTACTCGTCCATCGGCATGGCCATGATCGCCGTCACCGCCTCGGTCAGCCCGTAGCCTTCGAGCAAGCGCACCCGCCCGCCGCGCTCGGCGACCAACTTCTCGAACCGCTCCTTGACCGGCCGCGGCAGCGTGTCCGCGCCGCAGAAGCAGGCCTTCAGGCAGGACAGGTCCGCCTTCGCCAGCGCCGGGTCCTCTGCGAGCGCGTGAAACAGCGTCGGCACGCCCACCAGCACGCTCGGGCGCTTGTCGCGCAGGAGCTTCGCCGTCGTGGCCGGGTCGAACACCGGCACGAAGATCGACTTTCCCCCCGCCACGAACGCCGCGTTGATGCACACCCCCAGCCCGAAGCCGTGGAAGATCGGCAGGATGGCGAGGATCGAGTCGCCCTCGGTGAGCCCGCCCCAGGCCGAGGCCTGCATGCCCTCGGCGATGAAGTTGCGGTTGGACAGCACGATGCCCTTGGGCGAGCCGGTAGTGCCGCCGGAAAACAGGATCGCGGCCGGATCCTGCGTGGATGCTTTCCCTGAAGAAGCTTCAGGATGGGAACGAGCCATTTCCTCCGACCACCAGTGCACGCGCGGGTCGGCCGGGACCGGCTTGATCTTGCGGCCCTTGGTGAGCCAGAAGCCGAATTTCTTCAGCGGCGAAAGGTAGTCCGGAATGCGCGCGAGGAGGATTTTCTCCAGCGGGCGCTTCGGCGCAGCCGCGGCCAGCGTGCCGTAGAAGGCGTCGAGCGCGAGCGCGATGGGCGCGCCGCTTGCGTCGATGTAGTGCGCTATTTCGGGCGCGGTCGACAGCGGATGGATCATCGCCGGCAGGGCGCCCAGCTTGTTGGCCGCGTAGAACGCGATCACGCCCTGCGGCGACGTCGGCATCGAGATGAGGATCCGATCGCCGCGCCGAAGACCCAGTGCCGCGAGCGCATTCGCGCAGCGGTCGATGTCGGCGAGGAGCTGGCGGTAGGTGGAAGTGGTGCCGAGGAAATCCCAGGCGACCGTATCCGGCAGCCGGCGGGCGGTGGCCGCCACCGCCTCGTACAGCGTGGTCGCCGGATAGTCGAGCGTCGCCGGGACCTTCCCGTAGTAGCGCAGCCAGGGATTCGGTGCGGCGTTCATGGATGCATTGCAGGCGCTTCCTTTTCCCTGTCCTTCTTCGCTTCGCCCAGCAGCCAGGACGCGAACTCGGCGACATCGGCTTTGCCAGCGGCCCGGCGCGAACGCAACAGATAGTACCCGCGCGAGGACACCACCGATTTCTTGAACGGCGTCACCAGCTGCTTCTGCCGGAGCAGACGCTGCAGCAGCGGCAGGCGGCCGAGGGCGACGCCCTGGCCGTTCACCGCGGCCTGCACCAGCTGGTCGTACTGGTTGAACTGCAGGACCCCCGCGGTCTTCAGGTCGCGCAGCCCGTGCGCGTGCAGCCAGAGGTTCCACTCCATCCACGAAAATTTCGCGTCGTCCATGTGCAGCAGCACGTGCGCGCGCAGGTCGGCGGGCTCGCGCAGCGGCCGCGCCGGGTCGGCGGCAAGTGCCGGGCTGCACACGGGGATGACGCTCTCCTCGAACACGGGCCGTTCCCCGTGCATCTGGGCGTCCTTCGCGTAGCGGATGGCGAGATCGACGCCGTCGCGCTCGAGGTTGATTTTCTCCAACGAGGCCGAGATGCGCACGTCGACGCCGGGGTGCGCCTGGAGGTATTCGTTCAGCCGCGGGATCAGCCAGAGCGAGGCGAACCCCGGCGTGGTGGTGACAGTCACGGTGCGCACGGCGGCGGCGCCTCGGAGCTTCTGAGTCGCCGCCTGCAGGTCCTGCAGCACTTCCTGCGCGACTTTGTAGAGTTGCTGGCCACCCTCGGTAAGCAGCAGCGCGCGGGTACGGCGCTCGAAGAGCTTGGCGCCCAGGCTCGCTTCCAGCCCCTGGATCTGGCGGCTAACCGCCGATTGCGTAAGGAAAAGTTCCCCCGCCGCCTTGGTGAAGGAGAGGTGGCGCGCCGCCGCCTCGAAGGCGAGCAGCAGCTCCAGCGGCGGCAGCTGCCAGTGCCGGCTATTCATTCCTGTGACGCATCCATAACATGCCGAATTTCCGTTTGTTCCTTAGGAACATGGTCGGCACCATAGATGCACCTAAAACATGTGTCAAGGAGACCACTATGGACCTTAGCTCGATTGCAGGCAGTATCGCCGTCCGCCACGGCCAGCCGCTGCGGCTGGACAACACCCAGGGCCGCCGCATCAGCGTCCTGGAGGGCCACGTCTGGATCACCCAGGACAGCGACCCGCGCGACGTCGTCCTGGGGGCCGGGGAGGAATATGTGTTCGACCGGCCCAAGGCGATCGTCTCGGCGCTGGACGGTGACGCGCGCATCGTGCGCGAAGAAGGCGTAGACGTCGACGCCGGCAGCGCCAAGCGCAATCCCCTCCGCGCCGCCCTTTGGCGCTCCAGCCATGACTGACACGGCCGTCGTTGCGCGGCCCGCGCGCAGCTACCCGGCCGCGTCGGTCGAGCTCAGGATGGCGCCGGACGGCCGTCCGCTGCTGATCCGCCCGACCACGGCCAGGGACGCCGAGCTGCTGCAGGACTTCGTGCGCGGGCTGTCCGTCGTGTCGCGCTACCAGCGCTTCCAGGGCGCGATCCGCGAGCTGTCGCCGGAAGTGCTGAAGCATCTGCTCGATGTGGACTACCGGCGCAGCATGGCGTTCGCCGCGATCGTGTTCGAGCACGGGCATCGCCACATGGTCGGCGAA
>JAYRND010000252.1:0-6424 GCA_041904885.1 Burkholderiales bacterium
CCCGCGCGCGCCCGCTCCCGACCTGGTGGTCTACCTGCAGGCGCAGCCGGCCACGCTGCTGGAGCGCGTGCGGCGCCGCGCTGCCGACTACGAACGCGGCATCGGCGAGGAGTACCTCGCCCTGCTGGCCGAGGGCTACGCGCGCCTGTTCCACAACTACGCGGCCGCGCCGGTGCTGATCGTCAATTCGGAGAATCTCAACTTCGTCGCCCGCGACGCCGACCTGGAGCTGCTGCTCGCGCGCATGCGCGCCATGAAGAGCCGGCGCGAATTCTTCAGCCTGGGCTAGCTCGCCGGGCTCAGCTCGGATAGGGCTCGAACATCATCTGCTCGACCGGGCAGCCCATCGCCTGCGCGATCTTGTCCATGGCCTCGTCGGTGAGCTGCACCGCCTGGAAGTCGGCGTCGCCGCCCTTTTTCGCAATGAAGGCCTTCGCCGCTGCCTCGCTGTTCCAGGTGACCACCGGGTCCGGGCTGACCCCCGCGACCTGCTGGCAGACCGGAAAACCATCGGACTTGTAAATGATGGCGTACATGGAAAACCCTCCGACATTCCCTCGATCCGCGACCCGAAAACTTTACCCGATGGCGGGGGGGTTCGGCTAGAACCCGGCTTGATCCCCGCGTCCCACCCTCGCCGCGGCGCGCCGGCGGGCGGCACGAAAAAGCAACACCCTTGTTTGCACTGAAGATTTATCCGGCGTCTAATGGCTTCGGGAGGTCCGGGGAAGGGCCCGGGACCAGCTTTTTTTCACGCCCCCGCAAGGGGGTTTCTCATCTTTGGGGGAATAGTCATGAGCGACATGCACGATGCGGTGGGACTGCGATCCACCTGGAAGACTCTTAAGGAGACGCATTACGAGTTCGAGCCGGCGACCGGCACCCTGTGGGGCTACATGCAGCAGCGGGGCAACCCCTGCTTCAACCTGGGGCTGCTGAAGGAGATCCGCACGGTGGGCAGCGAGCTGACCGCCAACGGCGGCCACATCGAGTTCGAGGGCGCCATGCACAAGGTCAACACGTACGTGGGCGGCTCGCGCAACCCCGGCGTGTACAGCCTGGGCGGCGACCTGGCGCTGTTCCTGCTGCTGATCCGCTCGCGCGACCGCGACGCGCTCGCCCACTATGCGCGGCTTTGCATCGACAACGTGCACGCGCAGCTCGAGCACTACCAGTGCCCGACCCTGACCACGGTCTCGCTGGTGCAGGGCGAGGCGCTGGGCGGCGGCTTCGAAATGGCGCTGTGCGCGGACGTGCTGATCGCCGAGGAATCGGCGATGCTGGGGCTGCCGGAAATCCTGTTCAACCTGTTCCCGGGCATGGGAGCCTACAGCCTGATCGCGCGACGCGCCACCGCGCGCGTCGCCGAGGAGCTGATCCTGTCGGGCAAGGTGCTGCCGGCGAAGCGCCTGCACGAAATGGGCATCATCGACGTGCTGGCGAAGGACGGCCAGGGCGAGGCCGCGGCCCAGGACTGGATCGCGAAGAACGCGCGCCGGCGCAGCGGGCACCAGGCCGTGATGCGCGTGCGCCAGCATGTCAACCCGATCACGCGGGCGGAGCTGGATGCGATCGTCGACGTCTGGGTGGATTGCGCCCTGCGGCTGGAAGACCGCGACCTGCGCATGATGGGCCGGGTGGTGCGCGCCCAACTGGAGCGGCAAGAAGCCGCTGCGGCAAAAGCGGAGCGGATGGAGGCGGCCCTGGCCGCGCCCGTCGCTCCGGCCCCGGTCGGGGTGGCGATGGCCGCCGGCTGAGGGACGCTCAGGACGAGAGGTGCGAGACGAAGCCGCCGTCGGAAAACAGCTGGCCGAACTGATGGAAATTGACCTGGGTAGAGGAAATCACCGCCGCCTGCGCCGCGGGGTCCTCGATGGTCTTCAGCAGGACGTTCAGCTTGGCCATATGGTCGACGTCCATGGTCGCGTGCGACGACAGGAACCGGAACCCCCCCTTTCCCGGGTCCCGTCCGATCGCGCGCCCGATGGAGTCGGCCGCCTTGCCGCCGTAGACCGAGGCGACTACCTCGAGCACGTAGAGCATCCCCAGCACCGAGCAGGGATGGATCCGCTCGACGGCGTAGTAGTTGTAGCCGATCATCGCCTGCACCGGGGCGCTGGGCGCGGCGACATCCTTGCCGCGGGCATCGCCTCCCAGGGCGGCAATGTCCTCCCTCACCCAGTCTTCGTGCCCTTTTTCCTCCTCGATCCGCTCGTACAGCTCGTAGCGGATGGTGCGCAGCGAGTCGCCGCAGCGCGCCGCGGCCGCCGCCATGATCGGGCAGAAGTGCCAGACGATGTGGTAGAGGTCGCGCAGGAACGCCAGGTACTCGGGCAGCGCGAGCCCCTTGTGCATCATCGCGTGGACCCTGGGCGAAGTCTCGATCGCGCGCCGGTTCGCGTCCGAGTTCTCCACGAGCGTGATGAAGAAAGACATGAATCCGCGTCCGTTGTGAAAGAAACGGATTCTAGCGCCGGCTGAGGCGCCGACGAGCATGGATTCGATAAAACTCTACATGGTGGCGGCGCCGGTCTTCTTCGGCGCGATCCTGCTCGAAGCGCTGTACTACCGCATCGCTCTCGGCCGGCCCTACGGCTGGTTGATCACTGCGTCCAATCTCGCGGTCGCGCTCGGGCGCCTCGCCTCCGAGGCTCTCTTCAAGGGCGCGGTGCTCGCGGTCTACGTGTGGGCGTATCGGTACCGGCTCTTCGAGATTCCGCTGGACCGCTGGGAAAGCTGGGTGGCGCTCGCGCTGGCGGTGGATTTCGCCTACTACTGGCTGCATCGCTACAGCCACCAGATCCGCTGGATGTGGGCGCTGCACAGCGTGCACCATTCCGCCCGGCAGATCACGCTTTCGGTCGCCTACCGGCTGGGCTGGACGAGCCTCCTGTCCGGGCCCTGGCTGTTCCTGATCCCGGTGTGCTGGATCGGCTTCGACCCGCGCGCCGTTGCGCTGATGTACGCGGCGAACCTCCTGTACCAGTTCTGGCTGCACACCGAGACGGTGCCCAAGCTTGGCTTCCTCGAGTGGTTCCTGAACACACCGTCGCACCACCGCGTGCACCACGCCATCGAGCCGGAGTACCTGGACCGCAACTACGGCGGCGTCCTGATCCTCTGGGACCGCCTGTTCGGCACCTTCTCGGAAGAGAAGACGGGCGCGCCCCGCACCTATGGCCTGGTGCGCCAGATCGACACGCTCAACCCGATCAAGATCGCCTTCGCCGAATGGGTGGCGATGCTGCGGGACCTGGCCTCTGCGAGGAGCCCGCGGGAAGTCTGGGGGTACCTGTTCGGGCCGCCGGGCTGGAGCCCGGACGGCACGCGCGCGACCACCGCTTCCATCCGCGCAGCTGCCGGCGTCCCGCAGGATTCTCGCCAGGCGAGGGCGCAGCCGCCGGGGCCGCGCCAGTGGCAGAGCTGAGGCGCCGGGCCTAGGCCTGGCCGGTCGACTTCTTGCGTTCCTGCAGGTAGCGCTCGAGCGACTCGCGCGTCGCCGCGAGCTCGTCGCGCAGGGTCTTCAGGATCGCGGGAATCTGCAGCTTGATCTCGGCGTCCGAGCGCCGGCCCATGTCCCGGCAGAAACCGGTCAGCCGCTCGGCGCCCATGCTCGCGGCCGAGCCCTTCATGGCGTGCAGGTGGCTGCGGAACTCCGCCACGTTGCGCGCGGCCAGCGCCGACTCCATCTTCGCCATCAGGGTCACGTTGTCGGCGATGAACACGCCGATCAGCTTGTCCATGAACGCAGGCGAGGAGCCCAGCTCCTCGAGGTCGGCGAGCGTGTCGGGATTGATCACCGGCACCACCCCGCGCTGCGCCGACCGCGATGGCCGCGCACCGGGCACGGCCGGCGCCGCCTCGGCCGCCTTCGCGCCGCAAAGCGAGCGCAACTCCTCCAGCAGCCGGGCCGCCTCGATCGGCTTGGAGAGGAAGGCGTCCGCCCCCGCCTCCAGGCACTCGCGCCTGACCTCCGGGGTGACGTCTGCGGACAGCATCACCACCGGCAGCCGTTCGCGCGCGCCGGTGACCAGCCGGATCGCCTGCACCGTCTCCAGGCCGGAGAGGCGCGGCATGTTCCGGTCGATCACCGCGACGTCGAAATGCGCGCCTTCGAGCGCGTCCAGGGCGCGCTCGCCGTCCGCGACCAGCGTGGCGGTATGCCCGCCACGCTCCAGGATGCGCGACAGGACTTCCCGGTTGGTGGGATTGTCATCGGCAACCAGGACGTGCAGGCCCTTGACGCCCTCGCCGCGGCGCGCGTAATCCTGCAGCCGGACCACGCCGTCCCGGGCTTCCTCTCCCGCGGTGACCGAGTGCAGGACGTTGAAAAGCTGCCGCTTGTCGAACGGCATCTCGAGCACCGCGCCGAAGCCGGCCGAAAGCGCGGCGAACCGCTGCACGTCGGCGCTGCGCTCCACCGCCATCACGACGGGCGGCGCCGGATCCGGCACGGCGCGCCGGAAGCGCTGCGCGAGCTGCAGGTCCTTGCCCTCGGAATACAGCAGGGCCGTGTGGTAGGGCCGCGCCAGGCTGATCTCGGCCACCAGCCGGGTCACCGCCTCGTCGAGGCCTCCCACCGCCACGGGCGTGGCGCCCCAGCCGGCGAGCGACTGCTCCAGCGCCTCGCGCTGCGCGCGCGGGAAGCCGACCAGCAGGATCCGCGCCCCCGCCAGCTCGCCCGTCGCGACGCTCGCGCGCTCGGGCTGCTTCTCGAAATCCGCCTCGAACCAGAAGGTGCTGCCCAGGCCGACCGCGCTTTCCATGCCGATCCGCCCGCCCATCAGCTCGACGAGCTGCTTGGCGATGGTCGTGCCCAGCCCCGTGCCGCCGAACCGGCGCGTCGTCGTCTGGTCGGCCTGCGTGAAGCTCTCGAAAATCCTGCCCTGCGATTCCGGCGGGATGCCGATCCCGGTGTCGCGCACCGAGAACTTCAGGCGCACCCCGGACTCCGTCTCCCCCTGGTTGCTGACGTGTACCGTCACGCTGCCGCGCTCGGTGAACTTCACCGCGTTGCCGGCGAGATTGATCAGCACCTGGCGCAGGTGGAGGGCGTCGCCGCGCACCGCCGGCGGCACCTCCGGCATGATCGAGACGACGAATTCGACGCCCTTCGCCGCCGCCTGCGAGGAAAGGATCCCGCAGGTGCTGTTCACGAGGGCGTGCAGGTCGAAGTCGGTGCGCTCGAGCACCAGCTTGCCGGCCTCGATCTTGGAGAAATCGAGCACCTCCTCGACCAGGCCCAGCATCACGCGCGACGAGTTGCGCAGCGTCTGCAGCATGTCGGCCTGCTCGCGGGACATCTCCGTATCGCGCAGCAGGTCGGACATGCCGATGATCGCGTTGAGCGGCGTGCGCAGCTCGTGGCTCACCACGGAGACGAAGCGGCGCTTGGCCTGGTTGGCCGCCTCGGCCCGCGCCACCGCGTCGAACATGCGGCGCACCAGCGACAGCACGTAGAGGCTGAGGGCGATGTGGCCCACAACAAGCCCGGCGGCCTCGAAAGTGTGGCGCTGCCAGTACTCGGTGGTCAGGTATACGCCCGCGAATCCGGCCAGGCTCGCGCCCAGCGAGATCAGCAGGTAGTTCGGCCCGAAGCGGAAGCCGTTGGCCAGCGTCACCCACACGTAGACGAGGAACATCGGCAGCGCGCGCTCGCCGAAGTACCACATGGTGACGCTCACCGTGGCGAAGTCGGCGGCCAGCGCCATGCAGCGACGGACATGGGAAACCGAGTCGCTGGCGAAGATCCAGGCCAGCACCAGCACCGAGATCACGATGTAGCAGGCGAAGGCGATGTAGTGGAACTCGACCGCGCTCCATTCCGAGACGCGCAGCCCGCCGGGCAGGAAGTAGGCGCCGAGCAGCAGGCCCACCGCCAGGCGCACGATCGCCTGCTCGTGCTCGGTGTCGGGGCGCGCCGCCAGCCGCGCCCGTGCGGCCGCGTACAGCCCGCGCAACCACCGGATCATGCCGACCCGCCCTCCGCGGCCGCATCCTGCATGTCGCGCTGCACCTCGAGCACGCTCTCGCTCACGCCGATGAAAGCGTCCACCAGGCGGGGATCGAAATGCTTGGCGCGCTGGGACCGCAGGTAGTCGAGCGCGTCGTCGGACTTCCAGGCCTTCTTGTAGGGCCGCGCCGAGGTAAGCGCGTCGTACACGTCGGCGACCGCGACCACGCGCGCGCACAGAGGGATGTGATCCCCCTCCAGGCCGCTCGGGTAGCCCTTGCCGTCGTAGCGCTCGTGGTGGCCGAGCGCGATGAGCGCGCCCATGCGCACGTACTTCGAGGCGCTGCCCTTCAGGATCTCGTGCCCGATCACCGGGTGGCGCTGCATGGTGTTCCACTCGACCTCGTCCAGGCGCGCGGGCTTGAGCAGGATGCCGTCCGGGATGCCGATCTTGCCGATGTCGTGCAGCGG
>JAYRND010000253.1:0-1783 GCA_041904885.1 Burkholderiales bacterium
AGCCAAGATCTACGGCGACGGAACGCCGACGATCAAGGACCGCAGTGCGATAGACAAGCAGTTCCGCAGAGGCGATCAGCGCCTGTGGCATCTCTGCTGCCCCGATTGCGGCCACGCCCAGCCGCTCGAGTGGAAGCAGCTAAAGTGGAAGGACGGGAAGCCGGAGACCGCGCTCTATCACTGCATCGGCTGCGGCGCAGGGAATCCCGAGCACGGCTGGAAAGCGCGCAACTATGTGCGCGATGAGTCCTGGAGCGAGGACGAATGCGCACGCCGCGGCGTCGCTCACTGGCGCGCCACCGCGCAGGGGGAGCCGGGCGTTGCGAGCTGGCACTTGCCGTCGATGTGCGCCCCGATCGGATGGCGCCCATGGATCCAACTCGCCGCAGACTGGATCGCCGCTCAGGGTGATGAGGAGTCTCTCAAGGCCTTCACCAACAACGAGCTCGGCGACGTCTGGGCTGAAACGTTGAAGGGATCGCTCAATGCAGAACGGCTGCGGGGGCGAGCCGAGAACTACCCGCTAATGGTCTGTCCCGCGCGGGGGCTCATCGTCATCGGAGCGGTCGACGTCCAGGACAACCGACTCGCGGTCGAGCTCCGCGCCTACGGCCGCGGCGAGGAAAGCTGGGGCCTGCATCATGGCGAAATCTACGGCTCGCCGGCTTCGCCAGAAACATGGGGCAAGTTGCGCGAGCTGCTCGAGGCGCCTATCAGGCATGAAAGCGGCCAGTTCATTCGCGTCGATGCGTGCGCGATTGACATCGGCGGCCACCATTCGGAGGACGTCAAGGCCTTCTGTCGCGACGCCGCCCTGAGGGGCCGGCACTGGTTCGCGATCCAGGGCGCGCCGCAGTACAACGCGGCGCACCTCGGCAAGCCGCGCAGTGTGGAATTCACCTGGCGCGGAAAGCCCGTGCCGGGCGGCGTGACCTTGCGATATGTCGGCACGCAGGGCATCAAGAACCTACTCGACAGTCGCCTACGCGGCCTACAGGCGGCCGGCCCCGGCTTCCTGCACTTCCCGCTCGGATACGCGGCGGACTACTTCGACCAGGTCGTGGCCGAGCGCCGCGAGTGGCGCCGCGATCGCACCGGACACAAGGCGCTGTGGTGGGTCAAGAGCAGCGCGCGCAACGAGGCCTGGGACCTGTTGGTCTACGGCTACGCCGCGTTCCAGTATCTGATGAGTGGGCGCCATGCGGAAATCGTATGGCGCGATCGAGAGCGTGTCTTCGGCCTCGCGCCGCAGAAAGAAATGTTCGATGGCGCTATCGCAGATGGCGCGCCGAAGGATGAATTCGAAGCGCTGAAGCAGCGTGAGCCCGCCCCGCCGCAAACGCGACGAAAGCTGCGGGGCCCGGGTTTCGCGCAGCGCTGGAGGAATTGAGTTTTCACCGCCGCGCCAGCGGCACACACCCAGGAGCAATCGCATGAAGAAGCTTTTCCAAGGCATGAAGGGGCTCTACGCCGCCTGCCTGCTGGCGCTGACGCTCGGCGCTGTGCTGGCGCCCGCACCCGCCAACGCCCAGGCATTCTCGGACTACCTCGAGAACAAGATCATCGACTGGTTGCTACGTGGCCAGGCCTATACGCCCCCCGCGACGACTTACGTCGCGCTTTACACGGCGGCATGCTCGGACTCTGGCGGCGGCACCGAGGCCTCGGGTGGAAACTACGCGCGCCAGTCCGTCGCCAGTTCTCTCGCCAACTGGGCCGGCACGCAGAGCGCCGGCAGCACCACCGCATCCAGCGGCACCGGCGGTCAGACCAGCAACAACAA
>JAYRND010000254.1:0-5785 GCA_041904885.1 Burkholderiales bacterium
CCGCGCCGCGGCATGAGGTCCGGGCATGATCACCGAGATCGTCCAGTTCGACCTGCCGCCGGGTACGACGCGCGAAGCGGTGCTCGAGAAGTACCGGCAGACCGCGCCCGCGTGGTCGCGCATCCCGGACCTGATTCGCAAGTACTACTTCTTCGATTCCGGGCGCTCGCTCGGCGGCGGCGTGTACGTCTGGAAGAACCGCGCCGCGGCAGATCGCTGGCACGGCGAAGAGTACCGTGCGCGTATCCGCGCCCTCTACGGCAGCGAGCCGCGCATGACCTTTTTCGACACGCTCGTGCTGGTGGACAACCTGCGCGGTGAAGTATCCGAACCCGAAACCGATTGACCCCAACCTCAAGGAGACCCCCATGTTGACCCGTTTGCTCAAATTTTCGGTCCTGCTCGTTGCTCTTGCCGCCACCAATCCGGCTGCCGCCGCGGACGACGGTGTCGTCCGGGTGAAGAGCGCCTATCCGATGGAGGAAACCATCGCGCGCCTGAAGAAGGACGTCGCCGCCAAGGGCATCATGTTCTTCCAGGAAGTGAACCAGTCGAAGCTCGCCGCCGACGCCGGCATCAAGGTGCTGCCCTCGACGCTCCTGGTCTTCGGCAACCCGCCGCTCGGCACGCAATTCATTGCCGCTCGGCCCGAAGCAGGTCTAGACTGGCCGGTGCGCCTGCTGGTACAGCAGGACGAGCAGGGCGTGGTCTGGGCGGTCTATACGGATTTCGGCTGGATCGCGCGCCGGCACGGCGTCGTCGGCGAGGCGGCCAAGCCGTTTGAAACCGCGTCGGGAGTGATTACCTCGATCACGTCCAGCGTCAAGGGCAACTGAGGCTCGATGAAAGACTACTCCGGCCAGATTGCGCTGGTCCTGCAGGGCGGCGGCGCCCTGGGCGCCTACCAGGTGGGCGTCTACGAGGCGATGCACGACGCCGGAGTCGAGCCCGACTGGATCATCGGCACCTCGATCGGCGCCATCAACGGCGCGATCATCGCCGGCAACCCGCCCGAGCGGCGAATGGAGCGGCTGAACCGGTTCTGGGAGCTGGTGCGCAGCGACGAGGCGGTGAAGCTCTGGGGCATGTGGCCCGCGGTGGCGAACGCGGTGGTGCACGCGGGCATCGTCGCGCGGGGCATCGCCGGCTTTTTCGTGCCCAACACCGACGCCGCCTGGGGCTTGCACGCGCCGCTGGGCGTGGAAAAGGCGGCCTTCTACCGGACCTCCCCGCTGCAGGAGACGCTCGGCGAGCTGGTGGATTTCGGCTGCATCAATTCCGGCAAGGCGCGGCTCACGCTGGGGGCGGTCAACGTGCGCACCAGCCAGATGCGCTACTTCGACAGCCGCGAGCTGGCGATCGACGAGAAGCACGTCATGGCCTCCGGCGCGCTGCCGCCGGCGTTTCCCGCGGTGCGCATCGACGGCGATCCCTACTGGGACGGCGGCATCTACTCCAACACGCCGGTGGAGGTGGTGCTCGACGACAAGCCCCGTCGCGACACGCTGATCTTCGCCGCCAACGTCTGGCATTCGAGCGGGCCGGAGCCCGAGACCATCTGGCAGGTGATGGGCCGGCAGAAGGACATCCAGTACGCGAGCCGTGCCACCAGCCACGTCATGCGCCAGCAGCAGATCCACCGCATGCGCCACATCATCCGCGAGTTGAAGGCGCACATCCCGGACGAGCGCTGCGCCGACCCCGACGTGAAGCGCATGCTCGATTACGGTTGCGCGACGGTGATGCACCTCCTGCCGCTGCACGCGCCGCGCCTGGAGGGCGAGGACCAGACCAAGGACATCGATTTCACCGCCGAGGGCATCGACTCGCGGCGCCGGGCCGGCTACGTGGACGCGAAACGCGCGCTCGAGGCGCGGGCCTGGGAGAGCTGCGCCGACACGCTGGACGGCATCGTCATTCACGGAACAACCGCATGATCGAGCGCTACGACGCAATCGTCATTGGGGCGGGCCAGGCCGGGCCCGCGCTTGCCGCGCGACTGGGGGCGGAAGGACTGACGACCGCGCTGGTCGAGCGCCAGCTGCTCGGCGGCACCTGCGTCAACAACGGCTGCATTCCCACCAAGACCCTGGTCGGCAGCGCGCGCGCAATCCACATGGCGCGCCGCGGCGCCGAGTACGGCTTCGCCGCGGGCGAGGTCAAGGTGGACATGAAAGCGGTCAAGGCGCGCAAGGACGGCGTCGTGCGCCAGTCGAGCGAGGGCCTGGCCGCCTGGATCGCAGGGATGAAGAACGTGACGCTGCTCTGGGGTCACGCATGCTTTAGCGCGCCGCGCACGCTCGATGTCATCAGCAAGCCCGGCGGGCCGCGGCGCAGCCTGCAGGCCGAGCGGATCTTCATCAACGTGGGCGGCCGAGCGGCGGTGCCGGAAATCCCGGGCATCGACGACGTGCCCTACCTCACCAACAGCAGCATCATGGACCTCGACGTTGTGCCGGAGCACCTGATCATCGTCGGCGGCAGCTACATCGGCCTGGAGTTCGCGCAAGCCTACCGGCGCTTTGGCGCGCAGGTGACGGTGATCGAGAAATTCCCCAAGCTGCTGCCGCGCGAGGACGACGACGTGGTGGCCGAGATCCGCGCGATTCTCGCGCGCGAGGGCGTGGCGATCCACACCGGCGCCGAAGGCCTCAACCTGCGCGAGGACCATGGGCGGATCGTCGCCGAAACGGGCGACCAGGCGATCGAGGGCAGCCACCTGCTGCTCGCCGTGGGGCGGGTTCCCAACACGGACGACCTGGGCCTTGCCGCGGGCGGCGTCGCCACCGACGCGCGCGGCTTCATTGCCGTGGACGACCAGTGCCGTACCAGCGCCGAGGGAGTCTGGGCGCTCGGCGATTGCAACGGCAAGGGCGCCTTTACGCACACCTCCTGGAACGACTACGAAATCGTCGCCGCCAACCTGTTCGACAAGGACCCGCGCAAGATCTCCGACCGGATTCCCTGCTACGCGCTCTTCATCGACCCGCCCCTCGGCCGCGTAGGCATGAACGAGGCCGAGGCGCGCAAGAGCGGCCGCAAGCTGCTCGGCGGGAAGATGCTCATGACGCGCGTCGGCCGCGCGCGCGAGATGGGCGAGACGCAGGGTTTCATGAAGGTGCTGGTCGACGCCGACACGAAGGAGCTGCTTGGCGCCGCCATCTTGGGCCTCAACGGCGACGAGATCGTGCACTCGCTGCTGGACGTGATGTACGCGAAGAAGCCCTACACCACCATCCAGCGCGCGGTGCACATCCACCCGACGGTGACGGAGCTGGTGCCGACGCTGCTGGGGAACCTCAGGCCTTTCTGATTCTGGCGAAGGAAGACTGCGATGAGTTCACGTTTTTCGGCGATTGCGTTCACGCCCGCTGTCAAGCGGCTGCAGGAGCTCGACGGCAGTGCTTCGAGCTATGCTCTACGAGGCGCTGGCGGAGGGTCGCCCGATCCACTGGGCGCGGGTGAAGCCGAATTCATCGCCGGGCGAGACAGCTTCTACCTTGCCACCGTTGGCGAAACGGGCTGGCCCTACCTGCAACATCGCGGCGGCCCGAGGGGATTTCTCAAGGTGCTGGATGCGCACACCCTTGCGTTCGCCGATTTCCAGGGCAACCGCCAGCACGTATCGGAGGGCAATCTCGCGGGCAACGACCGGGTGGCGCTGATCATGGTGGACTATCCCGGCCGGCGCCGGCTCAAGCTGCTTGGCCATGCCCGCGTGATTGATGCCGCCGAAGATCCGGCGCTTGCGGCATCGCTATCGCAGCCGGGCTACGAGGCCAGGGTGGAGCGGGTGATGGTGGTCCGCGTCGAAGCTTTCGACTGGAACTGCCCGCAGCACATTACGCCACGTTATTCGGAAGAGGAACTGGGGCCGGTTATCGAGCCGCTGCGGGCGCGAATCCGGGAGCTGGAGGAACAACTGAAGTTCGCCAGCAGCGTTTAGCCGTCTCGTACGGCAATCACTCCAGCAGCTTCCGCACCCGCTTGCGCACGGCGGGCAGCACCTCGCGCTCGAACCAGGGATTGCGCTTCAGCCAGAGCATGTTGCGCGGGCTCGGGTGCGGGAGCGCCGCCGCCGCGGGCCAGGACTTGCGCCAGGACGCGACGATGTCCGCGAGCGAGCCCCTCGCTTCCGGGAAGTGGTAGCGCACCGCGTACTGGCCGATGGCGAGCGTGAGCTGCACTTTTCCCAGGTGGGCAAGCACAGGCGCACGCCAGGCCGGAGCGCACTCGGGCCGCGGCGGCAGGTCGCCCGAGCGGCCGGTGCCCGGATAGCAGAAGCCCATCGGCACGATCGCCACGCGAGACTCATCGTAGAACTCCTCGCGCGTGATTCCCAGCCATGCGCGTAGCCGGTCGCCGCTCAGGTCGTTGAACGGGATGCCGGTGGCGTGAACTTTCCTACCGGGGGCCTGGCTGGCGATGAGGATGCGCGCCGAAGCGCGGGCGCGCAGTACGGGGCGCGGGCCGAGCGGCAGGTGGTTCGCGCAGCGCTCGCAGGCGCGCACCTCCGCGAGCAGCGACGCGAGAGATGTCACTTCGGCGGTCCGGCGGTGCCCAGCCCCGTGCGCGTCGCCTCGGTATCGATGATGGAGGCGGGCGGCACATTGGCGAGGTTGACGTCGGGCCCGAGCGCCTGCACGAGCGCCTTCTTCATGTCCTCGATGTCGCAGCTGCGCACGTCGCTGATCCAGGGGCCGGGCAGCTCGATCATCACGCGGGACATGTCGAGAGAGCGGCGCAGGAGGTCGATCGTCGAGCGCACCAGCTTGCCTTTCCGGACGAGCTCCGCGGCTTCCACCAGCACCAGCGCCGCTCCGGCCTCGAAGCAGAGCTCGGCCTGGCCGACCAGCAGGCCGGGATTGCTGAGCGTTTCCTTGGAGCCCACCTCGCCGTAGACGACGAGGCCGGCGGCGACCGCGTTGCGGATCTGGCGGCGGCGCTGGGCGTCGGTGAGCGGCACGGTGTTGTCGGAGATCTCGATCGCCTCGAAACCGAGCGCGAGCGACTCGCGGTAGTACTTCGCGAGCGCCTTCTCGCCCTGCGTGGCGAACACGTACTCGTGGAACTGGCCGCCGAGGAAGGGCTGGATGCGGTTGCGCTTGTACAGCCCGAGCTTGCGCACCAGTTGCGCGCGCGGATACAGGCGCGCGGTGCCGGTCTTGATCTTGGCGAGGTCGATGTAGTCCCCGCCCAGCGCGACGAGGTCGCGCGCGTAGGCGAGCGGCATGCCGTCGTCCACGATCATGGTGCGGCCGTTCGCGCGCGGCTTGCGCGCGCTGCGCGTCTTTGGCAGAGGCACGAAGCGAAACGGGGGATTCTTCATCGGTCGCTAGGATAATATCAGCGGCATGCGGCCGAGGAATCTTCTGGTGATCATGTCGGACGAGCACAATCCGAAAGTGCTCGGCTGCGCCGGGCATCCCGTCATCCATACGCCGCACCTCGACGTGCTCGCGGCGCGCGGCACGCGCTTCACCGCTGCCTACACCACCAGCCCGGTCTGCATCCCGGCGCGCGCGGGCTTCGCCTGCGGCAAATACATCCACCAGATCGGCTACTGGGACAACGCCGACGCCTACGACGGCGCGACGCCGTCCTGGCACCACCTGCTGCGCGAGCGTGGGCACCGCGTCGCTTCGGTCGGCAAGCTGCATTTCCGCCTCGCGGGGGAGGACCATGGCTTCTCCGAGGAAATCATCCCGATGCACATCTACGAGGGCAAGGGTGACCTGCTCGGCCTCATCCGCGACGACATGCCGCAACGGGGCAACTCGAAGAA
>JAYRND010000255.1:0-3836 GCA_041904885.1 Burkholderiales bacterium
AGGCCGGGTCGCGCATCATCGGAGCTTCAGCGTCGACAGGCCGAACAGCACCAGCATCATGGTGATGATCCAGAAGCGCACCACGACCTGGGATTCCTTCCAGCCCTCCAGCTCGTAGTGGTGGTGCAGCGGCGCCATGCGAAAGATGCGCTTGCCGCCGGTGGCCTTGAAATACAGCACCTGGATCATCACCGACAGCGTCTCGGCGACGAACACGCCGCCCATGATCGCGAGCACGATCTCCTGGCGCACGATCACCGCGATGGTGCCGAGCGCGGCGCCGAGCGCGAGCGCGCCGACGTCGCCCATGAACACCTCGGCCGGATAGGCGTTGAACCAGAGAAAGCCGAGGCCCGCCCCGACCAGCGCGCCGCAGAACACGGCCAGCTCGCCGGCGCCGGCGATGTAGGGGACGCCGAGGTACTTGGAGAACAGCGCGTGGCCGGCGACGTAGGCGAAGATGCCGAGCGCGCCGGCGACCATCACCGTCGGCATGATCGCGAGGCCGTCGAGGCCGTCGGTCAGGTTGACGGCGTTGGAGGTGCCCACGATCACGAAGTAGGTCAGCACCACGAAGCCGACCGTGCCGAGCGGATAGGCGACGAACTTGAAGAAGGGCACGATCAACTCGTTCAGCGCCGGCGTGCTCTGCGCGAGCCAGGCGAGGTAGGCCGCCGCGCCCAGGCCGAACACGGACTGCCAGAACAGCTTGGCGCGCGCCGACAGCCCCTTGGGATTGCGGTGCACCACCTTGCGGTAGTCGTCGATCCAGCCGATCGCGCCGAAGGCAAGCGTCACCAGCAGCACCACCCAGAGGAAGCGGTTGGCGAGGTCGCCCCAGAGCAGCGTGGTGATGCCGACCGAGAGCAGGATCAGCGCGCCGCCCATGGTCGGCGTGCCCGCCTTGGTGAGGTGCGACTTCGGGCCGTCGTCGCGCACCGACTGGCCGATCTTGTAGGCGGTGAGCTTGCGGATCACGTAGGGCCCCAGGATCAGCGAGAGGGCGAGCGCGCTCAGGCAGGCGAGCACCGCGCGCAGCGTGATGTAGTTGAAGACGTTGAACAGGCGCACGTCCTTGGCGAGCCATTGGGCGAGTTCGAGCAGCATCAGTGAGCCGAAACTTTCTCGCCCGTCAGCAGGGCGACCACGCGTTCCATCTTCATGAAGCGCGAGCCCTTGACGAGTACTGTCTTGACGCCTTTGAGACTCGCTTCGATCTCGACCAGGTTTTCGAAGTGCCTTCCACCCGCCTCCCTGGAGAGATCTCCGAGGGTAAAAAGCAGATCGATGCCCTTCTCTTTCGCATACCGTCCGACCTCGACGTGGAACGCAGGGCCCTGCTCTCCGACTTCGCCCATGTCGCCGAGCACCAGCGCGGTCGGCCCCGGGCAGGCGGCGAGCACGTCGATCGCCGCGCGCACGGAGTCCGGGTTGGCGTTGTAGCTGTCGTCGATCAGCGTCGCGCCAGCGGTGGTGGTCTTCACCTGCAGCCGGCCGGTGTAGGGCCGGAAGGCGTCCAGGCCGGCGCCGATCGCCCGCGGCGGGACGCCGGCGGCATGCGCGCAGGCCGCCGCGGCGAGGGCGTTGCGCACGTTGTGCACGCCGGGGATCGCGAGCGTCGCGCGCGCCTCGCCCGCCGGGGTCGAGAGTACGATCTCGCTTTGCAGCCCTTTCAGCTCGTAGCGGCCCCTGACGTCGCCCTTTGCCAGGCCGAACTCGACCCTCGGCCGGTTGCTGGCGGCCGCCTTGAAGATCGGATAGCACTTGTCTTCCACGTTCACGACCGCGATTCCGGAAGGAGGCAGCGCGCGGAACGCGTCCGCGTTCTCCTCGGCCGTTGCTTCAACGCTCTTCATGAACTCCATGTGTTCGCGCTGGGCATTGGTGACGACCGCAATCGTGGGTCGCGCGATCTCCGCCAGCATCGCGATCTCTCCGGGATGATTCATGCCCAGCTCGATTGCGCAGTAGCGGTGACCGGCGCGCATCCTCAGCAGGGTGAGCGGCACGCCGATGTCGGTGTTCAGGTTGCCGCGCGTGGCCAGCGTCTGCGCCTCTCCCGCGTGCGCGCGCAGGATCGAGGCGAGCATTTCCTTGGTCGTGGTCTTGCCGTTGGAGCCGGTGATCGCGATCAGCACGGGCGCAAAGCGCAGCCGCCAGTGCCGCCCCAGGCGCCCGAGGCCGCGCCGGGTGTCGTCGGCGACCAGTATTGGCAGCGGCGCTTCACCGGAATATTTTTCGTCGACAAGCGCAGCGGCTGCGCCGCGTTTCTTCGCGACGGCAAGGAATTCATGCCCGTCGAAGCGATCGCCGCGGATGGCGACGAACAGTTCGCCTTTCGCGATGCTGCGTGTATCGGTGGAAACGCCTTCGAACCGGGTTTCTTCTCCCACCACGCGAGCGCCCATCGCCGTCCCGGCTTCTGCGAGGCCCATCATGCCGCCCCCCGGCGGCCGAGCGCCGCTTCGGCCACCGCCGCGTCGGAGAACGGCAGGCGCTTGCCGGCGATCTCCTGGAAGCTCTCGTGCCCCTTGCCGGCGATGAGGACCACGTCGGCGGCGCCCGCCTCGGCGATGGCCGCGTCGATCGCCCGCGCCCGGTCCGGCTCGACCGCGCAGGCGCCCGTCACGCCGCGCCGGATCGCTTCGATGATCGAGAGCGGATCCTCGCCGCGCGGATTGTCCGAGGTGAGCACGATGCGGCCGGCGTGCCGTGAGGCGGCGAGGCCCATCTGCGGGCGCTTGCCCGCGTCGCGCTCGCCACCGGCGCCGAAGACCGCGACCAGCCTGCCGCCGCGCCCGGCGGCCACCGGCGCGAGCGCCGCAAGGACCTGCTCGAGCGCGTCGGGCGTGTGCGCATAATCGACCACCACCAGCGGCAGCCCGGGCCGCTCGGCGATCCTCTGCATGCGCCCGGGCACCGGCGGCAGCCGCTCGAGCAGCGCCGCGGCCTCGGCGAAGGGAACGCCCCGGGCCATCAGGCAGCCGAGCACGCCCAGCGCGTTCGCGACGTTGAACCTGCCGACTGTCGGCAGCGCGACGCGTGCCTTGCCCCAGCTGGAGGAGATGCTGGTGATTCCGGATTCGCCTTCGTTCGCCTTCAGGAATTCCTTCGAATCCGGATTTGAAAGGCCAAAACCGATGACCCGGATCCCGCGGCTGGAAGCGCGCCGCGCAAGCTCGCGCCCGAAGGCGTCGTCGAGATTGAGCACCGCCGCGGCGAGCCCCGGCACCTCGAACAGCTTCGCCTTGGCCTCGGCGTACGCCGCCATCGTGCCGTGGTAGTCGAGGTGATCCTGCGTCAGGTTGGTGAGCAGCGCGCAGTCGAAGGCGACGCCGTTCACGCGCCCCTGCTCCAGGCCGTGGGAGGACACCTCCATCGCGACCGCGCGGGCGCCCTGGTCCCGGAACGCCTTCAGCATGCGGTGCAGCTCGAGCGCGTCGGGCGTGGTGTTCTCCACCGGCTCGAGGCGCGGCGCGAAGCCGCCCCCCAGCGTGCCGATGACCGCGGTCCTGATTTCTTTCAACGACAGAAGGTGCGCCAGCCACTGCGAACACGAGGTCTTGCCGTTGGTGCCGGTCACCCCGCATACCCACAGCGATTCCGAGGGGCGGCCGTAGAACTCGTGCGCGAGCAGGCCGGCCTGCGCGCGCAGCCCGCGCACGCCCGCGTTCGGCACGGTCCAGGCGCGGTTCCAGGCGAAGCCCTCGCTTTCCCAGAGGACGGCTGCGCAGCCGCTCTCGATGGCTTGCGGGATGTGGCGCCGGCCGTCGCCCGTCGCGCCGGGCCAGGCGAAGAACGCCGCGCCCGTTCCGGCGCGCCGGCTGTCGGCGGTC
>JAYRND010000005.1:0-7086 GCA_041904885.1 Burkholderiales bacterium
GCCGTTCTACCGGGGAGTGGGGGTGGGCCCGCACGCCCGCACGCCGCCCACCCCGGCGCGCGCGGCGCCGCGCGCGGGGCTTCCCGCGTACGCCCCCGCGCGCGCGCCGGCGCGCGCCGGCACCACCGAGCGCCCGCTGATCGGCCTGATGAGCGCCCTGCCCGTACTGGGCGAGCGCTTCAACCCGATGACGCGGCAAAGCGCCGACCCCTGGGTGCTCGCCACCGAGCTCAAGCGCGACTTCAACATCAAGGCCGTGCCGCTGCTCGCGCAGTCCATCGACCCGGACATCAAGGTGCTGCTGGTCATCCACCCGCGCGACCTTCCCGAGCAGACCGAGTACGCGCTGGACCAGTTCGTGCTGCGCGGGGGCAAGCTCATCGCCTTCGTCGACCCGCTCGCATTCTTCGACCAGCAGCAGGGCCCGATGCCGGGCATGGGCGGGGGCAGCAGCTCTTCGCTGCCGCGCCTGTTCAAGGCCTGGGGCGTGGAGATGAACCAGGGCAAGGTGCTCGCCGACGTCGTCTTCGCCTCCGGCTCCGGCCAGCGCTATACGCCCACGGTGCTGACGCTCAACCGCACCGCGTTCAGCCGCGACGACGTTGCCACCAGCCAGATCGAGACGCTGCTCTATGCCTTCGGCGGCGCCTTCGAAGTCAAGCCGGTCGAGGGCCTGAAGGTGACGGAGCTCCTGCGCAGTTCGCCCAACTCGATGCTGGTGGACAGCATGATCGCCACGACCTCAGGCGACGCAGCGACCAAGGGGTTCGTGCCCGGCAACAAGTCCTGGCCGCTGGCGCTGCGCATCTCGGGCAAGTTCAAGACCGCGTTCCCGGAGGGCAAGCCGAAGGCGGACGACAAGAAGGGTGCGCCAGCGAAGGAGGAGGCGTCGAGAAGGGAATCGCCGGGCGAGAACTCGGTAGTGCTGGTCGCGGATACCGACATGCTCAACGACGGCGCCGCCGTGGACGTGCAGGAAGTATTCGGCCGGCGGATCGTCGTGCCCTCCAACGGCAACCTGTCCTTCGCGCAGAGCCTGGTCGAGCAGTTTGCCTCGGGCGACGCGCTGGTCTCGCTGCGCAGCCGCGCCGACGCGTTCCGGCCGCTGACGGTGGTGCGCGAGATGCAGGCCCGCGCCCAGGAGCAGTACCTGGGGCGCCTGAAGGGGCTCGAGGACGAGTTGCAGAAGACCACCGCCAAGCTGCAGGAGCTGCAGAAGGCGGGCGGAGGCGCCGCCAAGGGCGCGCTGATCATGACCCCGGAGCAGCAGGCCGAGATCGACAAGTTCAAGCTGCGCGTCGTCGAGACGCGCAAGGAGCTGAAGGAGCTGCGCCGCAACCTGCGCCAGGACGCCGAGGCGCTCGTCTTCTGGACCAAGGTCATCAACATCGCGCTGATGCCGCTGCTGGTGGTGCTGGCCGGTTTGGCGGTCTTCCTTCTCAGGCGTAAAAGGAACCCGGCGTGAACGCGCGCGTCGCCGCGGTACTGGTCGTACTGCTCGCCGCGCTGGGCGGCGGTGCGCTGCTCGTGCGGCAGCAGGCGGAAACGCGCCGGCCCGCCGACGCCGCCGGGCTCGGCCAGCCGCTGTTCAAGGGATTGCAGGCCGCCGACGTCACCGCGATCGCGATCCGCCAGCCCTCGGGCGCCCTCACCCTCGAGAACCGCGACGGCCGCTGGTTGATCGCCGAGCGCGAAGGCTTTCCCGCCGACTACGACAAGCTGCGCGATTTCGTCGTCAAGGCGATCGCGCTCAAGGTCGGCCAGTCCGAGGCGATTGGCGAGAAGGACCGCGCGCGGCTGCAGCTCGACGCTGGCGGCACGCAGATCGAGTTCCGCGGCGCGGGCGGCAAGGCGCTCGCGGCGATGACCGTGGGCAAGAAGTACTTCAAGGCGGAGCCGGAGAACCCCGAGCGGGCCACCGGCGACGGGCGCTACGTCGCGCTGCCCGGGCAGGAAGGCCGCGTCATCGTCATCGCCGACCCGCTCGCGCAGGCATCGACCAAGTCCGCCGACTGGATCAGCAAGGCGGCATTCGAAGTCGAAAAGGTCCGGGCGCTGGAGCTGCGCGCCGCGGACGGCGGCACTTGGAAAATCGAGCGTTCGGGCGACAACGCCGACTGGAAGCTCGCCGGCGCTCGCGGCGACGAGAAGCTCGAGATCACCAAGGCGAACGCGGCCGCCTATACCTTCGGCAGGCTCGAGCTCGCCGATGTCGCGCCGAAGGACCTGAGGGCGGAGGACGCCGGGCTCGACAAGCCCACCGTCGTCGTCGCCATCACGTTCGACGGCCTGACCTACACGCTCAGGGTCGGCAAGCCCGCGGGGGAGAATTACTACGGCAGGCTCGAGGTCGCGGGCGAGCCGAAGCCGGAGGGCAAGGACGCCGAAGAGCGGCTCAAGAAGCTCAACGAGCGCCTGCCGCGCGAGAAGGCGCTCGCGCAATACGTGGTTCTGATCCCCAAGTCGAGGCTCGAGGACATCCTGAAGGCGCGGGCGGACCTGCTCGCGAAGAAGGAAGAGAAGAAGAAGTAGAGGGATCTTGACGGGCGGGCTTTTCCAGCCCCAGCACTTGCTGATATAACCAACGCGCGAGCGAATTTCCCAGGAGCGCGCCTTGTCCAAGTACCCCATCAAGAGAATCCGCACCCTTGCCCTGGTCGGCCAGGCGGGGGCAGGCAAGACCATGCTGGCCGAAGCCCTGCTCGCGCGCGCCGGGGCGATCCCGACCGCGGGCAGCGTCGAGCGCGGCACGACAGTCTGCGACTACACGCCCCTGGAGAAGAGCTACAAGCATTCGCTCAAGCTCGCGGTCGCGAGCTTCGAAGTAAAGTCGGGAGACGCCGAGCACCGCGTGCACCTCCTCGACACGCCGGGCATCCCCGATTTCGTCGGCCAGGCGCTGCCGGCGCTCGCCGCGGTCGAGACGGCCGCGGTCGTCATCAACGCACAGAACGGCATCGAGATGATGACCGGCCGCTTCATGCAGTGGGCGGCGAAGCGCGGCCTGGACCGGCTGGTGATCGTCAACCGCATCGACGCGGAGAACGTCGACCTGCCCGGCCTGCTGGAGAAGATCCAGCAGGCGTTCGGCAAGGAATGCCTGCCGCTGAACCTGCCGGCGGCCGGCGCGAGCCGCGTCTCGGACTGCTTCTTCGCGCCCTCGGGAGAGGCCGACTTCTCGTCGGTGGCGGACGCACACAAGCGGCTGGTCGAGCAGGTGGTCGAGGTGGACGAGCAGCTGATGAGCGTCTACCTCGAAAAGGGCGAGGTCGCGCCCGAGGAACTGCACGAGCCGCTCGAGCGCGCCATGCGCGAAGGCCACCTCATCCCTGTCGTGTTCACCTCGGCGCGCACGGGGGCCGGCATCGGCGAGCTGCTCGACGTGATCGTGAAGCTGCTGCCCAACCCGGCCGAGGGCAACCCGCCCGTGTATATCAACGAGCAGCCGGGCGGCGCCGGCACCACCGAGCTCGCCGCCCTGCCCGATCCCGGCCTGCACGCGCTCGCGCACGTGTTCAAGATCGAGATCGATCCCTACGTCGGCAGGCTGGCGGTGTTCCGCGTGCACCAGGGCAGGATCACCCCGGGCACCCAGCTCTACATCGGCGAAGGCAGGAAGCCGGTAAAAGCGGGGCACCTCTACGTCCTCAGGGGTAAAACGCAGGTGGAAGTGGACGAGGCGGTGCCCGGCGACATCTGCGCCATCGCCAAGATCGACGACATCCGCTTCGACCACATCCTGCACGATTCGCCGGGAGACTCGCATATCCACGCACGGCCGCTCGAGCTGCCGCTGGCGGTGTTCGGTCTCGCGGTCCAGCCCAAGAAGCGCGGCGACGAGCAGAAGGTTTCCGACGTGCTGCACAAGCTGATGGCGGAAGACCCATGCTTTCGCCTGGAGCACAACGCGCAGGCGAACGAGACCGTGATGCGCGGCCTGGGCGAGATGCACCTCAAGGCGATGCTGGAGAAGATGGCGACGCAGTACAAGGTGGAGCTCGACACGCGCCCGCCCTCGATCCCCTACCGCGAGACCATCGCCGCGCGTGCCGAGGGCCACAGCCGCCACAAGAAGCAGACCGGCGGCGCCGGGCAGTTCGGCGAGGTGTTCCTCCGCATCGAGCCGCTGCCGCGCGGCACCGGCTTCGAATTCGTCGACAAGGTGAAAGGCGGCGTGATCCCCAATCAATTCATTCCTGCAGTCGAGAAGGGCATCCGCGGCGTTCTGCAGGCCGGCTTCATCGCCGGCTACCCGATCCAGGACCTGCGCGTGACGGTCTACGACGGCAAACACCATCCGGTCGATTCCAAGGAAGTCGCCTTCGTCTCCGCGGGCCGCAAGGCCTTCCTCGACGCGCTCGGCAAGGCGCGGCCGATCGTGCTCGAGCCGATCGTCAACGTGGACGTGCTGGCGCCGGAGCAGAAAATGGGTGACATCGCCGGCGAGATCTCGGGGCACCGCGGCCACATCAAGGGTTCTGACTCGCCGCGCCCGGGCACCGTGCAGATCATCGCTCAGGCGCCGCTCTCGGAGCTGGAGCAGTTCCCGGCGCGGCTGAAGTCCCTGACCGCCGGCCACGGCTCGTACACGCTCGAGTTCAGCCACTACGACCCCGCGCCGCCCATGCTGCAGCAAAAGCTCGCTGCCGCGCACCGTCCTGCGGAGCACGCGGACGACTGAGGCCGCGGTTGACGCGCATTTGATGCGCGTCAAAGGATCCCGCCGCGCTCTTCCTAGCATTTCGGTCAGGCAATCCGGGACGCGGAGGAACTCTCCATGAAACTCCAGGGCAAGGTTGCCGCCATCACCGGCGGTGCAAGGGGCATCGGCCATTCGACAGCCGTGAAGTTCGCTGCAGAGGGCGCGAAGGTCGCTGTCTGCGACATCAATCCCGAACTCATCCAGCAGACGCTGCAGGAGGTCCGCTCCGCGGGCGGCGAAGCCGACGGCTACCAGGTTGACGTGACCAACAAGGAGCAGATCGCTGCCATGGTCAAGGCGGTGATGGCCAGGTGGGGCCGCATCGATTGCGTGGTCAACAACGCCGGCATCGTCATGGACGCGCAGCTGAAGAACATGTCCGACGTGCAGTTCGACACGGTGATCGACGTCAATCTGAAGGGCGTCTACAACTGCACGCGCGCGGTGGTGGACATCATGATCGCGCAGCAGTCCGGCGTGATCCTGACGACCTCCTCGATCGTCGGTCTGTACGGCAACTTCGGCCAGACCAACTACGCGGCGAGCAAATTCGCGGTGATCGGCATGACCAAGACCTGGGCGCGCGAGCTTGGCCGCAAGGGCATCCGCGCGATCGCGGTCTGCCCGGGCTTCATCGCCACGCCGATCCTCAGCAAGATGCCCGGCGACGTGCTGGACGCCATGGCGAAGAAGGTGCCAAACGGCAGGCTGGGCACGCCCGAGGAAGTCGCCAATGTGTTCGCCTTCCTCGCCTCCGACGAGGCGAGCTACATCAACGGCGCGGTGATCAGCGTAGATGGCGGCATGACGCTGTAGTCGAGCGGAGTTGACCTGCGTCAAAGCCAGGGCGCGCCCCCGAGGGGAGACTTTTTGCATGGACCGGCCCATGTTCCCGTCCGCTCCCGGCAGGGAAGGCGATGGCATCGGGAGCCAGTTCCTGCTCACCACCGAGCGCGTCAACGAAGCGCGCCGGACGGTCGAAGGCCTGGTCGACCCGCTCGGCATCGTCGCCCCCATCGCGCATGCGCATGCCGCGTGGCTGATGCACCCACAGGAGCTTGCCGAGCTCTGGCTGCGCTTCGCGGGGGACTACACCGCGCTGCTCGTGCACAGCGCCGCAAAGCTCGCCGGCCGCGACACCCCCGATGTGGTGCAGCCGCAACCGGACGACCTGCGCTTCAGCGACCCGGTCTGGTCGCGGGAGCCCGGCTGGAGCCTCGTCAAGCAGTGGTACCTGTTCCACACGCGGCACGTGCAGGACGCCCTCTACCAGACGCCGGGGCTCGCGCCCAAGGAGCGCCGGCGAGCCGCGTTCTGGTGGCGCAATTGGCTGAACGCGATGGCGCCGACCAATTTCCTCGCCACCAACCCGGTGGCTCAGCGCAAGGCGGTGGACACGCGCGGCGAGAGCCTGCGCCGCGGCTGGGAGATCTTCGCCGACGACCTGCAGGCGCGCACCGTGCGCATGACCGAGCCGGGCGACTTCCAGGTGGGCACGACGCTCGCCACCACGCCCGGCGCGGTGGTGCTGCGCAATCGGCTGCTCGAGCTGATCCACTACACGCCCACGGCCGCCCGGGTGCGGCCGACGCCGATCGTCATCGTCACGCCCTGGATCAACAAGTATTACGTCCTCGACCTCGAGCCGAAGAAGAGCCTGGTGCGCTACCTGCTCGCGCAGGGCTTCGACGTATACATCACCAGCTGGAAGAACCCCGGCGCGGACATGCGCAATACCACCTTCGACGACTACGTCACCGAAGGGATCGACGCGGCCGTGCGCGCAGCGCGCGACCTGAGCGGTTCGGCCAAGGTGCATGCGGTGGGCTACTGCATCGGCGGGACCCTGCTCGCCGTGTACATGGCCTGGCTGTACCGCCGCCATGCGCGCGAGGACGTGCCGGTGGCGCACTGGACGCTGCTCGCGACGCTGACCGACTTCCAGTCCCCGGGCGACATCGAGGTGTTCATCGACGAGGGCAGCGTGCGCTGGCTTATCGACTCGATGCGCGCGCGCGGCTACCTGGACGGCGCGGAGATGGCGCTTACCTTCCGCCTGCTGCGCGCCAATCCGCTCATCTGGCACTACGTGGTGCACGGCTGGCTGTACGGCGAGCGCCCGCCATCGCACGACGTCCTGTACTGGAACATGGACACGACGCGCATGCCCTATCGCATGCACGAGTACTACCTCACCGAGATGTACCTGAAGAACAACCTCGTGCGGCCGGGCGCGCTGACCATCGCCGGCGAGCCGATCGACCTCACGCTCGTGCACACCCCGCTCTACCAGGTGAGCGCCGAGGACGACCACATCGCACCCTGGCGGCAAACCTTCCGCATCAACAGCCAGGTCACCGGCGCAAAGCGATTCGTGCTGTCCA
>JAYRND010000256.1:0-16117 GCA_041904885.1 Burkholderiales bacterium
AGCAGGCTGCCCTGGCGCACGACGTCGCCCGCCCGTGCGCGCGCTTCGACGACGTAGCCCTGCATGGCCGACGTGATGGCGCGCTGCACCGTTCCTTCGAGGCTGGCGTCCGCGGTGATCCTGAAGTCGCCATCCACGACCGAGAAGAAGACGATCGTCGCGAGAACCAGCAGCGTCCAGAGCTTGAGAGCGGCGTGGCGCGGCCCGGTCAGGCGGCGCAGGTACGTCGCCGCGCTGTCGATCGCCTTCTGCGCGAGCCAGCGGTCTTCCTTGCGCTTGACATCGAGTACCGGTCCCACCAGCAACGCTGCATGCTCGCAGAGCTCCACCGTGCGCGGGTCGAATTCCGAGCCCGCCGGCAATTCCAGCACCAGCGCCCCCAGCAGGTTTGCCCCCGCGGTGAGCGGGATCGTGCACACCGCTCCGCCGCCGTGCTGCTGCAGCAATTCGGCGTGCGCGCGGGTGACCTGGAAGGGCCCGTCCTTGCGCGCGGGAAAAATCACCGTCGCCATCTGGTCCGCTGCCTCGTCCATTGCCGCCTCGATGGCCCGGATCAGGTTGGTCTTCTTCGCGAACGCGGCGCTGTGCGAAAGCGCGCGCACGTGAATGTGGCGCCCCTTCAGGAACCCGATGCTGACGCGCTCACAGCCGAACGTCGTCGCGAGCTCGGTCGCGACCGCGGTCGCCGCGGCCTGGAACCGCTCGTGATTGAGCGAGGTCGAGATGAGCTCGAGCACCGTGACCAGCCTCGCCTTGCTGGTAAAGGTCTTGCGGCGCGAGAGCGCTTCCAGCCAGCCGATGCCCCAGCCCAGGCGCTGCACCAGCTCGTGCACCGCGGCTTCCGAGCGGCCCTCGACCTCGAGGGCGGCGGCGCCGTAGAGCTCGTCGTCGACCAGGATCGGATGGGCGATGAAGATCGGGTCCTGCCGCCGCGCATTGCGCTTGGCGCCGTCCACGACGACGTTCCGCGCCTGCAGCGAGCGCTCGACCACCGAGGCGAGCCGCGGGCTGCCCTCGATGCCTTCGGGCCAGATCGCGACAGGGGCGAACGCCGCCGCCTCGGACGCGCGCAGGATGACCGCGCCCCGGATCACGCCGTCGAACGCGCGGCACTGGATGTCGAGCCAGTTCGCCGCAAAGCTGCGCGAGTCCGCGGCGTGCGCGAGCCTCGCCCAGAATTCCGAACTGTAGGAATCGCCGTCGCCGCCCGGGCGCCGGGCGTCCGAGATCAGCGCAACGCCGTCGTTGTCAGCCACCGGATGCCGCCAGCTTCCTGCTGTCGCCGCTACTGAAGCGCAGCGCCGACGCTCACCAGGTCCGACTCGGCGAGCGTCCCGGCAGCCTGCTTCAGCTTCAGGCGGTTGACCAGGTATTCGTACCGTGCCTGCGCGTAGTCGCGCTTCACGAAATACAGGTCGCGCGTGGCGTCGAGCACCGGCAGCAGCGTGTACAGGCCCGAGCGGTAGCCCTGCTCCTTGGCCTTCAGGGCGCCCTCCTGCGCGGCCACGGACTCGCCCAGCGCCCGCACCAGGCCGACGCCGCTCAGCGTGGCATCGTACGCCGCGCGCGTCGCGCGGTCGACCGATCGTCTTTCCTGCTCGAGCTCTTCCTGGGATTTCTGGTACCGGAAGGCGGCTTCCTGCGTCACCGCAGTCGTCAGGCCGCCGTCGAAGATCGGCACCGTCAGGCGCACCATCAGGTCCGTGGTCTCGATATTGCTGCCGCCGCCGAACAGCGTGCTGCCCGTGTCACGCTTGTTCCGCGTCAGCAGCATGTTCACGCTGGGCCAGTGTCCCGCCCGCTGCCGCTCCACTTCCTGCTTGGCGACTTCCACGCCTTCGCGCCGCGCGCGCAGCAGGAGGTTCTGCTCGAAGGCCGCGTCCACCCAGCGCTCGACGACCGGGGGATCCGGGCTCTCCAGCGGAAACTCCGGCTTCAGCGTCTGCATGGAGTCGATCATCCTGCCGGTGATCTCGCGCAATCCCTGGCGCGCGTCGCGCAGCTTGTTGCGCGCCTCGATTTCGCGCGCCTGCGCCACCGCAAAGCGCGCCGCGGCGTCGTACTGGTTGGTGATGGTTCCGAGGCCGCCCTTCAGCCGCTCGCGCGCGAGCTCGAGTGCCTTGCCGACGGCCTCCCGCTCCGCGACCGCCAGCGCGAGGCCGTCGCCCGCCGCCAACACCAGCAGATAGGCGGAGGTGGTGCGCAGGATGAGGTCCTGCTCGGCTGCGAGCAGCAGGAACTCGGACTGCCGCACCACGGCCTTTGCCTGCGCAAAGCGCTCGATGACTTCCTTGCGGAAAATCGGCTGGGTGACGTAAAAGGTTTTGTTGTCAGTGGGGAAGTTCGACGTTCCGGCGCTGAACACCGGGTTCTCGCTGCTGATGATGTGCTGGCGCGAATCCGTGTGCTCGCGATCGAAGCGCGCGGTTGGCAGGAATCCGGCGCGCGCCTGGTCGATGGCGGTGCCGCTTGCCCCGGACTCGGCCTGCGCGGCCTTGAATTTCGGGTCACTCTTTAGCGCAAGGGCGTAAACCTCGAGCAGCGACTCGGCACGCGCAACCGGAGCGACTGCCAGCAGCGCAAGAATCCCCGCCGCCAGAACCCGCAACCCCCCATTTACAGAAAACACAGCCCCCACGCGGCTCCTCCGCCGACCTGGCGCCCCCCGGCACCGAGTTCAACAGTTATTGTTTTTCAAGGAACCGGCGAGGGGTGCCCGATACGGGAACACCGCCGCCAGTTCGACGCAGAAATCAGCGGTTAGAACGTACCACAGGACGGCCAAAAATTTGTGAAAATTCACGCCTCATGAGGCGGCTGCTGCACCTTCCTGCGCCGCGCTCGCGCGCTCAATCGTACAGTTCAGCGAGGCTACGCCCCTTTCCGTAGCCCGGGTATCCCGGCCGTGCACCACCTTTGGTCACGTTCACCGCGCAATATTTGAATTCGGGAATCTTGCCGAATGGATCGAGCTTGGGATTGGTCAGCACATTCGCGGCCGCCTCGTAGAAGGCGAACGGGACAAACACGGCGCCTCGCGGCGTGCCCTCGTCCGCCCGCGCATACAGCGATATGCTGCCGCGCCGGGACCGGATCGTGACGACATCCCCCGGAATTGCACCGAGCTTTTCGATATCCAGGGGATGAATCGAGGCCACGGGCTCCGGTTCGATCGCGTCCAGCACGCCGGAGCGGCGTGTCATCGCGCCGGTATGCCAGTGCTCCAGCTGCCGGCCGGTAATGAGCACCACCGGGTACTCTTGGTCGGGCCGCTCGTCGGCCGGAATCAGGTCCGCAGGGACGAACCTGGCGCGCCCGGTCGCCGTCGGGAACACCTCGGTGAACACCACCGGCTGGCCCGGATCGCCTTCGTTCTCGCAGGGATACACGACCACCGAGTCGCGCTCAAGTCGCTCCCAGGTAATGCCGGCGATCGAGTTCATGCCCTTGCGCATCTCGTCGAACACCTGCCTCGGGTGCTCGTAGTTCCAGTCCAGCCCGATTCGCTTCGCAATCTCGTTGATGATCCAGAGGTCGGGACGCGCATCCCCTGGCGCGTTGAGCGCCTTGCGGCCGAGCTGGACCATGCGGTCGGTATTCGTCACGGTGCCGTCTTTCTCGGGCCAGGCGGTCGCAGGCAGCACCACGTCGGCGAGGTAGCAGGTCTCGGTGAGGAAGATGTCCTGCACCACAAGGTGCTCGAGCTTCGCCATCGCGGCGCGCGCGTGCTCCGCGTCCGGGTCCGACATCGCCGGGTTTTCGCCCATGATGTACATGCCGCGCACCTGGCCGGCGTCTGCGGCCTTGACCACCTCGACCACGGTGAGCCCGGGCTTGGTCTCCAGCTTCGCATTCCACAGCGCCTGGAAGCGCTTGTTCGCCTCCGGGTTGTCGACGCGCTGGTAGTCCGGGTACATCATCGGAATCAGTCCCGAGTCCGATGCGCCCTGCACGTTGTTCTGGCCGCGCAGCGGGTGCAACCCGCTGCCGGGCTTGCCGACCTGGCCGGTCATCAGCGAGAGCGCGATCAGGCAGCGCGCGTTGTCGGTACCGTGCACATGCTGCGAGATCCCCATTCCCCAGAGGATCATCGAGCCTTTCGAGGTGGCAAAGAGGCGCGCCACCTCGCGCAGCGTCTCGGCCGGAATGCCGCAGACCGGCGCCATTTTTTCGGGCGAGAAGTTCTTCGCGTTTTCCTTCAGCGTCTCGAAGCCGCTGGTGCGGTCGGCGATGAATTTCCGGTCGACCAGGTCCTCGTCGATGATCGCGTGGATGATGGCGTTCAGCATCGCCACGTCGGTGTCGGGATTGAACTGCAGGAAGTGCGTCGCGTGGCGCGCGAGCTCCGTGCGGCGCGGATCCGCCACGATCAGCTTGACGCCTGCCTTGGCCGCGTTCTTCATCCAGGTGGCCGCGACCGGGTGGTTGACCGTGGGATTGGCACCGATCACGAACACGACCTCGGCGTTCATCACGTCGCTCACCTGGTTGGATACGGCGCCGGAGCCGACGCCCTCCAGCAGCGCCGCGACCGACGACGCATGGCACAGGCGCGTGCAGTGGTCGACGTTGTTGGTGCCGAATCCCGTGCGCACCAGCTTCTGGAAGAGATAGGCCTCCTCGTTCGAGCCTTTGGCGGAACCGAAGCCCGCCAGCGCGAAATGATCTTCGTTTCTTATCCTCAACAACCCCGCAGCAGCAAATTCGAGGGCTTCCTCCCAGCTCGCCTCGCGGAATGCCTCCCTCCAGTTGGCGGGGTCCACGGTGAAATGCGCCGACTTCTTCACGCCCGCTTTCCTGATCAGCGGCTTGGTGAGCCGCTGCGGATGCTGCACGTAATCGAACCCGTAGCGGCCCTTGACGCACAGGCGGCTGTGGTTCGCCGGGCCGTCCCGGCCGCTGACGAACTTGATGACGTTCTCGTCCTTGTTCACGTGGTAGGTGAGCTGGCAGCCTACGCCGCAGAACGGGCACACCGAGTCCACCTTCCGGTCCACGGCCTGCATCCCGGCCCCGCGCGCCGGCATCAGCGCGCCGGTCGGGCAGGCCTGCACGCACTCGCCGCAGGCGACGCAGGTCGAGTCGCCCATCGGGTCGTCCTGGTCGAAGACGATCTTGGAGTGCTCGCCGCGGAACGCATAGCCGATGACGTCGTTCACCTGTTCCTCGCGGCAGGCGCGCAGGCAGCGGGTGCACTGGATGCAGGCGTCGAGATTGACTGCGATTGCGGGATGCGAAATGTCCGCCTTGGGCTGGTGCCGCGCCTCGAAGCGCGGCTTGCCCACCCCGAGCTTCCTTGCCCAGACGTCAACCTTGTTGTTGAGCGTGTACTGGGTCTCGGGCATGTCCGACAGCAGCAGCTCGAGCACCATCTTCTGCGACGTAAGCGCGCGCGGGCTGTCGGTGGTGACTTCCATCCCCTGCGTCGGGGTGCGGCAGCAGGAGGGCGCGAGCACGCGCTCTCCCTTGATCTCGACCACGCAGGCCCGGCAGTTGCCGTCCGGCCGCAGCGCGCGCGAGTAGCAAAGATGCGGGATGACGATGCCGTTCTGGCGCGCGGTCTCGATGATCGGCTCGTCGGGGCGGCCGACAACCGTCTTGCCGTTCAGCTTGAACTCGATCGGCAGCGTCGCCACCTGCTGGGTGCTGATGCGGTCCATGTCCTTACCCCACTTCCTGCGGGAAGAATTTCATCACCGAGAGCGCCGGGTTCGGCGCCGCCTGCCCCAGTCCGCAGATCGAGGCATCCATCATGGCCTGTGAGAGTTCCTTCAGCAGCGATTGGTTCCACTGCCTGGCTTCCATCAGGCCCAGCGCCTTGGCCGTGCCAACGCGGCACGGTGTGCATTGCCCGCAGGATTCATCCTTGAAGAACTTCATGAGGTTCTTCGCCGCTGTTCTTGCCTTGTCTCTGTTGCTCAAGACAACAACCGCCGCAGAGCCGATAAAACATCCATGGGGCTGCAGCGTGTCGAAATCGAGCGGAATGTCCGACTTATCGGCAGGCAGGATGCCGCCCGAGGCGCCGCCGGGCAGGTAGCCGTAGAACTGGTGGCCGTCCAGCATGCCGCCACAATATTCCTCGATCAGTTCCTTCACGGTGATCCCAGCCGGCGCTACGTGCACGCCGGGCTTCTTCACGCGGCCGGAGACCGAGAACGAGCGCAGGCCCTTGCGGCCGTTCCGGCCGTGCCCGGCGAACCAATTTGCGCCCTTCTCCACGATCTCGCGCACCCAGTACACCGTTTCCATGTTGTGCTCGAGCGTGGGGTAATCCCATAGGCCGACCTGCGCGACATACGGCGGACGCAGGCGCGGCATGCCGCGCTTGCCTTCGATCGACTCGATCATCGCCGACTCCTCGCCGCAAATGTAGGCGCCTGCGCCGCGGCGCAGCTCGATCGGCGGCAGCGCGCAAGGCGCGCTCTTCTTCAGCAGTGCGATTTCGCGTTCCAGCAGCGCGCGCACGCCGGCATATTCGTCGCGCAGGTAGATCCAGATCGCGCCCACCCCCGCGCACCACGCCGCCACCAGCATGCCCTCCAGGAAGCGGTGCGGGTCTTTCTCCAGGAACACGCGGTCCTTGATGGTGCCGGGCTCGCCCTCGTCGACGTTCACCGCCATCACCCGCGGCGCCGGCTCGGCCGCCACCAGCTTCCATTTGCGGCCGGCGGGAAAGCCAGCGCCGCCCAGGCCGCGCAGGCCCGAGTCCTCGATGATCCTGGTGATCTCCTCGCGCGTGCGCCTGCCCGCCAGGCAATCGATGATCAGCTGGTAGCCGCCCTGCCTCCTGTATTCGGTGTAGCCGATGGCCTTGGGCACGGGACAGGCGACATGCTTCGACCGTACCGCCGCGAGCACCTTGTCCGCGGTCGCGTTCGGGATCGGGTTCTGGTGCACAACCGCCACCGGCGCCTGCTCGCAGCGGCCCACGCAGGGCGCGCGCAGCACGCGCACGTCCTTGCCGAGGATGCCGGGGAGCTTCTCCAGCAGCGCCTCGGCGCCCGCCATCTCGCAGGACAGCGAATCGCACACGCGCACGGTGAGCGCGGGCGGGGCCGGCTCGCCTTCGCGGATCACGTCGAAGTGGTGGTAGAAGGTGGCGACCTCGTAGACCTCGGTCTGCGACAGGCGCATCGCCTCGGCCAGCGCGGCAATGTGCGCCGCGGACAGCCGGCCATAGCGGTCCTGGATCTTGTGCAGGTGCTCGATGAGGAGGTCGCGGCGCCGCGGCGATGAGCCGAGCAGCGCGGCGACTTCTTCCCGCGCCCGCGGATCGACTCCGCGGCCCTTCAGTCCGAACTTTCGCTTGGCGCCCTTCTTCACGCCTCGATTATGGGCGAGCGGGGCCGAGAGAATTCTTGACTGCGGTCAAGCGCGGGCTCAGGAGGAATGCAGGCGCTCGAAGGTACGCACGTCCTTCGCGCTGATCCAGGGCGCGACCTCCTTTTCGAACGCCTTGTAGTGCGCAGACGCGAGATGCGCATTGAACGCGGCAAGATCCGCGTAGACCTCGTACAGGAAGATGCGATCCTTGTGCATCTCGTCGGCACAGACGTCGAACTGCAGGCAACCGGGCTCCTGCATCCTGCTGGTGCGCGCGTTGTCGACGATCCGCGCCCGGAACTCATCCGTATGCCGCGATTTCAAATGGAACATCACTGTGACGATGTACATGCGCGCTCCGATCTCAGGCAATCAGGACATTCGCCAGCGCCCGCCCTCTTCCACAGCGCGGCCCGCCGCCGCCAGCTCAGCCAGGTGCTGCTCGATGGTGCGGCGCTCGGCGTCTTCGTAATAAAGGTCGTCGAGGTGCTTCGGATAGACGAACCGGTGCGCGACCAACTCGTCCAGCGCAGAGGGCCGCGCCCGCAGGTGGTCGGCGATCGCCTGCTCGCGCACGTCGAGCCGTGCTGCGAACGCCTCCAGCAGCGCGAGGAACGTCGCGCGCTCGGTGACCACTCCCTTGTGGTGCGAGGTGATCCAGGCTCGCGCCGGCAGGTCCCGCACGGCCCGGAGCGTGCGCCGGAACTCGGCCAGGCTGGAGGTGGCGTCGCCGTAGTACGGGCCGAACGAGGACAGGTCGATATCGCCGATGAACGCGATGCCGCCCGGCTCGACCAGCAGCGCGCAGTGCCCGCTGGTATGGCCAGGCAGGTGGAAGGCGGTCACGCGCACGCCACCGCCGAGGTCCCAGGTCGCGCCATCGCCGTAGGCTTGCGCGTCGGGGCGCGGCACATAGTGGAACTTCTCCTCGATCATCGTACGCATGCCGGGAAGGACTTCGGGTGCGTAGCCATAGTGCCGCGCCATCCCTTCCCAGCTGCGCGCGGCCGCGACGTCCGCTTCGTGCACGAGCACCGGAGCGTGCGGCAGCCGGTGCAGGCCCGCCATGTGGTCTTCGTGCACGTGGCCGAGGATCACCAGATCCGCGTCCAGCAGCTCGCGGCCGAGGCGGTTGGCGACCAGCGGCGTGTCGAATGCAACAAGCGAGTCGGCGCCCCGCACTACGACCTGGTTGCCATCCGGATACTTACCGGATTTCTCGCCGAGGTAGACCTCGACCGGCCCCAGCCGGATCACGGACGAGTCGTCCAGCATGGCCCAGCGCTAGTCGGGCTTGATGCCGGCGGCCCTGACCACTTCGGGCCAGCGCTTGAGCTCAGCCTTGATGAAGGCGTCGAACTGCTGCGGCGTGCCGCCGACGATGTCGGCGGACTGCCCGTCGGCGATCGCGGCGCGCGTGGCGGGGGCCTGGAGAACCTGGTTGAAGATGGCGTTGAGGCGAGTCACCAGCGCCGGATCCATGCCGGCCGGGCCGACGATTCCATGCCAGACGCTGACGTCGAAGCCGGGAATGGTCTGTCCGGCCGGCGGCACATCGGGCAACTGGCGCATCGGCCGGTCGGACGCGCCGGCGAGCGCGCGGATCTTGCCCTCACGCACCTGCCCAAGCGAAGTGGAGACCGTGATGATGGCGGTATCGGCATCGCCGCGCAGCAGCGAAGTCAGCATCTCCGCACCCGACTTGTACACAACGTTTACCTGTTCGATGCCGGCCCGGCTGTTCAGGTACGCCATGAACAGGTGCGTCCAGTTGCCGAGGCCCGCCGACGCGTAGTTGAACTTGCCGGGCTGCTGCTTCGCCGCCGCGACGAACTCCGCCAGGGTCTTGTAGGGCAGCCCAGGCCGGATCAGGATCACCGCCGGCAGGTTGGCGACATGAATGATGGGAGTGAACGCGGTGTGCGGGTCGTACGGCAGCTTGGTCAGGGTGTGCGACACCGCGTTGGGACCCACTTCGGCAAGGAACAGGGCATGGCCGTCGGGCTTCTCGCGCGCCACCGAGGCCGCGGCGATAGTGCCGCCGGCGCCCGGGCGGTTCTCCACCACCAGCGCCTGGCCGTTGGCGAACTGAGCGAAACCGCTGGCGAGATTGCGCGACAGCAGGTCGGCGGCGCCGCCCGCGCCCACCGAGACCACGAGGCGCACCGGCCGGTCGGGCCATTGCGCCGCCGACTGGGCCGCCACAGGCGCCGTCGCGAGCGTCGCCATGCAGCCGGCGAAAGCAACGACGCCGCGAACGACCCGCTCGTGGAAGGACGAAACGAAAATTCGCATGAACCTTCTCCCCTGGTAAGACAGCACCGGATCGTACAGCGCCGGAAGTACGGGCGCTATGCCGCGGCGACGGACAGCGGCATTGTCCGCATCCCGCGGAACACCATCGAATTCAGCCACTCGAGGCGCCGCTCGGGCACGGCAAGCGCGATTTTTCTCCACCGGCGCGCCACCGCGGGCAGCGCGATCTGGCTTTCCATCCGCGCCAGCGGAAATCCGAGGCAGATGTGCGCGCCGAAGCCGAACGCAAGGTGCGCCGGGCCGCCGCGCTGCAGCCAGAGCCGGTCGGGCTGCTCGTAGACCTCCGGGTCGCGGTTGGCCGCGTTCAGCATCAGGAATACGCGGTCGCCGGCGTTCAGCTTCCTGCCGCGCAGCTGCCGTTCGCGGCGGACGACGCGCACCTGCACGCCGCTCGGCCCGTCGTAGCGCAGCAGTTCCTCGATGGCGCGCGGCGCCAATTCCGGTTTTTCTCTGAACAAATCGAATTCCTCCGGGAAGCGCAGGAGCGACAACAGCCCGACGGCGAGGTGGTTGGTGGTCGTTTCATGTCCCGCGAACAGAAGCAGGATGCAGGTGCCCACGAGCTCGTCTTCGCTCAGGCGGTCGCCCTCGTCCTCGAGGTGCACGAGCCGGGACAGCAGGTCGGCCGCGGGGCGCTCCTTCCTCTGCCGGATCAAATCGAGAAAGAACGCCGCCATGTCCCGGGTCGCGCGCTCGGCGATGTCGTACTTGTCCCCGGCCATGCGCGAGCTGCCGATGAATAGCGCCATGTCGTCGGACATGCGCTTTACCCTGTCCAGTTCTTCCCTCGGCACGCCCAGCATCGCCATGATCACCAGCGCCGGCAGGGGCCCGGCAAAATCGGCGACGAAATCGATCTCGCCTTCCTCGCCGATCCGCTCGCGGACCTTCTCCAGCAGCCAGCGCACCAGCTCCTCGGCCGCCGGGCGCATGGCATTCATGGACTGCAGGTGGAAGACCCTGCTTGCGAGCCTGCGCAGGCGCGTGTGCTCGGGCGGATCGCGGAACACCATCCAGTGCGTGAGATAGCGGATGATCTGGCCGATGCGGGCCGACTCCTCGCCTGGCAGCGTCGCGAAGTACGGGCGCAGCCGGTCGGAGGACAGTTCGCCATCCTGCAGCACCGTCCGGCAGTCGTCGTAGCGCGTCAGCACCCAGGCCTTGAGGCGCGGGCTCCAGTGCACCGGGTCCTCGGCGCGCAGGCGCCGGTAGAGCGGGAACGGGTCCGCGAGAAACTCGGGCGCCTCGGGCCGGAAATCGATTGCGTCGACCGAGGACATTCTGCAATTATCCGGCATCCGAGGAGGAGGAACCCATGAGCTCACCCGTCGATCCGAACAACGTCATGATGACCGGGGAGAACTCGTTCATCCGCTTCAGCGCCGACGGCGGCAAGACCCAGACCGACCGCGCCAGCCACTGGCGCGTGCTCTGGTGTCCCGCCGGCGCCGGGCACGCGCTGTTCCTGAAGAGCGCGCTCACCGGCGGCGCGGTGAGGATCTGGTCCGACAACCCGCCGGTCGCTCGGTGGCTGCAAAAGGAGATCGAGTCTCTGCTATTTCCCGCGTTCGCGGACGCCGCCACGCCGGTGTCCCCCGCGGCGTTCACGCGCTCGGGCGGGATCGACTCGCGGGCCGCGGAGCTGGTGACGGCAAAGGATGCGGAGGTCCTGCTCACGTGGGAGGATTTCCTGGCGCCGTTCGTGCTCAACATGCCGCCCGGCACCGGCGGCCGCCCGATCGGGGTCTTCAGCACATTCTTCCCTGCGCGCTCGGCACGCATTGCGTTCGACGGCCGCCTCGCCGCCGGAACGCCTTACCCGGAAAAGCGCGGCGAGCGCGACTCGACCAGCGCCTGCCTGGCGTGGTCGGAAACCTGGGTGAGGCCGGGAACCTAGCGGATCCTGCGGCCGTGCTTCTTGGCTGCATTGCGGACGACCTGACCGGCGCCACGGACCTCGGCGTTACCCTCGCGCGCGAGGGGCTATCGGTCATTCAGGTAAACGGCGCGCCGTCCGAGTCGCTCAATTGCCCCGCGGCGGATGCGATCGTCGTCGCCCTGAAATCGCGCACGGCGCCGTCCGCCGAAGCGGTCGCAGGGTCGCTGCGGGCGCTCGGCTGGCTGCGGGGGCGCGGCGCGCAGCGCATCTACTTCAAGTATTGCTCGACCTTCGATTCCACGCCGCGCGGCAATATCGGGCCGGTCGCGGATGCGCTGCTGGAGGCGCTCGGTGCCCGCTTCAGCGTCGCGACCCCGGCCTATCCGCGCAACGGCCGCACGGTCTTCAAGGGGAATCTGTTCGTCGGCGACGTGCCGCTCGCCGAATCGGGCATGCGCGACCATCCGCTTACTCCGATGCGCGATTCCAGCCTGGTCCGCGTGCTGGCCGCGCAAACGCCGCACGGCGTCGGGCTGGTGCCGTACGACGCGGTGGAAGCGGGCGCTGACGCCGTTCGCGCCCGGCTGCAGGCGCTGGAAAAGGAAGGCAAGCGCTACGCGATCCTGGACGCGGTCAGCGACGCGCACCTGCTGGCAGCCGGCGCAGCCTGCCGCGACATGCCGCTGACGACAGGCGGGGCGGGGCTCGCGATGGGGATCGCACGCGCGCTCCCCAAGCGCGACCGGGCCATGGCCGTGCTGCCGCGCATTGCAGGCCCGGCGGTCGTGCTGGCGGGCAGCTGCTCCGGCGCGACGCTGGCGCAGGTCGCGGCCTGGCGCGGCCCCGCCCTCAAGCTCGACCCTGGCAAGCTCGATGCCGATGCGGCGATCGCCTGGGCGAAAGAGCACCTGCACGGCAAGCCGCTGATTTACGCCTCGGCGCCGCCCGCGGAAATCGTCATGGGCCGCGGCGAAGCGATCGAGCACGCGTTCAGGGCGATCGCGCGCGCGCTCGCCGCAGACGGCGTGCGCAAGTTCGTCGTCGCCGGCGGCGAGACGTCCGGCGCCGTGGTCGAGGCGCTCGGAGTGCGCGCGCTCGCGATCGGCCCGGAGATCGACCCCGGCGTGCCCTGGACCTGGTCCGCCGGAGGCGAAACCTACCTGCTCGCGCTCAAGTCGGGTAACTTCGGCGCTGCGGATTTCTTCTCGAAGGCACTGGGGATGCTGCCGTGACGCAATCGACCGAAGGCGCGCTGCGCGATGCGCTCGTGCTGCACGGGCAATCGCTGTACCAGCGCGGCTATGCCCAAGGCAGCTCCGGCAACCTGAGCGCGCGGCTCGCCGACGGGCTGCTGATCACGCCGACCAATTCCTGCCTCGGCCGCCTGGACCCCGCGCGCATTTCCAAAGTCGGCCTGGACGGCAGGCATCTCGCGGGCGATGCGCCCTCGAAGGAGGCGTTTCTCCACCTTGCGATGTACCAGGAGCGGCCCTCGGCACAGAGCATCGTGCATCTGCACTGCACGCATTGCGTGGCGATCTCCTGTCTGCAGCACGGGGACGCGGACGACCTGCTGCCGCCGATCACCGCTTACTACGTGATGCGCATCCGGCGGCTGCCGCTGATTCCCTACTATCGCCCCGGCGACCGCGCGCGCGCCGAAGCGGTACGCGCCAAGGCGAAGAAGCACCACGCGGTGCTGCTCGCGAACCACGGCCCGGTAGTCGCCGGCAAGGCGATCGAGGACGCGGTCTACAACGCCGAGGAGCTGGAGGAGACCGCCAAGCTGTTCCTGCTGCTCGAGGGCCGGCGCAGCCGCTTCCTCGACGCCGCGCAGATCGCCGACCTCGAGGCGAATTTCCCGAGCTGAGGCGGCCGCTTCGATTGTCGCGGCGCGCAAAAACCGGTATCGTGGCGCGCTTCTCGAGGCCGTATCCGGAGAAACCGCCATGTTCCGAAGCTGCACGCTCGCGCTCGCCCTTCTCGTCGCCTTTCCGTCCCTCGCGCAGAACCTCGATGGCCGGCTGAAGCGGATCGCCGATTCGAAGACCATCACCATCGCCTACCGCATCGACGCCTCGCCGTTCTCCTTCGTGGACGACAACAAGGAGGTGGTCGGCTTCTCGATCGACCTGTGCAAGCGCGTGGCCGACATGATCGGGACCCAGTTCAACATCAAGGACCTGAAGGTCAAGTGGCTGGCTGTGACCGGCCAGAACCGCTTCGACGCGGTCGCCAAGGGACAGGCCGACATGGAATGCGGCTCGAGCACCGTGACCCTGGCGAGGATGAAGGTGGTGGACTTCTCGAGCTTCATCTTTCTCGAGACCACGGGGCTGATGACCAAGGCCGGCTCGGGCCTGCGCTCGCTGTCGGACATGTCAGGCAAGAAGATCGCGGTGCTGGGCGGCACCACCAACGAGCGCGCCATCAACGAGCAGCTCAAGGCGCGCCAGATGTCGGCCAATGTCGTGCCGTTCAAGTATCGCGACGATGCGTTCGCCGCCCTCGAAGAGGGTCGCGTGGACGCCTTCGCCAGCGACCGCCTGCTGCTGATTGGCGCCGCGGTGAAAGCCAAGGACCCGCGCGCGTTCGACCTCCTGCCCGACCAGCTGTCGGTCGAGCCCTACGGCATCGTGCTGCCGCGCGGCGACGCGAACTTCCGCCTGGCGGTCAACACCGGGCTCGCGCAAATCTACCGCAGCGGCGAGATCGTCGAGGTTTTCGGCCGCTGGTTTCGCGAGCTGGGCCCTCCCGGGCCGGTGATCGAAACCCTCTACATGCTCGGCGCGATCCCGGAATAGCGGCGGTCCGCGCATGAAGACGAAGCCGCTCGGACGCACCGGCATCCAGGTTTCCGAGCTGTGCTTCGGCACGATGTCCTTCGGTGGGGATGCCGACGAGGCGACCTCGGCCGCCATGTACAAGGCCTGCCGCGACGCAGGCGTGAATTTCTTCGACTGCGCGGACGAATATAACAAAGGCCGCTCGGAGGAAATTCTCGGCCGCCTGATCCAGGGACACCGCGAGAACGTGGTCCTCGCCACCAAGTGCCACAACGCGGTGAGCGAGGACGTGAATGCCCGCGGCACCTCTCGCCGCCACGTGTCGCGCGCGGTCGAGGCGAGCCTGCGGCGCCTGCAGACCGACCGGATCGAGGTCCTCTTCTTCCACCGCTTCGACGCGCGCACGCCGATCGATGAAGCCATGCGCGCCATGGAAGACCTGGTGCGCGCGGGCAAGGTGCTCTATCCCGCGGTCAGCAACTGGTCGGCTTGGCAGACGCAGCGCGCCGTGGACATCCAGGAGCGCCATAACTGGGCGCGGCTGCAGGTCACGCAGCCGATGTACAACCTCGTCAAGCGCCAGGCCGAGGTGGAGATCCTGCCGATGGCCGAGTCCAACGGCATCGGCGTCACCCCGTACAGCCCCGCGGGAGCGGGCCTGCTCTCGGGCAAGTATTCGGGGGAAGCGACCGGCCGCCTCAAGACCAACAAGATGTACACGGCGCGCTACGGCGAGCCGTGGATGTTCGAAGTCGCCGGGAAGTTCGTCGCCTTCTGCAAGCAGCGCGGCCTGCACCCGGTCAGCGCCGCCATCGCCTGGACCGGCGCCCACCCCGCCGTCACGGCTCCCATCGTCGGCGCGCGCAACCTCGATCAACTCAAGGACTCGCTCAACGCCGTCAAGGTCGACATGACGCCGACCCTGCGCGCGGAGATTACGTCGCTTTCGCCCGCCCCGCCGCCGGCGACCGACCGGCTCGAGGAAATCAAGCCGCCGAAAGCCTAGGCGCTCCGCCGGTCGAGCGTCTTCTTCATCGCCGCCAGCCCCTGCTCGATCATCCCGGCGATCGTGCCCGCCAGCTCGCTGGGCAAAAGGTCGGCGATCCAGACCGCGCGGCAACCCTCGCCATCGGCGAATACCTGCATCGACGCGTTGTGGTGCGACAGCCGCCCGCCCACCGCCGACCACGCGACGCGGCGCCTCGCATCGTCGATGTCGACGATCAACTCCTTCACCGACATGCCGTTGCCGAAGGTGACGATGCGCGCGTCCGGGCCGTCCATGCGGCAATCGGCGAGAAAACCGGGGCACAGGCGCCGATGAATATTGCCGACGTCGCGAAGCGCATCCCAGGCATCCTCGGGACGCGCCTCGATTCGCGCCTCCTGATGGATCGAAGCCATCGGCGCGCCTACGCGAAGGTAACCGCCTCGACGTTGTTGCCGTCGAGGTCGAGCAGGAACGCGCCGTAGTACTTCGGCCCGTAGTCGGGGCGCAGGCCGGGCTTGCCGTTGTCCTTGCCGCCCGCCTTGAGGCCTGCCGCATGAAATGCATCCACGGCGGCGCGGCTTTTCGCCGCGAACGCGACGTGCGAGCCCTGTCCGGTCTTGCCTTCATGAGCGTGCAGCCAGAGCGCAGGAGCGTCCTTGGGTCCGAAACCGGCATAGCCATCCCCGCTGGAACCCGGGACGTGCCCGAGTGGAGCGAGCACGGCGGCATAGAAGCGCGCGCTCGCCTTGATGTCCTTCACCCGCAATCCGATGTGGTCGTACATGATGTTCTCCTCAGGTTGAGGAGCCCATCCTAGGC
>JAYRND010000257.1:0-5206 GCA_041904885.1 Burkholderiales bacterium
AGCGCGTGCTCCATGTGGCGCCGGTTGTACAGCCCGGTCAGCGCGTCGCGCACCGCCTGTATGCGCAGCGTCTCGCGCAGCTTGAGGTTGGCGAGCGCGAGCGACAGGTGCTCGGAGACGGCCAGCACCCAGAGCTTGCGCGTCTCGGGCCTGCTTTCCCTGAGCGCCGGCGGCTGCGCTTCGCCCTCGACGTAGCGCACGTGCAGCATGCCGAGCACCTCGCCCTGCGCCGCGATCGGCGCGCAGAACCAGGGGCCGGCAGGCGCCGCGGCGAGGTGCTGGCACACCAGCCCCGCGCCCGGGGCCTCGACCGCGTGCAGCTGTCCGCGCCGCAGGGCCCAGCAGTCCTCCTTGCCGATGACCGGGTCCTCTGCCGGCGACTGCTCTCCCCAGGTCACCACAGCTTCGAGCAGGTTGTTGAGCGGGTTGACGTGGTAGAAGCTGCCGCTGGTGCCGGGAAAGAGCTTGCCCACGTAGTGCGCGAGCACGCCGTTGGATTCTTCGACCGTCTTGCACATCTGCAGCATGTCGCCGACCCTGCCGAGCAGCGCGTTCTCGCGGTTGCGCTGCTCGAGCTCCTGCACGGTGCCGCGCAGCTGCCGGTTGGCCTCCTGCAGCGCCTGCTCGGATTCGATGTGCTCGGTGACGTCGCGTGCGATGACCACGACCTGCGCGACCCGTCCCTCGGCGTCGCGCACCACGTTGCCCTGCGACTCGATGTGCCGGATGCTGCCATCGTCGAGCACGAACCGGTAACGCGTGCGCTGGCCGACCCCCGTGGAGACGGTGGCGCGAAACAGCTCGCGCACGCGCTCGCGGTCGTCGGGGTGGATTTCGCGGAACGAGTCCGTCCCGGTCAGGTCGCGCTCGCCGAACAGCGCGCGGTATGAGGGGTTGTTGTACAGGCGCACGCCGTTGGTATCCAGCAGCGCCACCAGGTCCGAGGTCGTCTCGAGGATCAGCCCTACGGCGCGCTCGGTCGCGAGCAGCGCACGGCCGCGCCTGCCGGCGGCGGCCTTCTCGGACTTCGGCGGCGATTCCGATGCCATGGCGGCGGGGCGCTGCTCCGCGAATCGGGGTCGCCTAGCTTACGCCGGTTTGCCCGTCCCGGACTGTCCCGGCTGTCCTATTCATCGAGCCGGATCCGCTCCAGCGCCCCCTGCAGCGTCGCCCCGCCGACGGTCAGGTAGAGGTGGCGCTCGGAAACCGACAGGTCGAGCTTCGTCCTACGTTCCAGCCGCGCCGCGAACCCGTCGATGAGGTCGCGGTCGATCGCATACAGCTCGAGCGCTTCGCCTCGATGGATCCTTTCGCCGGCCAGAAGCCTGCGGATCTGCTCGGGAGGCCGGTGGGTGTAGAGCACGACGCGCGGAGCGGCCTTGCTGGCCCGGTGCAGTCGGGCGGCGTCCGGCGCGCCGATCTCGATCCAGGCGCGCAGCGCGCCGGTCAAGTCGCGCACCGAGATCGCCGGCTCGTCCGGATCGGAAAGGCCGCGCGAGAAGGCGATGCCAGCGCCGTACTCGAGGCAGTATGCGAGCACGCGCGTGGCGAGATATTCCTCCGATTCCGAAGGATGGCGCGCCGCCTTGAACTCGATCTGCTCGTAGACGCCGCGATCGACGTCCGAGAGCCCGACCGCAAAATGGTAGACCGTCGCGTTGAGCGCCAACTGGAATCCGGGGAAGGAAACGCCGGGCCGGTGCGCCCGGATCGATTAGACTACTGGTGCCGAGGAAGGGACTCGAACCCCCACAGTGTTGCCACCGCATGGACCTGAACCATGTGCGTCTACCAATTCCGCCACCTCGGCAAGGGGGCGAATTCTAGTGTCTGCTAAACCGAGTGTCAAAGAAGAAACACGCTGATTTCCGCGTAAAACGCGCGGCCTCCCACGCCGTAATCACGGGCCGCATCGAAGGCCATCCGGACGGGCACGGCTTCCTCGTTCCTGACGCTGGCGCGGATGCGCCGTGGATCGTGCTGCCGGCGATCGAGATGCGCCAGGTCCTGCGCGGCGACCGCGCCACGGTGCGGCTGGTGAAGACCGATCCGCGCGGCCGCGCGGTCGGCGAGATCGTAGAGGTGCTGGAGCGCGCCAACCGGCGCATCGTCGGCAGGCTGCAGAAGGTCTCGCGCGGGGCGCTCGGGGAACGCGGCGCCCTGGTGCTGGTCCCCGAGGACCGGCGCATTGCGATCGACATCCTGATTCCGGCGGGACAGGCCGGCCGCGCCAAGGTCGGCGAGGTGGCGACCGTGGAGCTCGTCGCGCAGCCCTCGAAGCACGCGCAGCCGACCGGCCGGGTGGTCGAGGTGCTGGGCAACTATGCCGACCCGGGGATGGAGATCGAGATCGCGCTGCGCAAGTTCGACTTGCCGCACGAATTCTCGAAACGCGCGCTCGCGCTCGCTCGCGCGATGCCCGACCAGGTGCGAGAGCAGGATGCGAAAGGCCGGCGCGACCTGCGCCACCTGCCGTTCGTCACCATCGACGGCGAGACGGCAAAGGACTTCGACGACGCGGTCCAGGCCGAGCGCGACGGCCGGGGATTCCGCCTGCGCGTGGCGATCGCGGACGTCAGCCACTACGTGCGCCCGGGCGACGCGCTGGACGCGGAAGCGAAGGAGCGCGGGACGTCGGTCTACTTCCCGCGGCGCGTCATCCCGATGCTGCCGGAGAAGCTTTCCAACGGCCTGTGCTCGCTGAATCCCAATGTCGACCGCCTCGCGGTGGTCTGCGACATGGCGATCACACCGGCCGGCAAGGTCGCGCGCTACCAGTTCTATACCGCGGTGTTCCGCTCGCACGCGAGGCTGACCTATACGGGTGTCTGGAACCTGCTGTCTTCAGGTTCCGCTTTCGAAGACCTGAAAAACCTTCACGAAGTCTACAAGCTCCTCTTCCGGGAGCGCGAGCGCCGCGGCGCGATCGACTTCGAGTCGGTCGAGACGCGGATGGAGTTCGACGCGCGCGGCAAGATCCTGCGCATCGTGCCCGAGCCGCGCAACGAGGCGCACCGGCTGATCGAGGAGTGCATGCTGGCGGCCAACGTCTGCGCGGGGGACTTTCTCGCCTCGCGCGGCCATCCGACGCTGTACCGCGTGCATGACGTGCCGGCCCCCGAGAAAGTAGCTGCGCTGCGCGACTTCCTCGCCGAGCTGGGTCTCGCGCTGCCGGGCGGCGACAAGCCCAGGCCGAAGGACTACGCCCAGCTGCTGGCGAAGATCCGCCCGCGCCCCGACCACGCCCTTCTGCAGACGATCCTGCTGCGCTCGATGAAGCAGGCCGTCTATACGCCGGAGAACGTCGGCCACTTCGGCCTCGCCTTCGACGCCTACGTGCATTTCACCTCGCCGATCCGTCGCTATCCGGATTTGCTGGTGCACCGGGCGATCAAGGCCGTTCTTTCCAATCAAAGGTACTCCGGCATCAACTGGGAGGAGCTGGGCCGCCACTGCTCCGAAACCGAGCGCCGCGCCGACGATGCGAGCCGCGACGTCGAGAACTGGCTGAAATGCTTCTACATGCAGGACCACGTGGGGGGAATCTACGAAGGCACGATCACCGGGGTGACGGCGTTCGGGCTGTTCGTGATGCTGGACGACTATTACGTCGACGGCCTGGTGCACATCTCCGAGCTGGGCCGCGACTACTACCGCTACGAAGCCAACCGGCACCTGCTGCTGGGCGAGCGGACGGGCAAGCGCTACCGGCTCGCCGACCGCATCCGCGTGAAGCTGGTGCGCGTCGACCTGGAGACGAGAAAGATCGACCTGGTGCCGGCCGAGGGTGGGCGATGAGCGCTCCGGAGCGCATCGTCTTCGGCTTCCACGCGGTGCTCGCTCGCCTGCGCGCCGACCCGAAGTCCATCCTCGAAGTCTTCCTGGACGACTCGCGCAAGGACGCGCGCGCGCGCGACTTCGCGGCGCAGGTGGAGCGCGCGGGGGCGCGCCTGATGCGTGTGCCGGCCGAGCGCCTCGACGGCCTGGCGGGCGGAGGCAGGCATCAGGGCGTCGTCGCGCGAATCGCGGGAGAATCCTCGAGAAAGACCCTCGAAGAACTGCTGGAGGCGATCGCGGGGCCGCCGCTGCTCCTTGTCCTCGACGGCATCACCGACCCGCACAACCTGGGTGCCTGCCTGCGCGTTGCCAATGCCGCCGGCGCGCATGCCGTCATTGCCCCCAAGGACCATGCGGCCGGGATCAACGCCACCGTGTCCAAGGTCGCGAGCGGGGCCGCCGAGATCACGCCGTATTACATGGTCACCAACCTGGCGCGCACGCTCGGGGAACTGAAGGACCGCAACATCTGGGTCGTGGGCACGGACTCCACCGCTGAGGAAAGTTTATTTTCTGTCAGGGAACTGCCCGACTCCATCGCCTGGGTGCTGGGGGCGGAGGGCTCCGGAATGCGCCGCCTGACGCGGGAATCCTGCGATATAAGAGTGAGAATCCCGATGGCCGGCGCGGTCGAAAGCCTGAACGCTTCGGTCGCAGCCGGCATCTGCCTGTTCGAGTCCGTGCGCAGGCGCAACCGGGACCGTCTGTAGTATCGTTTTGGGGTGGCGGCACCGGAGCTGAAGCGCCTCGGGCGCTATACCATCGATTCGACCCTCGGCCAGGGGGCGATGGGAGTCGTCTACGGCGCGACCGACTCCACGCTGCACCGCAAGGTCGCGATCAAGACCATCCTCAAGAGCGCGCTCGATCCCGAGACCGCGCGGCAATACTCGATGCGGTTCATGCGCGAGGCGCAGGCCGTAGCGCGCCTCAACCACCCGAACATCGTGCAGGTGCACGACTTCGGCGAGGAAGGCGAGGTCGCGTACATCGTGATGGAGTTCATCAAGGGCCGGGAACTGCAGGACTTCTTCGACGCCAATCAGCGCTTCGAGCTGAAAGAAACGGTGCGCATCATGGCCGAGCTGTGCGAGGCGCTGCAGTTCGCGCACGACGCCGGCATCATCCACCGCGACATCAAGCCGGCGAACGTCATGATCGATGCGCAGGGCAGGGTCAAGCTCGCCGACTTCGGCGTGGCGCGAATCACCGACGCCGACCGTACCCTCACCGAGCGCACCCAGGCTGGCACCATGATCGGCACGCCTGCCTACATGTCTCCCGAGCAGATCTCGGGCGGCCAGATCGACCACCGCAGCGACATCTTCTCGGCCGGCATCATCCTCTACCAGCTGCTGAGCGGCGAGCG
>JAYRND010000258.1:0-5911 GCA_041904885.1 Burkholderiales bacterium
CGCGAGGACAGCGACCTGGACGATCTCGCCGTCACCACCGCGGTCGGTCCCCTGCCCCCCTCCGCGGTCGAGGCTGCGCTAGACTCGGGACTCGCGACTGCGGCCAGGTTGCGGGCGTGCGGCCTGCTGAAGTCGGCGTATCTTGCGCTGCAAGGCCGGACGCGAGTGCTGCAACGGGACCTACCCGCCCTACTCATCGAAGGAGCAAAGCAATGAGATTCCGCAATGTCATCGCGTTCGGGGCCGCCGCCCTGGTTTCCCTCGGCGCGCAGGCGCAGGCGATCAAGGTCGGCGAGCTGAACAGCTACAAGCTTTTCCCCGCCTTCCTCGAGCCGTACAAGAAGGGCTGGGAGCTGGCGCTCGAGGAGATCAACAAGGCGGGCGGCATCGGCGGCCGCAAGATCGAGGTGATCTCGCGCGAGGACGGCGGCAACCCCGGCGACGCGGTGCGGGCCGCCGAAGAGCTGCTCACGCGCGAAAACGTCTCGCTGCTGATGGGGACGTTCGCCTCGCACATCGGCCTGGCGGTGTCCAACCTCGCCAACCAGCGCAAGGTCGTGTTCATCGCCGCCGAGCCGCTCACCGACAAGATCGTGTGGGAGAACGGCAACCGCTACACCTTCCGCATCCGCCCCTCGACCTACATGCAGGTGGCGATGCTGGTGCCGGACGCGGCCAAGCTCAAAAAACAACGCTGGGCGATCGTCTATCCCAACTACGAATACGGCCAGTCGGCCACCGCCTCGTTCAAGAAGCTGCTTGCCAAGGCGCAGCCCGGCGTGCAGTTCGTTGCCGAGCAGGCGCCCGCGCTCAACAAGATCGAGGCCGGCGCGGTGGTCCAGGCGCTGGCGGACGCCAAGCCCGACGCCATCTTCTCGTCGCTCTTTGGCGCCGACCTGCAGAAGTTCGTGCGCGAGGGCAATACGCGCGGCCTGTTCAAGAACACGGTGGTCTTCAACCTGCTCGCCGGCGAGCCCGAGTACCTCGACCCGCTCAAGGAAGAGACGCCCAACGGCTGGTACGTCACCGGCTACCCTTGGAACGAGATCAAGACGCCGGCGCACCAGAAATTCCTCGCCGCGTACCAGGCGAAGTGGAAGGATTATCCGCGCCTGGGCTCGATCGTCGGATACTCGACCATGTACACGGTCGCCAACATGCTCAAGCGCGCCGGCGGCACCGACACCGAGAAGATGATCGCGGCCATGAAGGGCATGGAGATGGACACCCCCATCGGGCCGATCGTCTGGCGGCCGATCGATAACCAGTCGACCATGGGCGCCTACGTCGGCCAGCTGGCCAACAAGAACGGCAAGGGCGTGATGGTGAACTGGCGCTTTGCCGACGGCGCCAACTTCCTGCCACCGTTCGAGGAAGTGCGGGCGATGCGCAAGGACTAGACCCGGCCGCCGGGTCGAAGAACTCGCCGGGTTCCACCCGGCGATTCTTTTTATAAGCAATGAGTTACGAATCGTTCTTCATACAGTTTCTGAATGGCTTGGCGAGCGCCTCGTCGCTCTTCATGGTCGCCGCCGGCCTGTCCCTGATCTTCGGGGTCACCCGGATCGTCAACTTCGCCCACGGCTCGCTCTACATGCTGGGGATGTACATCGCCGTCGGCTGCGCCGCGAAGATCGGCTTCTGGTGGGCGGTACCCGTGGCGGCGCTGACGGTGGCGGCCGTAGGGGCCCTGGTCGAAATGCTGCTGCTTCGCCGCATCTACGCGGCGCCGGAGCTGCTCCAGCTGCTGGCCACCTTCGCCCTGGTGCTGGTGGCAAAGGACTATGCCCTCTGGCAATGGGGATCGGAGGACATCCTCGGGCCGCGGGCGCCCGGCCTCTCCGGCGCCCTCGCCATCGGCAAGGCCGCGTTTCCCGAGTACGACCTGTTCCTGATCGGCTTCGGCCCGCTGATGCTGCTCGCGCTGTGGCTGGTCCTCACGCGCACGCGCTGGGGCACGCTGGTGCGCGCCGCCACCCAGGACCGGGAGATGGCCGCCGCGCTCGGAGTGAACCAGAAATGGCTCTTCACCGGCGTGTTCGCGCTCGGCGCGTTCCTGGCCGGGCTGGGCGGCGCGCTGCAGATCCCGCGCGAGCCCGCCACCCTGCTGATCGACCTGTCGGTGGTGTCCGACGCCTTCGTGGTGGTGGTGGTCGGCGGCCTCGGCTCCATCGGCGGCGCATTTGTCGCCGCGCTGCTGATCGCGCAGATCAAGTCGTTCTGCATCGGCCTGGGCTTCTCGCAGGTCACGCTGGTGGCCGAGTTCATCGTCATGGCGCTGGTGCTGGTGCTGCGGCCCTGGGGCTTGTTCGGCCGGGTGCCAGCGCAAGCGCGCGGGCCCGGGACAGCGGAGCAGCCCCTGGCACCGCCTTCGAAGCCGGTGCTGGCCGCGCTCGGCGCCGTCGCCGCTGCGCTGCTCGCCCTCCCCCTGCTCTCGGGCGGATACACGCTCGTGCTGATGACGGACATCCTGCTGTTCGCGCTCTTCGCCGTCAGCCTGCACTTCATCATGGGGCCGGCCGGCCTGCACTCGTTCGGCCACGCCGCCTATTTCGGCCTGGGCGCCTACGCCGCGGGGATCTTCCTGCTGCGCGAGAAGCTGCCCATGGAGCTCGCACTGGCGCTCGCGCCTCTCGTCGCGGGACTGGGCGCGGTCGTGTTCGGCTGGTTCTGCGTGCGGCTCTCGGGAATCTACCTCGCCATGCTTACGCTCGCGTTCGCGCAGATCGCCTGGTCGGTCGTGTTCCAGTGGGACGCGTTCACGGGCGGATCCAACGGCATCGTGGGCGTCTGGCCGGCGCCCTGGCTGGCGTCGAAGACCGCCTACTACCTGCTGACGTTCTTCGTCTGCGCCGCCGCCATCGGCGTCCTGTGGCGCGCGCTCTACTCCCCCTTCGGCTACGCGCTGCGCGCCGCGCGCGACTCCCCGCTGCGCGCGGACGCGATCGGCATGGACGTGCGGCGGCTGCAATGGGCGGGGTTCGCCCTGGCCGGCCTCTTTGCCGGCATCGCCGGCGCGCTCTACGCGTTCTCCAAGGGCTCGATCTCGCCCGAGACCATGGCCGTCACGCGCTCGGTGGACGGCCTGGTGATCGTCCTGCTGGGCGGCCTGCAGACGCTGACGGGGCCGGTCTGGGGCGCGGCGCTGTTCACCTGGCTGCAGGACACGGTCGCGCGCAACATCGACTATTGGCGCGCCGTGATCGGCGCCGTGATCCTGTTCCTGGTCCTCGCCTTCCCGCAAGGGATCGCCGGGTTCGTCAGCAACCGCCTGAAGGCGCGCGGCGCATGACGGTCCTCGCGGTCAGAAACCTCTCAAAATCCTTCGGCGGCGTGCAGGCGGTGCGCGGCGTGAGCTTCGCGGTGGCCGCCGGCGAGCTGCTGGCGATGATCGGGCCCAATGGCGCCGGCAAGACCACCTGCTTCAACATGGTCAACGGCCAGATCGAGCCCGACGCGGGCACGGTGGAGTTCGAGGGACGCAGCCTGGCGGGGCTCGCGCCGCGCGCCATCTGGCGCCTCGGCGTCGGGCGCACGTTCCAGATCACCGCCACCTTCGGCTCGATGACCGTGCGCGAGAACGTGCAGATGGCCCTGCTCTCGCATCATCGAAGGCTGTTTTCCTTTCTTTCGATGAGCAAGGATGAATTCGTGAAAGACGCCGATATGCTGCTTGATCGCGTGGGCATGCGCGAGCAGGCCGATCGCGCCTGCTCCCTGCTCGCCTACGGCGACCTGAAGCGCGTGGAGCTGGCGATCGCGCTCGCCAACCAGCCGCGGCTGCTCCTCATGGACGAGCCCACCGCCGGCATGGCGCCGAAGGAGCGCGACGAGCTGATGCGCCTCGCCGCCGACCTCGCGCGCGGCTCGAAGATCGCGGTCCTCTTCACCGAGCACGACATGGACGTGGTGTTCACGCACGCCGACCGCATCATCGTGCTCGCCGAGGGCGAGCTGATCGCCGAAGGCGTGCCCGAGGAGGTGCGGTCGAACGCGCGCGTGCGGGAGGTCTACCTGGGCTCGGGAGCCGGCCATGCTTGAGGCACGCGGCCTGGTCGCGGGGTACGGCCGCGCGCAGATCCTCTTCGACCTCGCGCTCGAGGTGCGCGCGGGCGAGGTGGTTGCGCTGCTGGGCCGCAACGGCGCGGGGAAATCCACCACCCTGAAGACGCTGATGGGGCTGCTGCCATTGCGCGCGGGCGAGGTGAAGTTCCGCGCCGAGCGCATCGACCGCCTGCCCGCCTATCGCATCGCGCGACTGGGCCTGGGTTACGTTCCCGAGGACCGGCGCATCTTCACCGACCTGACCGTGACCGAGAACCTCGAGGTCGGCCGCCAGCCGCCGCGCGCCGGCGCCCCCACCTGGACGGCGGCGCGGCTGTTCGAGATCTTTCCCAACCTGGGGCGCATGAAGGCGCGCCTGGGCGGCCGCATGTCCGGCGGCGAGCAGCAGATGCTGACCATCGCGCGCACGCTGATGGGCAACCCGGCGGCGCTGCTCCTGGATGAGCCGTCCGAGGGGCTCGCGCCGGTAATCGTCGAGCAGATGGCGCACACCATCCGCGATCTGAAGCGCGAGGGCCTGGCGATCCTCCTCTCCGAGCAGAACGTCAACTTCGCCGACTCGGTGGCCGACCGCGCCTACCTCATCGAACAGGGCCACATCCGCGGTTCGGGCGCCCTGGCCGAAGTCCGCGAGCGGTACCAGTCGCTATGAGTGCGGGCGGCGGCTGGATCGCGGGCATCGACGTCGGGGGCACGTTCACCGACCTGATCGCGCTCCAGGGACGCAGCGGCGAGGTCCGGTTCGCCAAGGTGCCGACCACTCCTGAAAACCAGGCGTTCGGCGTGCTGTCCGCCTTGCAGAAAGTCGACGTCGAGTTGAAAGACCTTTCCCTCATCGTCCACGGCACGACCACCACGACGAACGCGCTGCTGGAGCGAAAACTTGCGCGCACCGGGCTCATCACCACCCGCGGCTTTCGCGACGTGCTGGAACTCGGCCGGCGCACGCGCCCCAAGCCCTACGGCCTCACGGGCAGCTTCGAGCCATTGATCCCGCGCGAGTTGCGCTGCGAGGCTCTGGAGCGCATGGACGCGGCGGGCGAAGTGGTGACGCCTCTGCAGGAAGCCGGCGTGCGGCAAGCCGTGCGCGAGCTGCTCGCGGCGGGTTGCGAATCGCTGGTCGTGCACTTCCTGCACAGCTACATCAATCCCGCGCACGAGGCGCGCGCGCTCGAGATCGCGCGCGAGCTCTGGCCCAACGCCTACGTGACCGCGGGGCACCGCATCCTGGCCGAATACCGGGAATACGAGCGCGGCGTGACGGCCGCGGTCAACGCCGCCGTGCAGCCGGTGCTCGACCGCTACCTGAAGACGCTCGCCGACGAGCTGCGCCGGCGCGGCTTCGGCGCGGACCTGCTCGTCATGCAGGGCAACGGCGGCACCGTGAGCGCCGTGCTCGCCGCCGAGACCGCGGTCAACACGGTGATGTCGGGCCCCGCCTCCGGCATCATCGCGGCCGCCGGAGTGACCGCGGCGGCCGGCTTCCCGAACGCCATCACCTACGACATGGGCGGAACCTCTACCGACGTCGGCGTAATCCGCGCCGGCGTGCCGCAGGTTTCCTCGGAACTGGAGATCGAGTACGCGATGCCCGTGCACGTGCCGATGGTGGACGTGCACACCATCGGCGCAGGCGGCGGCTCGATCGCCTCCGTCGGCGACGACGGCATGCTGCGCGTGGGGCCGCGCAGCGCCGGCGCGAACCCCGGACCCATCTGCTACGGGCGCGGCGGCAGCGAACCGACCATCACCGACGCGAACCTCCTGCTCGGCCGGCTGAACCCGGAAAAATTGCTGGGAGTAGAAGGCTCGGCAGACCTGAACAAAATCAAGACCCTGTTTGAAC
>JAYRND010000259.1:0-14840 GCA_041904885.1 Burkholderiales bacterium
GCGCGCGCGCGCCGCACCGACGTCGCTGTTGAGGCGTAATTACATGACGACGCCGAGCGCGTTGCCACGCCGGGCGCGGGCGAGCCGGTTGGCGGCGGCGATCGCACCGATCGCCGCGGGCGGAGAGAACGGGACCAGCGGCAGCAGCATCAGGGCTGCCGCGATCTGGCTGCTGGCGGCTATGCCGCGCGACGGGACTCCGGCAGCCATTCGCTTCATCAGCACGCCGTTGTACCCGTAGCACAGGCAGGCCGCGAGGCACGCGACGGCCGCGGCCGCGAACATGGGCGTATCGGCGAACGCGCCCGGCTGCACGACCAGCGCGACGCCGGCGATGCCCGCGACGCAGCCGCCGGCCTTGCGGCCGCCGAAGCGCTCGCCGAGGAACAGGGCGGCGAGCAGGGCGCCAAACATCGGCGCGGTCGAGTTGAGCACGGCTCCGATGGACGCTGGAATGTGGCTCAGCGCGAAGGCGTAGAGAAGGGAGGGCAGCGCCATGTTCACCAACCCGATCGCACAATAGGCGCGCCAGTGCTGCCGCCATTGCGGGTCGAAGCCGGTTCCGCGGAACCAGGCGGCGAGCACTATTCCCGCGAGCAGGAGCCGGCCCTCGGCCGTCAACACCGGGCCGAACGCCGGCGCGGCAACACGCATGAAGATGAAGGACGCGCCCCAAAGGGCGGCGAGCAGGACCAGACGGCTGTAGTCGGCGGCACGCACTGCGCCATCATCCCTTCCGCGAGAGAGGTCTGCTCGCCGTTTTCGGACCTGGCGCCGCGAGGTCCGAAAACGGCTAGCCAACGGCCCCCGCGGCGGCCAGAATGCACGCATGACGCTCGATCCCCACACCTGTTACCGCGCGCTACGGGCGCGCGACGCGCGCTTCGACGGCCGCTTCTTCGTCGGCGTGTCCTCGACGCGCATCTATTGCCGGCCGGTCTGCACGGTCAAGCCGCCCCGGCGCGAGAACTGCCGCTTCTATCCGAGCGCGGCCGCGGCGGAGTCCGGCGGCTACCGGCCCTGCCTGCGCTGCCGGCCGGAGCTCGCGCCGGGCAACGCCAGCGTGGATGCGACCACGCGCCTCGCGCAGGCCGCGGCCAGCCTGATCGAGGACCGCACCCTCGACGACGAAGGCCTGGACGCGGTCGCCGCCCGCCTCGGCATCAGCGATCGCCACCTGCGGCGCGCATTCGGCGCGGAATTCGGCGTCTCGCCGGTCGAATTCGCGCAGACGCAGCGCCTCCTGCTCGCCAAGCGGCTGCTGACCGACACTTCGCTCCCGGTGACCGAGGTGGCGTTCGCCAGCGGCTTCGGCAGCCTGCGGCGCTTCAACGCTCTCTTCAAGCAGCGCTACCGGCTGCAGCCCGGCCAGCTTCGCCGGCGCATGGCGGGCGGCGGCGCCGCGCCCGCGGATGCGCTGCAGTTCGAGCTGAGCTTTCGCCCGCCCTACGATTGGCCCGTGCTGAGCGCTTTCCTTGCCGCGCGTACGGTCGCGGGCGTGGAGGCAGTCGAGGAGGGCAGCTACCGTCGCAGCGCGCGCATCGTCCTGGAGGGCAGGATTCACACCGGGTGGATCGAGGTTTCGCCATCGCCCCGAAAGCCGGCGCTGCGAGTGACGGTCGCTGCCTCGCTCGCCAAGGCGCTGCCCCCGGTGCTCTCCCGCGTCAAGTCGTTGATGGATCTCGCCTGCAATCCTTCGGAAGTTGCCGCGGCGCTGGGCGCGCTCGCAGCGAAGCATCCCGGGCTGCGCGTGCCAGGCGCTTTCGACGGCTTCGAGGTTGCGGTGCGCGCCATCCTCGGCCAGCAGGTGACGGTGGCGGCAGCCCGCACCGTCGCGGGACGGCTGGCGGCCGCCTTTGGCAACGCGCTGGAAACGCCTTTTCCGTCGATCCATCGAACCTTTCCTTCCGCCGAGAAGATCGCCGGTCTTCCCTACGGGCAGGTCGCGCGACTGGGAATGCCCGGCGCGCGCGCTCGCAGCGTGATCGCGCTCGCGCGCGCGGTCGCGGACGGGGAACTGGATCTCGTGCCCAACGCCGACGTCGAAGCGGTGCTGGAGAAGCTTCGCGCTCTGCCCGGCGTCGGCGAATGGACCGCGCAGTACATCGCCATGCGCGCGCTCGCGTGGCCGGACGCCTTCCCGCATACCGACCTCGGCGTGATGCGCGCACTGGGCGAGCGGGATCCCCGGCGCGTGCTGGAAAAAGGGGAGGCCTGGCACCCCTGGCGCGCCTACGCCGTCATGCAACTCTGGAACTCAACCGCAAAGGAATGAACATGCTTGCCTACGACCAGTATGAAAGCCCTTATGGAACGATGTTTCTCACGGCGACGGCGAAAGGGCTTGCCGGCGCCTATTTCAAGGGCCAGAAGCATTTCCCGGGGCGGCGCGATTGGCGGCTGGACCGCCGTCATCCCGTGCTGCGCCGAGCCCGGCGCGAGCTCGCCCAGTATTTCGCGGGCAAGCGCCGGCATTTCGGCGTGACGCTCGACCCCCAGGGAACCACATTCCAGCGCTCCGTATGGAAGCAGATTTCAAAGGTGCGCTTCGGCGAGACGCTCACGTACGGCGAGCTTGCGCGCCGCGCCGGCCGCCCGGGGAGCGCGCGCGCCGCGGGCGCGGCTACCGGCCGCAACCCCATCGGCGTCATCGTGCCTTGCCATCGCGTGATGGGCGCCGACGGCAGCCTGACCGGCTATGCGGGCGGCCTCGGGCGCAAGCGCGCCCTGCTCGCGCTGGAGCGCCGCTAGCTGCCGAGCGCGTCGAGGTACATCTCGCGGTCGATGTTGCCGCCCGAGGCGATGACCGCGTAGCGCTTTCCCGGGTCGCGCTTTTCCTTCAGCAGCGCCGCGAGCGGCGCGGCGCCGGCACCCTCGACGAGGTTGTGCGTATCGCTGTAGAAGTGGCGCACCGCGGCCTTCACCTCGTCATCGGTCACGCGCACGACGTGATCGGCGCCCTTGCCGATGATCTCCAGCGCGGCGGGAACCGGTACGCGCACCGCCATTCCGTCGGCGAAAGTGTCCGCGCTCGCGGTTTCCACGGGCTTGCCCTGCTCGAGGGAAAGCGCGTAGCAGTCGGCGCCCGCCGAGACGACGCCTACCACCCTGGTCTTCAGTCCGAGCGCATCGCGCCACGCGATGAGGCCGGAGATGCCCGAACCGCAGCCGATCGGCGCGTATACGGCCTCCAGGTCCGCGACCGCCGAAAACAGTTCCAGCGCGTAGCTGCCGACGCCGGCAACGAGCTCGGGATGGAACGGTCCGATCGGGGTGAGGCCGTCGCGCTTCGCGAGCGCGTACGCATGCTCCTTCGCCTCATCGAAATCGCGGCCGTGCTCGATGAGCTCGGCGCCCCAGGCTCGCATCGCCGCGTTCTTGTCGCGGCTATTGCCGTAGGGGACCACGATTACGGTGCGCACGCCATAGCGCCGCCCGGCGAAGGCGAGCGACTGGCCGTGGTTGCCGCGCGTCGCGCTCACCACACCCGGCAGCTGTGGGTACGCCTTCTTCAGCGCGTCGAGCATGACCAGCCCGCCGCGGATCTTGAACGCGCCGGTGGCGGTGTGATTCTCGTGCTTGACCCAGAGCTCGCAGCCGGCGCGCGCGTTGAGCAGCGGCCAGGAGAGCTGCGGAGTCGGCGCCATGACCGAATGCACGAGGCGCGCGGCGGCCTCGAGGTCGGCCCGGGAGAGCGGGAAATTCACAGGTGCCTCTTGAAGAAGTCGACGATCCTGCGGTCGACTTCGGGCAGCAGCTTGCGGTCGAAGCCCGGCGGGTCGTTCAGCAGCGCGCCGATGTTGCCCACCAGCCCGGGCGGCAGCGGCGATAGCATCGCGCCGTGGCCGGCGGTCGGCAGGTCGGCGACCATCACGCAGGATGGGCAGGCCTTGAGCACCGCAAGCGCGTGAAAGCGCGGCTTCAGCCAGATGTCCTTGCCCGCATTGACGATCCCCAGCGCCACCGGCGGTGTGGCGAGCGACGCCATGTCAAAGTCGGCGGCGTAGGGCACTGCCGCGACGATTGCCTTCACGCGTGGATCGATATGGGTCTGCCAGGTCGGGTCGTTGAAGCGCCATGCGAAGACCCAGCGAGCCGTCCACATCTTGAACGCATCCGTCCAGCCGCCCGTGAGAGAGGTCGCGAGCCCGACGCAGGCGGCGAAATCCTCGGCGAGGTTGTGCTCGCAGTGCCCTCGAAAGCTGATCTCCGACCAGCGTCCGCCGGCGAGGCTGAGCGCGGTGTGGCCGCCGGCCGACATGCCGTAGACGCCGACCTTGTCGGTCGCGAGCAGCGGAGCGAAGCGCGGGTCGCGTGCGACCGCGTCGATCGCCCGCGAGACCTCGGCAGGCCGTCGCTTCCAGCTTTCGGGGCCGGGCTTGCCGCGGTCGCGGAAGTTGTCGCCCCGGTGCTCGGGCATCGCCACCACGAAGCCCGCCTCGACCAGCGCACTCGCGAGGTCGCTGTGCACCCACGGGTTGCCGCCGGAGCCGTGCGAGAGGATAACCAGGCGACCATTGCCGCGCGCAGGCGCGGCGTTCTCCGCGACCTGGAGCGTGAAAGGACCTCTCTTCACGGTCGCTGACGCGACGCTCGTTGGATAGAACACCGTTACCGGCCCGTCGCCCGCAATGCCCGGCAGCTCTGCCAGGCCGGTCGCGGCCTGCGCCAGAGCGCAGGCGAGGCCAAGCGTGAGACCCGCGAGGCGTCGCAACCGAAGCATCAGTTTCCCTTGAAGACAGGCTTGCGCTTTTCCAGGAAAGCGGTCACGCCTTCGCGGTAGTCGTTGCCCCTGCCGACCTCGCGCTGCAGGTCGCGCTCCAGGTCGAGCTGCGCCGCGAGGCTGTTGCGCTCCGAGTCGTACAGCGCCTTCTTCACCAGGCCGATCGAGCGCGTCGGGCCACTTGCGAGCGACAGGGCCATTCTCTCCGATTCATTCTTCAGCTCCGAATCATCGACGCACCTCCAGATCACTCCCCAGCGCTCGGCGTCCTCGGCCGACAACCGGTCGCCGGTCATCGCCAGCGCCATCGCGCGCTGCATTCCCGCGAGTCGCGGCAGGAAGTACGTGCCGCCGCAATCGGGCACGAGCCCGATCTTGATGAAGGCCTGGATGAAGGAGGCGGAGCGCGCGGCGAAGACGATGTCGCAGGCGAGCGCGAAATTCGCGCCGGCGCCCGCCGCCACGCCGTTGACGGCGCACACGATCGGCTTGGGCAGCGCGCGCATGCGCCGCACGAGCGGGTTGTACCAGGCGTCCAGGCCCGCGCCGAGGTCGATCGGCGCGGAGGATTTCAGGTCGCGCTGGGTGAGATCGGCGCCGGCGCAGAAGCCGCGCCCCGCTCCCGTGATCAGCACGCAGCGCACCTCGCTCTCGGACTCCGCGCGCGCCATCGCCGCGGCCAGTCCCTCGTGCAGCGCCGGATTGAAGGCGTTCAGCTTTTCCGGCCGATTCAGCGTAACGCGCAGGACGCCGGGCAAAATCGCCGCGTCGAGCGAAACGAGGACAGGTTCCATGGACCTAGCTTAGCTAAAATCGAACGCATGGGCTACGACTACATCAACACCGAAATCCGGGGCCGCGTCGCGCTGATCACGCTCAACCGGCCGAAGCAGCTGAACGCGCTCGCGCCCAAGCTGATGCAGGAGCTGGGCGCAGCGTTGCACGGCTTCGACGCCGACGACGGCATTGGCGCCATCGTCATCACCGGCAACGACAAGGCCTTCGCGGCGGGCGCCGACATCGGCGCGATGAAGGATTTCGACTTCCAGCACGCGTTCCGGACGAACTACATCACGCGCGACTGGGAGCACCTCCGCAGCGTACGCAAGCCCGTGATCGCCGCGGTCGCCGGCTTCGCCCTGGGCGGCGGCTGCGAGCTGGCCATGATGTGCGACATCGTCATCGCCGCGGAGACGGCGAAATTCGGGCAGCCGGAAATCAATCTCGGCATCTTGCCCGGCTCGGGTGGCACGCAGCGCCTGCCGCGCGCGGTGGGCAAGGCGAAGGCGATGGACCTGTGCCTGACCGCGCGGATGATGGACGCGGCCGAGGCCGAGCGCGCCGGCCTCGTGTCGCGCGTGGTGCCGGCGGAGAAGCTGCTCGAGGAAGCGCTCGCCGCCGCCGAGAAGATCGCCGCCTATTCGCTGCCGGTGGTGATGATGGTCAAGGAGGCGGTCAACCGCGCCTACGAGAGCACGCTCTCGGAAGGCGTGCTTTTCGAGCGGCGCCTGTTCCACGCGGCGTTCGCGCTGGACGACCAGAAGGAAGGCATGGCCGCCTTCGTCGAGAAGCGCAAGCCGAAGTTCAGGCACCGCTGAATCCCGCGTACGTCCTCATCGGGGCCCACGTCCTTTCGATGCTGGGCTTCGCGACCTATGCGGCGCTGCTGCCGGAACTGCGCGACCTCTGGCGGCTGAGCAACGCCGAGGCTGGCCTGGTCGGCAGCGCTTTCTTCGGCGGCTACATCGCGACGGTTTCGTACTGGACCGCGCTTACCGATCGCGTCGACGGCAGGAGGATCTACGCCGTGGGCAGCGGGCTGGCGGTCCTGGGCGCCGCCGGCTTCGGCGCCGCCGCCAGCGGATTCTGGAGCGCGGTGCTGTTCCAGGCACTGCTCGGGGCGGGCGTCGCGGGAACCTACATGCCCGGACTGCGGCTGCTTTCGGACCGCGTCAGCGGTCCCTCGCAGAGCCGCTACATCGCCTTCTACACCTCTTTTTTCGGCATCGGTACGGCGCTATCGCTTGCGCTCGCCGGATATCTCGACGCCGAGTACGGCTGGAAGTCGGCGTTCGTGGTGTCGGCGGCGGGGCCGCTGCTTGCGGGACTTGTTGTCCTTGCTTTCGTTCGCAGAATCGAGGTTCAGGAAAGCAAGCGCATCGAATTCTCGCTGGCCACCCTCTTTCCCGTGGCCGCCTGGCGAAAAGTCGTCGCCATTCGCGCTGCCGCGGGCTATACCGCCGGCTACACGGTGCATTGCATCGAGCTGTTCGGCTCGCGCGGCTGGATGGTCGCTTTTCTCGCGTTCTCCGCGGGCCTGCAGGCGCCGGGCCTGGAGTTCCCGTGGAACCTCGCTGCGATCGCCGCGCTGGTCAACTTGGTCGCGGTGCCGTCCTCCATCCTCGGCAACGAGGTGGCGCTGCGGATCGGCCGCGGGCGCTGGATTTTGATCGCGATGGTCGCCTCAGGCGCCACTGGCGTTGTGCTTGCGCTCATCGCCCCCGTGCACTGGGCGATCGTACTGGCGCTGCTGGTCGCGCATGCGCTCCTGGTGATGGCGGATTCGGGCACGCTGACCGCGGGCCTGGTCGGCGCAGTGCCCGCCGAGCTGCGCGGCGCCGCGCTCGGGCTGTACTCGCTCGCCGGATTCGCCGGCGGCATGCTCGGGCCGGCACTGTTCGGCGCCACGCTCGATCTTGCCGGCGGGCAGGCAAGTGCGACGGCCTGGGTCTGCGCGTACGTGGCGATCGGCGCAGGCGGCCTTGCCGCGCCCCTCGCGGCGCGCGCCCTGGGCGGGGTCCGGGCAGTGCTCTAGGCTAGAATTCTTCTCAGGAGGAGTCCCGATGGAAAAAATTTGGCTGAAGAGCTATCCCAAGGGCGTGCCCGCGGACATCAACGTCGACGCCTACCGTTCGATCCCGCATCTTTTCGACGACAACATCGGCAAGTACCGCGCGCGCCCGGCCTACATCTGCATGGGCAAGACGATCACGTTCGACGACGTGGACCGGCTCTCCACCGCGTTCGGCGCCTGGCTGCAGTCGAAGGGGCTGGCGAAGGGAGCGCGGGTGGCGGTGATGATGCCGAACGTCCTGCAGTATCCCGCCGCCGTGTTCGGCGTCCTGCGCGCGGGCTATACGGTGGTGAACGTCAACCCGCTCTACACCCCGCGCGAGCTCGAGCACCAGCTGAAGGATTCGGGTGCCGAGGCGATCGTCATCCTGGAGAACTTCGCCACCACCCTCGAGCAGGTGCTGCCGAAAACGCCGGTCAAGCACATCGTGGTCGCGAGCCTCGGCGACCTGCTCGGATTCAAGGGCCTGATCGTCAACTTCGTGGTGCGCAACGTGAAAAAGCTGGTGCCGGCTTTCGACCTGCCGGGCGCGCTTCGCTTCAACGACGTGATCAGCGAGGGCTCGGGCCAGCTACTGAAGAAGGTCGAGGTCGGTCCGGAGGACATCGCGTTCCTGCAATACACGGGCGGCACCACCGGGGTGTCCAAGGGCGCCATGCTCACGCACCGCAACGTCGTCGCAAACATGGAGCAGGTGTCGGCCTGGTTCTCGCCGACGCGCGACGAGAACGACCCGCTGGTCATGGTCGCGCCGCTGCCGCTGTACCACATCTACGCGCTCACCTGTAACTGCCTCTTCATGCTGCGCGACGGCGGCTGCAACCTGCTGATCCCGAACCCGCGCGACATTCCCGGCTTCATCAAGGAATTGAAGAACAACCGCTTCAGCGCCATCAGCGGCTTGAACACGCTCTACAACGCGCTGCTCAACCACCCGGAATTCTCCAGCATCGACTTCTCCAAGCTGCGCCTTGCTTCGGCGGGCGGGATGGCCATGCAGAAGGCGGTGGCCGACCGCTGGCACAAGGCGACGGGCGTGCCGATCCTGGAGGGCTACGGGCTGACCGAGACTTCCCCGGTCGCCACCACCAACCCGGTGGACCTCAAGGAGTTCACCGGCACGATCGGCCTGCCGGTGCCGGGAACGACGATCACCATCCGCGACGACAACGAGAACATCCTGCCCGTGGGCCAGGAGGGCGAGATCTGCATCTCGGGTCCGCAGGTGATGAAGGGGTACTGGCAGCGGCCCGAGGAGACCGCCAAGGTCATGACCAGGGATGGCGCGCTCAAGACTGGCGACGTAGGCGTGATGGACGAGCGCGGCTACGTGCGGATCGTCGACCGCAAGAAGGACATGATCCTCGTGTCGGGCTTCAACGTGTTCCCGAACGAGCTCGAGCAGGTGGTGGCGATGATGCCCGGCGTGCTGGAAGTCGCCGCCATCGGCGTGCCCGATGAGCATTCGGGCGAGGTGCCCAAGCTCTTCATCGTCAAGAAGGACCCGGCGCTCACCGAGGCCGACGTGCTCAAGCACTGCCACGAGCAGCTCACGGGCTACAAGCGGCCGAAATACGTGGAGTTCCGCTCCGAGTTGCCGAAGACCAACGTCGGCAAGATCCTGCGCCGGGCGCTGCGGGACGAGAAGAAAGCGGCTTAGAAAATAGACCGGGCCTCGCTATTGAAGGGCCTGGTCTGGCTCGGGATCGCGATCGCCTCCTGGGGCGCGCTGTTCTCGGTCGCCAAGCGCACGCTGCCGGTGCTCGATCCGTTCTTCCTCGGCGCGTTCCGCTACGCGTTCGGCGTGCTGCTGTTCGTCGCCATTCTGTGGATCGCCGAAGGGCGGAAGTCGCTGCGCTACCAGGGCCGCTTCCTTCCCGCCGCGGTGTACGGCCTGGTCGGCTTCTGCGGCTTCAACGTCCTCGTCTGGTGGGGCCTCTCGTTTACGCGCCCCGAGCATGCATCGATCATCATGGCCCTGCAGACGCCGATGACCGCGCTTGCGTTCTGGGCCCTGCGAGGGCTGCGCCCGGCGCCGTTCACGGTCGGCTGCATCGCCGCGGCGATCGGCGGCGTGCTGCTGGTGGTGACGAAGGCAGATCCGTCGCAGGTGCTCGGCGGCGGGTCCCTGCTGGGCGACCTGCTGGTGTTCCTTGGCGCGGTGAGCTGGGTGGTCTACACCATGGCGGGCGGCCATTTCGCGGGCTGGTCGCCGCTGCGCATGACGGTGCTCACCTGCATTCCCGGGACCGTGGGCCTGGTCGCGATCGACGCCTTCACGATCGCCATGGGCTACTCGACGCTGCCGACGTTCGAGCAGGTCTGGTCCGTGAAGTGGCAGCTCGCCTATTTCGTGGTCTTCACCGTGGTGCTGGGAGTGCTCGGCTTCAACAACGGCGTCAAGCACCTGGGCGCACTCAACGCCATGCTGATGCTGAACCTGATCCCCATCATCGTCTTCGCCATCGAGGCCGGGCTAGGCCGCAGCTTCGCGGCGATCGAGCTGGGCGGCGCGGCGATCGTCATCGCCGCGCTGGCGGCGAACAACCTCTACCTTAGGGGAACCAGCCGCAGCAGCTGATGGGGCTCGGCCTCGAGCGCCTTGCGCTCGGCGCGCATCGGGATGTACTCGTTCTTCGCCCAGGCCCTGCTGAACGCGTCGTAGTGCTCGGAGAGCAGGTTGCCGGACTGGCCGCCGGAATGGATGTAGAGCGACTTTTCCGGGTCCGAGAGGTCGTAGATCGCGCGCAGGCTGGCGGCATGGCGGTTGGCGTAGGGCTCGGCTTCGTTGCTCATGACGTTGCGGCCCACGTTCACGGTATAGGTGTCGCCCGGCGTGGGCACCCGGATGTCGAAGACTCGGGCGAGCAGGGGCTGGCGGCCGAACGGGCGATGCTCGTGGCGCGCGGCGTGCGCCTCGCCCCAGCGCCACTGCGAAGGCTCGGCGCCGTAGCGCCGGCCCAGGTCGGCGAGCGCGGCGTCGAGCGACTGCGAGAGCTGCTCTTCGCAGGTTTCTGTCGCCGGAGTGCGCACGTCGTCGCACCAGCGCGCCGATTCCGGGTCGCCCGAGAGCACCTTGGTCAGGAACACCGCGCGCGCGAGCCAGCTCTGGCGGAAAGCGTCGCCCAGTTCGTCGGCGTAGATGGCACGCGTCAGTTCCCGCCACCAGGCCCAGGCGATCAGCGGCTCGGCGCGGTCCGCGCTCATGGTCCCGTCCCAGGCGCGCAGCTGCTCGAGCGCCTTGCGTGCCTGCTCGCTGCGCGGCCGCGTGGCGAGCAGCCTGGGCAGGAGCTCGCGCATCGCGAGCGAGGTCACGTCCGCCTGAATGCGGGCGAAGCTGGGCACGCCGTGCTTCGGCGTCGCGTCGAGCAGCGCCTGGATGCGGTCGGCGCGGAAGGGCGGATCCCAGCTCGAGCTGATCAGGTGCGGGTAGCCCGTCGGCGTGATGCGGTGGTTCGCAGTGAGGATGGCGCCGCTTTGCGGATTGAAGCTGCGCGGCAGCTCGTCGAACGGGATTGCGCCCGCCCAGTCGTATTTCGCCAGCCAGCCCGGCGCCGGCGCCATGCCCTTCAGGTCGTTGTCCGGCTTGCGCATCGGCACACGCCCGGCGGCGACGAAGCCGATGTTGCCCTCGACGTCGGCGTAGACCATGTTCTGCTGCGGCGTTTCGAAGTCTTTCGCCGCGGCGAGGAAACTCTCCCAGTCCCGGGCGCGCGCGATCTTCAGGGCCGCCTGCATGCTCCGGTCGTCCTCGGCGAGCGCGGTCCAGGAAAACGCGAGCACGTGGCCGCGCGGCGTCAGCTCCTGCGCCGCGCGCAGGACGTCGGAAATCACCGGGCCGTGGCGCGAGACGCGCACCCGAAGCTTCTCGGGCTCCGCGCCCTTCACCCGGATGGTCTCCTCGATCACCTGGAAGGGGCGCGCGCCTTCGGGCGCGAGGTAGCCGCCGCTCGCATCCAGCTTCTCAATGAAGAGGTCCTGCACGTCGGGGCCGGTATTCGTGAAGCCCCAGGCGATGCGCTCGTTGCGCCCGAGAATCACGCCGGGGACGCCGGGCAGGGTCGAGCCGATGACGTTGAGTCCGGGCGCGGTCATTTGCGCGAAGTACCAGACCGGCGGTGCGGTCAGGCCCAGGTGCGGGTCGTTCGCGAGCAGCGGCTTGCCGCTTTCCGTACGCGCCCCCGCGACGACCCAGTTGTTTGAACCCAGACCTTCGTTGGACGGGAGAATGGGGTCAGACCCCGATTTTTCCAAACTTCCCGCGAGGCGTACGGCGTCGCGCTCGAGCGAGCCGTACAACTCCTTCAGGTCGGGAAGCGCGGGCGGCGGATCGCCGGGGTAGGGCGGAAGGAATTCGTGAATGCGTGCCATGGGCAGAGTCTTTGCGAGCCGCATGCGCAGCAGCTCGTCGCGCCAGTTGCCGCCCAGGTCCCAGGCCATCATCTTGATCCAGCCCACCGAATCGGCCGGGGTCCAGGGCTCCGGCTGTACCCCGGTCAGCCAGAATTCGATCGGCAGGACCGGCCCGGAGGCGAGGAACGAGTTGACGCCCGCCGCGTAGCTCTCCAGGAGCTCGCGCGTCTCGGCATCCAGCGTGCGCAGGTTCCCTTCGGCCGCGCGCCGAACTCCCAAGGTGCGCATGAACCGATCGGTCTCCAGCCCGGCCTGGCCGACGATTTCCGCGACCCGGCCGGCCGCGATGCGGCGGCTCATTTCCATCTGCCACAAGCGGTCCTGGGCGTGCACGAAGCCCAGAGCAAAGCTCGCGTCCCGGGGGCTGGCCGCGAAGATGTGGGGAATGCCGTAGCGGTCGCGCAACACCTGCGCCGGCGCGGCGAGACCCGGGAGCCGGACCTCGCCCTCGGTCTTGGGCAGGGATTGGCGCAGGTAGGCGTAGGCGGCCGCGAGGGCGAGGCAAAGGAGCGCGGCCGACCAGAGCGAAGCCCGCAGCAGCCGGCGCAAAAATCTGTGCATATCGCGAAGAATACCCGCGAACCTGTCGGCAGCACCCCCGGTAGGCTCAATGCCGCACCGCCGCAATTCTGCTATGGTAGGGGAGGATGCTCTACAAATGGTATGAGACGCAGCACATGCTGCTCGGCCCCTGGCGAGTCGCCGCCGAGGCCGCGCTCGGCTGGTACGGGCACCCGTTCAGCCCGCTGACGTATTCGCCGATCGCGCGCCGGATCGCCGCTTCGAGCGACCTGTTCCTGCGCGTCACCCAGCGCTACGAGAAGCCCGCCTGGGACATCGACAGCACCACGGTCGATGGCGCGACCGTCGCCGTCGAGACCGTCGTCGAGGTCGAGAAGCCGTTCTGCAACCTCATCCATTTCCGGCGCGCGATCGAGGGTCCGCGGCACGGCCGCACGCCCGACCCGCGCGTGCTGCTGGTGGCCCCGCTCTCGGGCCACCACGCGACCCTGCTGCGCGACACGGTGCGCGCGCTGCTGCCGGACCACGAGGTCTGGATCACCGACTGGGTCGATGCGCGCATGGTGCCGCTATCGGCGGGCGCTTTCCATCTCGCGGACTACGTCGACTATGTGCGCGAATTCATCACGCTCCTCACCGACCCGCGCCGGCCGAACCTGAACGTGATTTCCGTCTGCCAGCCTACCGTGCCGGTCCTTTGCGCGGTGGCGCTGATGGCGCAGGACGGCGACGTCGCGCCGCCGAAGACCATGGTGATGATGGGCGGGCCGATCGATGCGCGGAAGAGCCCCACCGCAGTGAACAACCTCGCCACGCGCAAGCCCTACTCCTGGTTCGAGCAGCACGTGATCCAGCGCGTGCCCGAGAAGTACCCGGGCTTCATGCGCCGCGTCTACCCCGGCTTCCTGCAGCACCTCGGCTTCGTGGCGATGAATCCGGACCGCCACATGACCGCCCACTGGGACTACTTCAATCACCTGCTCAACGGCGACGGCGACTCGGCCGAGAAGCACCGCGATTTCTACGACGAGTACAACGCGGTGCTCGACCTGCCGGCGGAGTACTACCTGGATACTATCCGCGCGGTGTTCCAGGACTTCGCGCTTCCCAAGGGGCGCATGTTCATCCGCGACCAGCTGGTGCGGCCGCAGGCGATCCGCGATACCGCGCTGCTGACGATCGAGGGCGAGCTCGACGACATCTCGGGCAACGGCCAGACCGAGGCCGCGCACCTGCTCTGCCTTTCCATCCCGCGCGAGAACCGCGAGCACTATCTCGCGCCGGGCGCCGGCCACTACGGCATTTTCTCGGGGCGGCGCTGGCGCGAAGTCATCTGCCCGAAAGTCCGGAACTTCATCCGGACCCACGCCTAGAGTTCGTAGGCGGTCCCCGCTTTTTCCATCACGGTTTTTTCCACCAGGCCCCGCGACAGCCTGGGCGCGAACAGCTCAATGAACTCGTAGGCGTAGCCGCGCAGCCAGGCGCCGCGCTTCACGCCCAGGCGCGTGGTGCTCGACTCGAACAGGTGACTCGCGTCCAGCGCGTGCAGGCCGCGGTCGCGCCTGGCATCGAAACCCATCGTGGCGAGGATGCCGACGCCCAGGCCCAGCTCGACGTAGGTCTTGATCACGTCCGAATCGAGCGCGGTCAGCACCACGTTGGGCGAAAGGCCGCGCTTCTCGAACGCCTTGTTGATCAGCGAGCGCCCGGCAAAGGCGAAATCGTAGGTCACCACCGGGTACCGCGCGATCGCTTCCAGCGTCAGCGGCCGCGCCTGCAGCAGCGGGTGGCCCGGCGGCACCACCACGCAGCGGTTCCACTGGTAGCAGGGCAGCGACACCAGCTCCGGGTACTCGGCGATCGCCTCGGTGGCGATGGCGAAATCGGCCTCGCCGGCCCGCACCATCTCGCAGATCTGCGTCGGGTTGCCCTGGTGCAGGACGAGCCGGACCTTCGGGTACCGCTTCTTGAACGCGGCGACCGCCTTCGGCAGCGCGTAGCGCGCCTGCGTGTGGGTGGTGGCGATCGTGAGGGTGCCCAGCTTCTCGTTGGCGAACTCCTCGCCGGCGCGCTTCAGGTTGGCGGCTTCGGCGAGGATCCGCTCGGCGATCGCCAGCACCGCCTTGCCCGGCTCGGTGACCGCGGCCATGCGCTTGCCGTGCCGCACGAAGATCTCGATCCTCAGCTCGTCTTCGAGGCTCTTGATCTGCTTGGAGATCCCGGGCTGCGACGTATGCAGGGCCTCGGCTGCCGCTGAGACGCTCAGACCGCGCCGGGCTACCTCGCAGGCATAGCGTAATTGCTGTATTTTCATATACTTACATTATA
>JAYRND010000260.1:0-2515 GCA_041904885.1 Burkholderiales bacterium
ACCAGCGGCTTGCCCGCCTCGACTTTCTCGCCTGCCTTCGCGTTGACCGCCACCACGCGGCCGTTCATCGGGGCCCTGAGCCTGCCGTCGCTGGCGGCACCGCGCCGCGCCGGGTCGATCGAGGGGTTGCGCTGGAAGAAGCCCTCGCTGCCGCGCGACCGGTGCGCCGGATTGTTGCTCCAGCCCGTCCATTCGCCGAAATCGGCTGTTGCGGTGTCGAAATCGAATGTAGAAAGAAAAATCGTCGTGGCCTCGCCCGCGGCGAACCGCCGGTCCCTCAGGATGGCGGCGAGAAATTCCTTGTTGGTGAGGACCCCTTGCGCGACCGTCTCGTCGAGCGCGGCCGCAAGCTTCGCCCTCGCGGCATCGCGCGTGGGCGCGTGCGCGATCAGCTTGGCGACCATCGAGTCGTAGAAGGGCGGGATCTCGGCGCCGGATTCGAGCGCGTGGTCCACGCGCACCGCCGCGGACGGGCGCCAGAGCACGAGCCTGCCCGCCTGGGGCAGGAAGTCGCGCGCCGGGTCCTCCGCGCACAGGCGCACCTCGATGGCGTGGCCGGCCAGGGACACATCCTCCTGCTTCGCCGGTAGAAGCTCGCCGGCGGCGACGCGCAGCTGCCACTCCACGAGGTCGAGGCCGGTGAGCGCCTCGGTGACCGGGTGCTCGACCTGCAGGCGGGTGTTCATTTCCATGAACCAGAACTTTCCGTCCTCGAGCAGGAACTCGACCGTGCCTGCGCCCACGTAGCCCACCGCCTTGGCCGCCTTGATCGCCGCGGCGCCCATGGCGGCGCGCAGGCCCGCGTCGACGGCGGGCGAGGGCGACTCCTCGACGATCTTCTGGTGCCGGCGCTGCACCGAGCAGTCGCGCTCGCCCAGGTGGATGCAATTGCCGTGGCTGTCCGCGAAAATCTGCACTTCAACGTGGCGTGGCGCGAGCAGCGCCTTCTCGAGCAATATGCGGGAATCGCCAAAGGAATGCTCGGCCTCCGATGCGGCCGTCTTTACGGAGTGCTCCAGATCCTTCTTCGAAAGCACCAACCGCATTCCCCGTCCTCCGCCGCCGGCCACCGCCTTGACCATCACCGGGAACTCGGGGTCTTTCTCATAGGTGGGAAGCACCGGCACGCCGGCCTTCGCCGCAACTGCCTTGGCGTTCGCCTTGTCACCCATCGCGCGAATTGCGGCGGGGGGAGGGCCCACCCAGGTACGGCCGGACTTAAGAACGGCTTCGGCGAAGTCGGCGCTTTCGGAAAGAAAGCCATATCCGGGATGAACCGCATCGCCTTCGGCCCGGAGAATCGCCTGGATGTTGAGGTACGACTCCCTGGGTGAGGAGCCGCCGATGTGAACCGCGGCGTCCGCCGCGCGCACGTGGGGGGCGTCGCAGTCGGCGTCCGAGTACACGGCGATGGTGCGCAAGCCCATGCGCTTCGCCGTGCGCATCACGCGCACCGCGATCTCGCCGCGGTTGGCGACCAGCAGGCTGCGGAACATCGCGCTTCCCAGCCTCCCCCGGCTCAGTCCTTCTTCACGTGCCGGGCCGGCAGGATGCCCATGTACTTGCAGATGATGCCGAGCATCACCTCGTCGGCGCCGCCGCCGATCGAGCCCAGGCGCCCGTCGCGGTAGGCGCGCGAGACCGGATTGTCCCAGGTGAAGCCCATGCCGCCCCAGTACTGCAGGCAGCTGTCCGACACCTCGCGCTTCAGGCGCCCCGACTTCAGCTTCGCCATCGAGGCGAGCTCGGTGACGTCCTCGCCGGCGACGTACTTCTCGCAAGCGCGGTAGAGGAGGGCCCGCAGCGCCTCGATCTCGGTCTTCAGCTCGGCCATGCGGTAGTGCACGTACTGGAAGTCGAGCACCGACTGGCCGAACATCCTGCGCTCGCGGATGTACTCGATGGTGTCGTTCAGGGTGCGCATCATCCCCGGCACCGAGCTCGCCACCGCCCACAGCCGCTCCTCCTGGAACTGCTGCATCTGGTAGGTGAAGCCGAGGCCTTCCTCGCCGATGCGGTAGCGCTGCGGCACGCGCACGTCGTCGAAGTGGATCTGCGCGGTGTCCGAGGCCATCATCCCGATCTTGTGGATCTTCTTCGCCATGGTCACCCCCGCCGCCTTCATCGGCACGCAGATGAGCGTCTTGTTGCGATGGACCGGCCCGTCGGACGTGTTGGCCAGCAGGCACATCCAGTCGGCCTGCGTGCCGTTGGTGGTCCACATCTTCCCGCCGTTGATCACGTAGTCGCCGCCGTCGCGGCGCGCGGTGGTGCGGATCGAGGCCACGTCCGATCCGGCACCGGTCTCGGACACGCCCAGGCAGGCGACGTATTCACCACTGACGGAGGGGCGCAGGAACTCCTCGCGCACCGCGTCCGAGCCGAAGCGGGCCAGCGCCGGCGTGGCCATGTCGGTCTGCACCCCGATCGCCATCGGCACCCCGCCGCAACGGATGTGGCCCAGCGCCTCGGCCATCACCACCGCGTAGGAATAGTCCAGGCCCATGCCGCCGAA
>JAYRND010000261.1:0-3225 GCA_041904885.1 Burkholderiales bacterium
AGATGCCGGGCTTGCCATCCACCACTTCGGAGATCGAGTCGCCGACCGGCTGCACGAAGCAGTTGATCAGCGTCGCCTGCAGCTGCACGCCGGCGGCTGAGTTGATGCGGCCGGCGGGAATGAAGCCTTCCTGCTGGGCCTGGTAAAAGCGCTTTTCCCACTTCGCGCGCTCACCTTCGGGCTCCGCCTGCGCGAGCGCCCGCGCCACGCGGCGCCGGACTTCCTCTACCGAGGACTCGTCGCCCTTGGCGTACTTCTCGATCAGCGCCTCGCGGCAGATCTCCTGGTCGTGCAGGGTGGTGGTCTGGGTGCTGCGGGTCGGGGATTCTGCGGTAGACATATTATTTTTGTGGTCTCACATCAAGTTTCGGATACAGGGCATTGATTGAACATCAGTTTTTGCCGATCGACAATCCACTAGCGGTAGTCGCCGGAAAAGCGGCCCTCGAAAATGGCCAGTCCGCCAAGAATTCCAAGGACTTGGCGCAGGTCCAGGACATTGCGATGCCCCTTGGCAGCGCGCTGGTGCAGCCTACCGGTAGGGGGTGGCTAAATATACAGTATCAGCGCGGCGGGGTATAGCTGATGCGGTATATCGCACCGGCGTAGTCGTCCGACACCAGCATGGAGCCGTCGGGCAGCACCTCCAGATCCACCGGCCGGCCCCAGGCGCTTTCTCCCTGCAGCCAGCCCTGAGCAAACGGCTGATACGACACCGCTTTGTTGTTTTCGATCCTGACGATGGAAACCCGATACCCAATCTTTTTCGAGCGGTTCCAGGAGCCGTGCTCGGCGATAAACACCTGGTTCCGGTATTCGGCCGGAAACATCGCCCCGGTGTAGAAGCGCATGCCCAGCGAGGCCACGTGCGGCCCGAGCTTCTGCACCGGCGGCTCGAACTCCGTGCACTTGCGCCCGCGCGCGAACTCCGGGTCGGGCAGGTCGCCCTGGTGGCAGTGCGGGAAGCCGAAGTGCATGCCGGCGCGCGGCGCGCGGTTGAGCTCGTCGGCGGGCAGCTCGTCGCCCAGCCAGTCGCGCCCGTTGTCGGTGAACCAGAGCTCGCGCGTGACAGGGTGCCAGTCGAAGCCGACGGTATTCCTGACGCCTTTGCTGTGCACGTCAAAAGCTTTCGTTTTCGGGTCCAGAGAACCAATGAGCGCGTACCCGTCCCTGTCGCAGATGTTGCAGGGCGCGCCGATCGGGATGTACAGGCGGCCGTCGGGCCCGAAACGGATGAACTTCCAGCCGTGGTGCGCGTCGCGCGGCAACTTGTCGAAGACGACCTGCGGCTGCGGCGGGCTCTGCAGGTTCCGCTCGATGTCGTCGAAGCGCAGGATGCGGCTCACCTCGGCGACGTAGAGCGCGCCGTCGCGCACGGCCACGCCGTTGGGCATGGTGAGCCCGTCGGCGATCTTCACCACCTTGCCGTCGCGCGTGACCGCGTGCACCGCGCCGCCCGAGCGGCTGCCGACGAACAGCGTTCCCTGCTCGCCGCGCGCGAGCGAGCGCGCGTTGGGCACCATCGCGTGCAGCTCGATGCGGAAGCCCGGCGGCAGCTGGATCCTCTCCAGCGGCAGCCCCTGCGCGCCGGCCGGAATCGCCGCGCCGGCCAGCAGCAGGCCGAGCGCGGCGACGAACGCCCTCACGCCGGCCTGGGCTCGGTCAGGGGCCCGCCGCCCGCGGCCATCTGCTGGCGCGCGGTCTTCAGCATGTCGGCGACATCGGAGTGGCCGAGCCGCAGCGCGAGCTCGACCGGCGTGTCGCCCTCGCGGGTGGTCACCGTGGGATCGGCGCCGCTGCGCAGCAGCAGCTCGACCATGCGGCCGTTGCCCTTCATCGCCGCGTAGGCGAGGGCGGTGTAGCCGTTGTCGTGCTGGAGGTTCGGGTCGAAGTTCATCTCCAGCACCTTCTGCGCGTAGACGAGGTTGCTCTTCTCGATGGCGTAGAACAGAGCGCGCACGCCCTCCGGGCTCTTTTCTTTCGCCTTGGGCTCCAGGCCGGTCGGCATCAGGTGCACGAAGTAGTTGATCAGCTGGATGCCGACCATCGCCACCAGCGCGAGCACCAGCGGGATCTTGGAGATGTTGATGTACTCGGAGACCTGCTGGTCGAGGTTGGCGCCGAGGATCAGCAGCACCACCGCCAGGAAGAAGAAGAACTTGAGGTAGAAGAACAGGCCGAGGACGATGCCGCAGGCGAGCACGCCGAGCAGGTAGTTGCGCTCGATGCCGTAGCCCTCGAGGAACTCCGGCGGCAGCTGGGCGAGGATGGCGGACAGCGCGATAAGCCCGAACAGCAGCACCTCGCGGATGCGGATCTTGGTGAGCAGGTCGTCAGCCTCGACCTTCTTCTGGATCTCAAGCGCCATTCAGATCTCCCCTGAGTCGCGCGGCTCTTGACGGCCCGCATCCCGGATTCTCCGGTTTGCCGGGCGCGCTTGCAAGCGCGGACTCGCCGCGCCGGGAGAGTAAGATCGGCGGCCATGTCGAAGGCATTCACGCGCGAGAGCGACGAGGGCGACGAGGCTCCCGAGGCCCCGGAGGCGCCGGCGCCCGCCCGCAACTACATCTCGCCCGCCGGCTACGCGCGGCTGAAGGCCGAGCTGAAGGGGCTGGTCGAGGACGAGCGGCCCGAGGTCGTGCGCACCGTCTCCTGGGCCGCGAAGAACGGCGACCGGTCGGAAAACGGGGACTACATCTATGGCAAGCGGCGCCTGCGCGAGATCGACCGCCGCGTGCGCTTCCTCATCAAGCGGCTGGAGTCGGCCGAGATCGTGGATTCAGCGGGACGCGACAGCGACCAGGTTTACTTCGGGGCTACGGTACGGCTGTCGACGAGGACGGAAGAGAAAACAATCACCATCGTCGGTGTGGACGAGACCGATGCGCCGCGGAACCGGATCTCGTGGATCTCGCCGGTCGCCAAGGCGCTGCTCAAGGCGCGCGAGGGCGACAAGGTGCTGCTGCGGGCCCCCGGCGGCACCGAGGAGCTGGAGATTCTGGAAGTGCGCTACGACCCCATCGACTAACGGACAGGAGAAGACCGCATGAGCATCGTCAAGGAGTTCCGCTAATTCGCCGTCAAAGGCAACGTCATGGACCTCGCCGTGGGCGTGATCATCGGCGCGGCCTTCGGCAAGATTGTCAGCTCGCTGGTCGAGGACGTGGTGATGCCGGCGATCGGCGTGGTGGTGGGCGGCCTCGACTTCAGCGGCCTCGCGATCAA
>JAYRND010000262.1:0-5649 GCA_041904885.1 Burkholderiales bacterium
CGGCGTCGACGGTCGGCGCTGGACCGGTGGATCGATGGTCTGTTTCGCTGTCCGGCGGTGTCATGGGCTACGGCGTCGTCCGCTACCTTCCGCTCGACGGCACGATGTTCAAGGACAGCCGAACGGTCGACAGCAAACCATCTGTTGGCGTGGCCACAGTCGGCATCGCCGTGCGGTATCGCGGCTTCGTCGGCTTCCTCAGCAGAACGTACTTCACCAAGACATTCGACACCGAGCGGCAGCCGCAAGTCGACTTCGGGACTCTGAGCTTGTCCTGGTACTACTGAACGCTTCGAACGTCGCCACGACATCGGCCGCGCAGAGCACTGCCGGAAACCGCGTCCGGGTGTTCGCCCCCGCCCGGTTCTTACGGAGCCGACCGCCTCTTCGAGCAGAACTTCATCGTCGAGGAGTTGCGCAATCTGACGCGTGTCGAGGCACCGCGTCGGCGCCGACGAAATTGCGACGAAAAGCGCGACGGCTCACTGACTACTTCCAGCGCCTTCACTACTGTTCTCTCATTGATTCATACCCCGACGACCGATTCCGCTACTCCCTCGCGTTAACTGGAAGCCCGGACTGACATCGCTGGAGCGGATGCGCCGACTCATGCCGTCCAAGGGCACCTTGGCGGCAGCGCTTCCGATCTTATTGGCGGTCGGTTTAACCGGTTGCAGCACTCCCGTTTTGCAGCCTAAGGTCGATGTGCCAGGCCACTTCGCAATGGCGGCGGAATCGGAGGTCGAGCCGGAGGCCGCCTGGTGGCAAAGCTACGGCGATCCGGTGCTGACCGACCTCATTCGCCGCGCCGCACGCGAAAACCGGGACGTCAAGATCGCCGCTGAATGCGTATTTCACGCCATCGCGGACAGGCGTTTCAGTTGATCCCGGACAGGGTTTCAGGTGAAGGCGGACAGCGTTTCAGGCTGATCCCGGACAGGGTTTCAGCGTGATCGCGGACAGGGGCGCGGCGCGCGGGTGAGCTGAGGTTAGGCATGCTGACCGATTTTTCGGTCCGCCATGCCCACACCCAGGATCCCCATGCGCCAACTACGACAGACCCTTCGTCTCCACCTCGAGTCCAGGCTGACCCTGCGCGAATGCGCTCAGCTGCTGGGCGTGGCCAAGACCACGATCGGCGACATCGTGCGCAAAGCGCGCGCCGCTGGCGTCGACTGGGCGGTGGCCCAGACGTTATCCGACGAAGAGCTCGAAGCCCGGCTGTACCGGCCGGCGGTACCGCGTTCGGCACGCCACCTTGAGCCCGACTACGCGTACATCCACCAGGAGCTGAAGCGGCCGGGCGTCACGCTGCAGTTGCTGTGGGAGGAATACACGCAAGCCAGCCCGCTCGCCTACAAGTACACGAGCTTCTGCATCAAGTACCGGGCGTGGGCCGAGGGGCTGAAGCGCTCGATGCGCCAGGTGCACGTCGCCGGCGAGAAGCTGTTTGCCGACTACGCCGGCCACACCGTGCCGGTCGTGGATGCCAACACGGGCGAGATCCGCGCCGCGCAGATCTTCGTGGCGGCGCTGGGGGCGTCGAACTACACCTACGCCTGCGCGACGATGACGCAGACCGCGGCCGACTGGGTCGGCTCGCTCATCGGCGCGCTGGAGTTCATCGGCGGTACCCCGCGGTTGATCGTGCCCGATCAGCCGCGCGCACTCATCGCGCAGCCCGACCGCTACGACCCGGGTCTGGGCCGGCTGGTCGAAGAGTTCTGCAACCACTACACCGTGGCCGTGCTCCCGGCGCGCCCGGCTCATCCGAGGGACAAACCGAAGGCCGAGGTGGCGGTGCAAGTGGTCGAACGCTGGATCCTCGCTCGGCTGCGCAACCGCCGCTTCTTCAGCCTGGCGGAGCTCAACGCCGCCATCGGCGAGCTGCTGCGCGATCTGAACGCGCGCGCCTTCAAGAAGCTGCCCGGCTGCCGGCGCGAGGCCTTCGAGCGCCTGGACCGGCCGGCGTTGCGGCCGCTGCCGCCCACGCGCATGCCGATCGTGCGCTTCAAGAGCGCGCGCGTGAACATCGACTACCACGTCGAGCTCGACGGTCACTACTACAGCGTGCCGCACCGGCTGGTGCGCACCACCGTCGAGCTGCGCATCACCGCCACGGCGGTGGAGGCCTTCGCCGGTCAGCAGCGCGTGGCCGTGCACGCGCTCAGCGCCGTCCGTGGCGCCTTCAGCACCCAGCCCGAGCACATGCCGGCGTCGCACCGCGCCCACCGCGAGTGGACGCCGGCCAAGCTGATCGCCTGGGGCAGCCGCATCGGCGCGGCCTGCGCCGCCGTCGTGCGCTGGCAGATGGAGCACCGCCCGCACCCCGAGCAGGGCTACCGCGCCTGCCTGGGCCTGCAGCGCCTGGCGCGTCGCTACGGCGCCGAGCGGCTGGAGGCGGCCTGCGCGCGAGCGCTGTCGCTTCGCTCGCCGAGGTTGCGCAGCGTCGAGGCGATCCTCAAAAGCGGCATGGACCGCCAGCCGCTGCCGGGCCAACCGACGCAATCCTCACTGCCGCTGCACGAGAACGTGCGCGGCGCCGAGTACTACCACTGACGAAGGAGAACCGGTGATCCCCACCCACACCCAGGATCAACTCAAGCAGCTGCGCCTGGACGGCATGCTGGCGGCGCTGGACGACCAGGCCTGCAGCAGCGCGGCGGCCGCCCTCGGCTTCGACGAGCGGCTGGCGCTGCTCGTGCAGCGTGAGATCGATTGGCGCGACGCCAAGCGGCTCACCAAACTGCTGAAGGACGCCAGGCTGAAGATCGGCAGCGCCTGCATCGAAGACATCCTGTGGCGCGACGCGCGCAATCTGGACCGCCACATCGTCACTGCCCTGGCCGGCGGCGACTGGGTGCGCCAGGCGCGCACGGTCCTCATCACCGGTGCCACCGGCACCGGCAAGACCTGGCTGGCCTGCGCCTTGGCACGGCAGGCCGCACGCTGCGGCTTCACGGTCTTGTACACGCGCACCAGGCGGTTGATGACGGAATTGCGCGTGGCCCACGGCGAAGGAACCTTCGGCCGTCGCCTCGCGCAGCTGGCGCGTATCGACCTGCTCGTGCTGGACGACTTCGCCGGCGCACCGATGGAGCCCGGCGAGCGCACCGACCTGCTCGAATTACTCGACGATCGCGTCGGCACGAAGGCGACCTTGATCACCAGCCAGATGGCGGTGAACAAATGGCATGCCTGGCTCGACGACCCGACCGTCGCCGATGCCATCCTCGACCGAATCGTGCACGGCTCGCATCGCATCGTGCTGAAGGGGCCGTCGTTGCGCAAAACCGAGGAACAAGAGCCATGATCGCTTCGCGCAGGATCGAGCCGGCCAACGCCCGCGCCGTGAACACGGCCTGCCCACCGCGGCGGTCGTTCGTCGCAAGCGACGCCCGCCACCGTGGACAGGCCTGCTGCACGGAATGCGACGACAAGATCGCCTGCGGCGCCGTGTTGCCCACCCCGGCGATGCTCGCCGGCGTGGACAACACGGTCAATGTGCCCGTTTCAGACTGATGCCGGACAACTGAGATACGATGAACACAGCCACTCGCGCGCTGCGCTCCCGTCCGTGATCACGCTGAAACGCTGTCCGCGATCAGCCTGAAAGGAGTGTCCGCGATCGCTGAAATGCCCAGCTGAACGCGTGCGCGCTGCGCGAGCTGGCGCCACGATCAGCCGCTCTCGGCTCTTTCCCAGTGTCAGTGCAGTCGGCGGCGCGCTGCATCTAGGCACGTGGCATGACTCGGTCAGGCGGCAGGTGTTTCCCGACACTGACGTCGCCAAGGGCGGCATAGGCGTTTCCTGGAAGATCGACCTCTCCGGCCGCCTGCGGGCAGGTGCAAAGGCGGCTGAGGCCGATGCCCTCGCCGTCGAGCAGGGCGCACACGGTGTTCGCCTATTGGTGCTGACCGACGTCGCAACCAACTACTTCCCTTTGGCCGGCGCATTGCGGCAGCTCGAAACGGTCCGCGCGATATCAGCGGCTCAGGACGAGACGCTTCGTCTCGTCACCGCCAGGCATCGCGCGGGACTCGCCACGCCATTCGGCGTCGAGCGCGCGCGCGGCGATACTGCCGCTTGAGACCCTTGTCGCCGTTTCGCGGCATCGCATCGCAGTGCTGATCGGCGGCCAGGCGTTCAACGCCGCCAGCATCACGCCGTCGAGCGGCGAACCGACCGCTCCGCTGGCGCAAGCAGGGCAGCCTGCAGCGCCGCTCGAACGCAGGCCTGATCTACTCGCCGCGAAGGCGCAACTAGATGCAGCCAACGCGCGCCGGCAACAGGCTCATGCCGAACGGTTCCCGCGGCTCTTTGTCGGTGCACTGTTCGGCAGCGGCAGCGCCTACGCCAATGACTTCAGCCTGGGCGCCGCCCGCATCACGAACGCCGCAGCTCTGCTGGCGATGCCGGTCTTAAACGCCGGGCGGACGCGGGCGATCAACGACATCGCGCAGGCCGTCCAGTCCGAAGCCGCTTTGCGCTACGAAGACGCCATCGTGCGCGCCCTCGAGGATGTCGAGAACTCCCTGGCCGCCGTTCACAACGAGCGCCAGCGCGCCGAGACTCTGGCAGCGGCTGCCGCATCGGCCGAGGCGGCGTTCGGCGGCGCGCAGTCGCTCTACAACCGCGGACAGATCGACCTGTCGTGTTGGTCGCCCCGCGCGGCGCCAAACTGCGGATCCCGCCTCCCTGGCGCGACAGCCGTTGGCGGTCGCGCACCCGCATGCCATCCTGCGTCGCCCGCTGCAGGCTGAGCGCCCCGGCCGCCGCCAGTTTCATCGCTGGCGGACTGTGGACCAGGGCCGATCCGGCGACAACGTTCTGCACCGGCGCCCGATTCTCACTGGTTGCACTGGCAGGGCTCGCGGCGCAACGCTGAGCGCGGCTACTCGGCAGCGCCGATGGCTCAGCCGCCATCCGCCATGCGAAACGATCCGCCGCAGCTGCGTTCAGCCGAAGCGAAACGCGCTTTGCACCGCCCCCATAACGCGATCCTCGAAGATTTTCGCCCCGCCGTCGCTGCCGGCGGCGCCCGCCGCGACCATGAGCGGGATCAGGTGCTCTTCACGCGGCGCGGCCTCGCGGCCGCCGGGCGCGCCAGCCCAGTTCAGCAAGCGCCGATTACGCTCGGCCGCATCGGGATGGGTACTCGCCTCGGTCAGCCAGGCGTTGAACTCGAGGCCATGGACCTCGGCCGAGCGCGTGCGCCACGCGCGCATCATCACCCCCATGTTGTGGTAGCTGTTGCCGGAGCCGACGATGAACACCCCCTCGTCGCGCAGCGGGACCAGGGCATGTCCCGCCGTCAGATGAGCCGCCGGATCGAGATCGCCGCGCAGCGATAACTGCACGCAGGGTATGTCGGCCGCAGGAAAGGCAACCTTGAGCGGCACGAACACGCCGTGATCGAAGCCGCGCGCTGTGTCGAAGCCGCAGGGCAGCCCCGCCGCACCCAACAACGCAGCCACCCGCTCCGAGAGCCCGGGGGCGCCCGGCGCGGGCCAGGTGAGCTCGTAGGTGTGCGGCGGGAAACCGCCATAGTCGAAAAGAAGCGGCGGCGCGGCCTGCTTCTGCACGGTGAACTGCGGCGCCTCCCAGTGAGCGGAGATCACGAGCAAGGCGCGTGGCCGCTCGGGCAGA
>JAYRND010000263.1:0-8639 GCA_041904885.1 Burkholderiales bacterium
CGGTGGCGGGATCGGCTGCTACTTCGGCCTGCTCGACATCATAGGGCTTTAACAAAGTTCAATACCTCCTCTGCGTGGCCGGGGACCTTGACACCGCGCCACTCGCGCGCGAGCACGCCGTCACGACCGATGACGAAAGTGCTGCGCTCGATGCCGCGGACCTTCTTGCCGTACATGTTCTTCATCTTGATGACGCCGAACTGCGCGCACAGCTTCTCCTCGGCGTCCGAGAGCAGCTCGAAGGGGAACTTCATCTTCGCCTTGAAACCCTCGTGCGACTTCAGCGAATCGCGCGACACGCCGACCACCTCGGCGCCGGCCTTGCGGAACGCGTCGTAGCGGTCGCGGAAATCCGCGCCCTCCACGGTGCAGCCGGGAGTGTTGTCCTTGGGGTAGAAGTACAGGACCAGCTTCTTGCCGCGCTGATCGCTGAGCCGGAACGTGCCTCCGCCGGTCGAAGGAAGGCTGAAGTCCTTGACGGCTTTACCTAGCAAATGGTCTTAGCTAAGCGACGCAACGCCTTCATTGAACACGTTTTTTGCTGCTGGTGCAAGTTCGGCGCAGGAGCCTGAAATCAAAGCTCTTTTTCCAGCGTGAACATCTCCTGGGGTCCGCTCATGCCGCGCAGGTCGAAGTGCCCGATCGAGCGCAGCGGGCGGCGGATACGGGCGGCGAACTCACTCGACAGCAGCAGCGGCTCGCCGGCCTGCTTGGAGAGCGACTGCAGGCGCGCGGTCTTGTTCACCGCGGGCCCGACGACGTTGAAGGCGAGGCGGTTGGGCGCGCCCACGTTGGCGTGGGTCACGGTGCCGAGGTGCAGCCCCAGGCCGAACTCGATCTCCGGCAGGCCGGCGCGGCGGCGCCGGTGGTTGACCACCGCGATCGAGGCGAACGCATCGATGGCGGCGTCCAGCGCGGCCTCGCAGACCGAGGCCTCGTCCTCGGGCCGCTTGATCTCGAACACGATGAGGATCGCGTCGCCGATGAACTGCAGGATCTCGCCGCCGCGCGCGGCGGCGGCGTCGGCGCAGTTCTCGAAGTAGTCGTTCAGCAGCTGCAGCAGCTGCTCGGCGGGCAGGGCCTCCGAAAGCGCGGTGAAGCCGCGCAGGTCGGAATACCAGAACGCGGCCTCGATCCGGTCGCCGTCGCCGCGCTTCACCTGCCCCCGCAGGATGCGCTCGCTGATCCTCGGTCCGATGAAGGCGTCGAGCAGGCCGAGCGTCATGCGCCGCGCCTGGATGACTTCGAGCAGCGGCACGATCAGGTTGGCGAGCGCCTCGAATCGCTCGGTGTCGGCCTCGCTGAATCCCTCCGGCGCCGCGGTGGCGACGGTCATGAAGTTCACCTCGCCCGAGCCGAAGAAGAGGGGCAGCGCGTAGTAATCCGTCATGCCCTCGGCGCGCAGCTCGTGCAGCAGCGCCGGGTCGCGCTGGTCGTCGAGCGCCTCCAGGCGCCGGTGGAACGGCGCGCGGTTCTCGTAGACGTACTGCACGGGGCTGCCGATGAAGGCGTCGCTGTTCTGCGTGCCGTGGCGGCCGAGGAACATCTGGCTGCCCTCGCGCCGCGTCCAGTAGCAGCCCCAGGCGAGCAGTTGCGGGTGGATGGTCCGCACCGTGAACCCGAGCCTGCTCAGATTCGCGCCCGCCGCGTTGAGCCGCGCCGCGAGCGAATCGAGCAGCGCAAGGGGCTCGCCGATCAGCCGCGCCTCGATCATCAGCCAGGCGCCCACCGGGGCGAGGGACCAGCCCTCCTCGGGGCCGAGCAGGCCGCGGCGGCTCAGCTCGCGGGTGGCCAAGCGCGCGTGCTCAGGCTTTGATCCCGCCCAGGAAGCGCCGCAGCTCGCGCAGCACCTCGGCCGGTTTCTCTTCCGGCAGGAAGTGGCCGCAGTCGAGCGCGCGCCCGCGCACGTCCCTCGCCACCTCGCGCCAGTCCGCGAGGCAGTCGAACTGCGTGCCCACCGGTGAGTGCCTGGCCCAGAGGGCCAGTACCGGCATTTTCAATTTCTGATTTTTATTTTTTCTATCATGGAGCAAATCAACAGTGGCAGCGGCCCGGTAGTCCTCGCAGGTGGCGTGCACGCCCCTCGCGTCGAAGCAGCGCAGGTATTCGCGCACGACCGCCTTCGGGAACACGCTGAGGCCCACGGAGCCGCGGCCGATGCGCCGCAGCAGGTATTCGCCGCGCATGCGGCCGATCATCCGCTCGGGCAGCGGCGCACGCTGGATGAGGAAGAACCAGTGGTAGAAGGCGGTCGCGAGCGACTGGTCGGTGTTTTCGAACACCTTCAGCGTCGGCGAGATGTCCAGCACGGCGAGCGAGAGCACCCGGCTGCCGTGGTCGCGCGCGAGGCGGTGCGCGACGCGTCCGCCGCGGTCGTGGCCGACAAGATGGAAGCGCCGGTGCCCGAGGGCGCTCATCACCTCCGCCATGTCTTGGGCCATCGCCCGCTTCGAGTAGTTCGAATGGTCGGGCAGGCCGCGCGGCTTGGACGAGTCGCCGTAGCCGCGCAGGTCCGCGCAGACCACCGTGTAGTCGCGCGCCAGCGCGGGCGCCACCTTGTGCCACATCGCATGGGTCTCGGGGTAGCCGTGCAGGAGCAGCGCCGGCGGTCCCTTGCCGCCGTGAACGAGGTTGATGGTCGCGCCGCCCGTGCGCACGCGCCGCCGGGTGAAGCCGGGAAAGAGTTTCATGAGGGTTCCGTGCTAGCCGTCGATGCCCTCGACATGATAAGTCCGAATCGGCTCGGGCTTGCCCTTGACGCGGGTGGGAGCCATCGGCCGCAGCCGGAATCCGGTTTCGAGCGCCTTGCGCACATCCTCGGTGATGAGCAGGTCCACGCCCAGTTCGCTGGTCAGTCCCTCGACGCGCGAGGCGACGTTGATCGGGTCGCCCGTGACAGTGAACTTGTTCAGCTCGCCCGCGCCCATGACGCCGGCGATCACCTCGCCGCTGTGGATGCCGACGCCGAAGCGCAGCTCCGGCAGCCCCTGCGCGCGCAGCTGCGCGTTGTACTCGGCGAGCGCCGCGCGCATGTCCAGCGCCGCGAGCACCGCGTCGCGGCATTGCCAGGGGTTGGATTGCAGCGCGCCGAACAGCGCCAGCAGGCCGTCGCCCACGAGCTCGGTGATGTGCCCGTGATGGCGCCCGATTGCCACGCTCATGTGACGGAAGTAGCCGTTGAGGATCGTCACCGCCACCGCCGGGTCGAGGCGCTCGCAGAGCGCCGTGAAGCCGCGCAGGTCGGCGAACAGCATCGTCACCTGGAGGCGCTGCGGCGCGGTATCGCCGTGTCCCTCGGTGAGCCGCTCGACCAGGTCGGGCGGCGCAAAGCGCTCGAACTCGCGCTGCAGCTGCTCGAGCTTGCGGCGCGTCTCGGCGAACAGGCGCTCGGCCTCGCGCGCGCGCCGCAGCCAGAGCCAGGCGGCCGCGCAGGCGGCCAGCAGCGCGGCGCCGAGCAGCCCGCCCGCGACGCTCATTCCACCAGCATGCCCAGGCGCACCGTCGCGTTGGCGAGCGCCGCGACGCCGATCGCTTCCAGCGTTGCCGCGGGTCCGAGGGCAGCGGCGAGCGAGCGCGTCTGCTGCTGGATCGGGCCGGTCTGATAGTGCACGGTGGCGCGCACCCAGGGCAGGAGCTTCGCTTCGTCCGCGGCAAGGCGCGACGAGCCGAGCTTGGCCAGCGCCTCGTCGGTCTCCGCCCTGGCGTAGCCCTCGGCCTGCAGCAGCCCGCGCGCGCCCTCCTCGCAGGGACCGCAATCGAGCGTGCGCGCCACCACCGCGAACATCAGTGCCTTGGCGGCGCGCGACAGCACGCTCGAGGCGAACGCGCCCTCGAGCGCATTTTTCATGATCCAGGCGCCCGGCAGCCCGGCCAGCGGCTCCAGCACGCGGCCGAACGTGCCGGCACGAAGCACTTCCGCGCCTGCGCCCGGATCGGGCGCGCCGCGCCTGCGCCGCTCCGCCTGCACGCGCATGTACGGCCCCGCGAGGAAGAACAACCACCGCTTCGCGCTGACCCACTGCTCGAAGCCCTGCTCGGGCGGCGCCGCAATCAGGATCGAGACGCGGTTGTAGAAGCAGCCGAGCGCGATCCAGAGCGCGAGCTCGTGGGCGGCCTCGCGCGTGTAGCCCAGGCGCACGAGCTCGTCGCGGTCCGCGAGCGTCGGCCGCGGCCGGGAGCGCGCCAGCTTGCGGCAGAAGGTCACCACCGCGCGCTCCTTCTCGTCCAGCTCGGCAAGGTCCACGTCGCGCTCGATGCGGCGTACGTACGATTCCGAGTAGCCGAGCATCTTCATGTAGGCGCGGTTCGCGCCGTAGCAGTAGCGGCAGGCGTTCTCCTGCGAAGTCACCATCGCGGCGACGTTGAACAGGTGCGCCGGAATGGCGCAGGCCCGCCCGAGGGTGATGCCGAGGCAGGCTTCGCGCAGCCACGGGATGCGCGCGATGCGCCGGTCGACTTCCGAAACGTTGCCGCCGCGGCGCTTCAGCTCGGCTTCCCAGGCCAGGTCGATGTCCGGCGCGAGCAACGGCTCTCCCCACTGGATTTCGTTGAGCAACTGCGACATCGCTGCCTCCTTGAGCCCTTTGGTCGACGCGGCGGCCGGCGGCCTTACGAGAGCAGCAGCGCCGCCGCGACGCGCCGCTCTTCCGCGACAAGAATGTTGAAGGTGCGGCAGGCGGCCTGCATGTCCATCGCCTCCACGCCGATGCGCTGCGCGGCCAGCGCGCGCGTCAGGCGCGGGTGGGGAAAGCGCTGCCTGGGGCCGGTGCCGAGCAGCAGGATGTCGACGCCCAGGCTCAGCAACGGCGCGAAATCGGCCTCGGTGAGCGCATCGAAGGAAGCGGCCTCCCAGGGCAGCACGCGGTCGGGGGTGACGATGAGGTTGCGCTCGTAGCGCTGCTCGCCCACCCGCACGAAGCCCTCGCCGTAGGCGGAAAACGCGTTGAGCCCCGCATGCGAGGTGACATGAAACTTCACTGCTAGAATTCTACAATGCGCGAATTTTCAAGGATTAAGCGGCTTCCGCCCTACGTCTTCAACATCACCAACGAGCTGAAGATGGCCGCGCGCCGGCGCGGCGAGGACATCATCGACCTGTCGATGGGCAACCCCGACGGCCCGACGCCGCAGCACATCGTCGACAAGCTGGTGGAAGCGTCGCGCCGGCCGGACACCCATGGCTATTCGGTCTCCAAGGGCATCCCGCGCCTGCGCAAGGCGATCTGCGACTGGTACCGGCGCCGCTACGGGGTCGAGCTCGACATGGACAAGGAGGCGATCGTCACCATCGGCTCCAAGGAGGGCCTCGCGCACCTGATGCTGGCGACGCTGGAGCGCGGCGACACGGTGCTGGTGCCCAATCCCTCGTACCCGATCCACATCTACGGCGCGATCATCGCCGGCGCCGACATCCGCTCGGTGCGCATGACGCCCGGGGTGGATTTCATCGCGGAACTGGAGCGCGCGATCGGCGAGCTGATCCCCAAGCCGAAGATGCTGATCGTCGGCTTCCCGTCGAACCCGACCGCGATGTGCGTCGAGTACGATTTTTTTGAGAAGGTGATCGCAATCGCAAAGCAGCACGACATCCTCGTCGTGCACGACCTGGCCTACGCGGACATCACGTTCGACGGATGGAAGGCGCCTTCGATCATGCAGGTGCCCGGCGCGCGCGACGTGGCGGTCGAGTTCTTCACCATGTCGAAGAGCTACAACATGGCCGGCTGGCGCATCGGCTTCATGGTCGGCAACGCGGACCTCGTCGGCGCGCTCGCGCGCATCAAGAGCTACCACGACTACGGCAGCTTCACGCCGGTGCAGGTCGCCTCGATCGTCGCCCTCGATGGTCCCCAGGATTGCGTCGAGGAGATCAGGAAAACGTACGAGAAGAGGCGCGACGTCATGGTGCGCGGCCTGCACGATATCGGCTGGATGGTGGACGTGCCGAGGGCGTCCATGTACATCTGGGCGAAGATCCCGGCGTATTACGAGAAGATCGGGTCGATCGAGTTCACCAAGCGCCTGCTCGAGGAGGCGAAGATCGCGGTCTCGCCGGGCATCGGCTTCGGCGACTACGGCGACGGCCACGTGCGCATCGCGCTCATCGAGAACGAGCACCGCCTGCGCCAGGCGCTGCGCGGCATCCGGGAGATGTTCCGCAAGGACGGCCTGCTGAAAGGAGCGGCGTGATCGCTCCAAAGCCGGCGACGCTGGAAGGCCACGGCGTCCGGCTCGAACCACTGGCCAGGGAGCATCGCGAAGGCCTCGACAAGGCTGCCGCCGACGGCAGGCTCTGGGAGTTGTTCTTCACCTCGGTGCCGGCCCCCGGCGAAACCGAGACCTACATCAACACCGCGCTCGAAGGGCAGAAGGCCGGCCACATGCTGCCTTGGGCCGTGCGCGACCTGAAGAGCGGCGAGCTGGTCGGCAGCACGCGCTACCACGACATCATCGCCGTCGCCGACCGCGTCGAGATCGGTTACACCTGGTACGCCGCTCGCTGCCAGCGAACGCATGTGAATTCGGCTTGTAAGTTTTTGCTCTTTGAATTCGCATTCGAAAAAATCAAGTGCAAAGTTGTCGGGCTGCGCACCGACAACTTCAACTTCCGCTCTCAGCGCGCGATCGAGGCGCTCGGGGCAAAGAAGGACGGCGTCATCCGCCACCACTGGCCGCGCCGCGACGGCAGCATCCGCGACACGGTGATGTACAGCGTGCTGGCGCAGGAATGGCCGGACGTGAAGCGCCACCTGCATTTCCGCCTCAAGCGCAACGAGAAATGAAGCAGGGCGGGATGAAACCGATTCAGGTGGGCCTTCTCGGCATCGGCGTCGTCGGCAGCGGCGTCTGGGACGTGCTCAACCGCAACGCCGGTGAAATTGAGCGCCGCGCGGGCCGCGCCATCCGGATCTCGATGGTGGCGGACAAGGACCTGAAGAAGTCCAGGGCAATCGTCGGCAAAGGTTCGCGCGTTATCGCAGATGGTTTTTCCCTGGTAAGGGAAAAAAACATTGACATCGTCATCGAGCTGATCGGCGGCACCGGCGTCGCCAAGGAGCTGGTGCTCGAGGCGATCCGGCGCGGCAAGCACGTCGTCACCGCCAACAAGGCGCTGCTCGCGACGCACGGCAACGAGATCTTCGCCGCCGCGCAGAAGAAGGGCGTGATGGTCGGGTTCGAGGCCTCGGTCGCGGGCGGCATCCCCATCATCAAGGCGCTGCGCGAGGGCCTCGCGGCCAACCGCGTCGAGTGGATCGCGGGCATCATCAACGGCACCTCGAACTTCATCCTTTCGGAGATGCGCGACAAGGGGCTGCCGTTCGCGGCGGTGCTCAAGGAAGCGCAGAAGAAGGGCTACGCCGAGGCCGATCCGCGCTTCGACATCGAGGGCGTGGACGCGGCCCACAAGCTCACGATCCTGTCGGCGCTCGCATTCGGCGTCCCGATGCAGTTCGCCAAGGCTTACACCGAGGGCATCTCCAACCTGACGCAGCAGGACATCCGTTACGCGGAGCAGCTCGGGTATCGGATCAAGCTGCTGGGAATCACGAAGAAGACTTCGAAAGGTATTGAGTTGCGCGTGCACCCGACCCTCATCCCGACGCGGCGCCTGATCGCGAACGTCGAAGGGGTGATGAACGCGATCCTCGTGAAGGGCGACGCGGTGGGCGCGACGATGTACTACGGCGCGGGCGCGGGCAGCCAGCCCACGGCCAGCGCGGTGGTCGCGGACCTCGTGGACATCACGCGGCTCATCACCGCCGACCCCGAGCACCGCGTGCCGCACCTCGCCTTCCAGCCCGACCGCCTCGCCAAGGACCCGATCCTGCCGATCACCGCGGTCGAGACTTCGTACTACCTGCGCATGCGCGTCAAGGACCGGCCGGGCGTGCTCGCCGATATCACGCGCATCCTCGCCGATTCGAGGATCTCCATCGACGCCATGGTGCAGAAGGAACCCGGCGAGGGTGAGCGCAGCGTAGACATTGTCATGCTCACCCACCAGGCGGTGGAGAAGAACGTCATCGCCGCGATGGCGCGCATCGAGAAGCTGCCGACGGTGCTCGGCAAAGTCACGCGCATCCGCCTCGAAGAGCTGCTGTAGCCATGAGGTACCTGTCCACGCGCGGGGAGGCGCCGGCGAGGCGCTTCTCCGAGATCCTGCTCGAGGGCCTCGCCCCGGACGGGGGGTTGTATGTGCCGGAGGAATTCCCCCGGGTTTCGCTTCCCGACCTGAGGTCGAAGAACTACCGTGAGCTTGCGAAGGCCGTCCTTGCGCCCTTCATGGACGACATCCCCGGGCTGCCGGGGATCGTCGACCGCACGTACACGAAGGCAGTATTCCAATCCGAGGAAATCACCCCGCTCCGGACGCTGGAGCCGGGCTTTCACATCCTTGGGCTATCCAACGGCCCGACGCTGGCGTTCAAGGACGTGGCTCTGCAGCTGCTCGGCAACCTGTTTGAAGAAGAACTGAGGACGAGAAAACAATCCCTCAACATCCTCGGCGCCACCTCGGGCGACACCGGCTCGGCGGCCGAGTACGCCCTGCGCGGAAAGCGGGGCATCAACGTCTTCATGCTCTCGCCGCACGGCCGCATGAGCGCCTTCCAGCGCGCGCAGATGTACTGCCTGCAGGA
>JAYRND010000264.1:0-2844 GCA_041904885.1 Burkholderiales bacterium
GACCCGCGCATCGTCCCCGAAGCGCGCCGGCTGCACACCATTTCCTTCGAGGAAATGCTCGAGATGGCGAGCGCCGGCTCCAAGGTGCTGCAGATCCGCTCGGTGGAGTGCGCCGGCAAGTACAAGGTACCCACGCGCGTCCTGTCCAGCCTGACCGATCCGAAGATGCCGGTCGAGGAAGAGGCGCGCTCGGGCACGCTCATCACTTTCGAGGAAGACCCGCACATGGCGATGGAGAAAGCGGTCGTATCAGGGGTCGCGGCGCAGCGCGACGAGGCCAAGGTCACGGTGCACGGGGTGCCCGACAAGCCCGGCATCGCCTACGCGATCCTGGGGCCGATCGCCGACGCCGGCATCAACGTGGACGTCATCGTGCAGAACGTCAGCCACGACGGCATGACCGACCTGTCGTTCACGCTCGGCCGCGGCGACCTGAAGCGGGCCCTCAAGATGCTCAACGACCAGGTCAAGCCGGCGATCAAGTGCAAGGAGATCACCGGCGACGACCGCATGGCGAAGGTGTCCATCGTCGGCCTGGGCATGCGCTCGCATTCCGGCATCGCGGCGAAGATGTTCCGCACGCTCGCCGAGGAAGGCATCAACATCCAGATGATCTCCACCTCGGAGATCAAGATCTCGGTGGTGGTCGACGAGAAGTACGCCGAGCTGGCCGTGCGCGTGCTGCACAAGGCCTTCGATCTGGAAAACGCCTAGCTACTTCAGGATTTCCTCCAGCACCCGGCCCTCGCTCGCCGAGGGCGGCCGGATGTCGAGCAGGAAGGAGAGCGTGGGCGCAAGGTCGGCCACCGCGGCGGCCTGCGGATACTTGCCGGGCTTGATCCAGGCCTTGCCGTAGAGCGCGAGCGGCACGTTGCTGTCGTAGCCGTACGGCGATCCGTGCGTCACCACCAGCCCGCCGAACAGCGCGAACGGCTGCTGCACGATGTACAGGTCGCCGCTCACGTCGCGGTTCCACGAGCGTACCACCTGCGCGCTGAGCGGGGTGGGGGGCAGCACGCCGCTTTCCAGCTGCGTGCGCGTGTACACCGCCGCGATCCCGGGCATGTCGAGCAGCACGCGCGCGGCGTAGGCTTCGACCTCGGCCCGATTGAGGAAGCTCTTGGCAATCAGTTCGCCGTCCAGCGGGATGGCCGGGAAGCCGAAGCGCGGCACGATGTTGCCCTTGACGCCGAAGCGCGCCTGCAGCGCGGTGTTGAGGTCGCCCATCAGCTTCGGCCCGTTCAGCCGCGCCCCGGCCAGGCCGCCGGCAACGCTGTACTCGGGCGCGTTCATGAAGCCGTGGTCCGCGGTGAGCGCGACCAGCACCTTGTCGAGGCCGATGCGCCGGTCGAGGTAGTCGAAGAAGCCGGCGAGCGCGCGGTCGACGCGCAGCAGGTGGTCCTGCGAGACGCGGCTCTCCGGCCCGAAGCCGTGGTTCACGTAGTCGTGCGTGGAGAGGCTCACGCCGAGCAGGTCGGGAACGCCCGCCGGATTGCGCCCGAGGTTCTCGCCCTCGATCGCCGCGCGCGCGAAATCGAGCGTCGCCTCGTCGCCGAACGGCGTGCGGATCAGTTGCGGGTAGTAGGCCTTCGGGTCCTTGGGAAGCGGGAAGGGAAAGCCGCGCGCGCCGCCTACGTAGGGCCGCTGCCAAGCCTGCCCTTCGGCCTGCGAGCGGGCGTAGGCGGCCTCGGGCAGCAGCAGCGTCCAGGCCTCGCCCATCCACTTGTCCTGCGGCTTCTTCGCGTAGTACGCGGCGTGCCAGGCGGGATGCTCCTTCATGTAGTAGGTGCTGCTCGCGAACGTGCCGCTGCTATCCATGTACATGTATGCGATGCCGCGCTTGCCCGCGAGCAGGATCGCGCCCCGGTCCTTGCCGGAGACGGCGACCACCTTGGACTGGCCGTTATTCGCATACTTCAGCTCGTCGCCCACCGTGCTCGCGCGCAGGCGCATCGGCGAGGTGCCGTCCAGCTTCTTCGCCTCGTGGCCGAGGTAGCTGTGCGACGGGTCGCCGGTGTTGTAGACCGGCTCGAAGGTTTTCCGGTCGATCCACTCGTTGGCGATGATGCCATTGCGGTACGGATACGAGCCGGTCAGCATCGTCGCGTGGCCGGGCGCCGTGAGCGTCGCCGCGTGCATGTGGTGCGCGTTGCCGTACCAGGCGCCGTCCTCCAGGAGGCGGCGGAAGCCGCCCTCGCCGTAGAGGTCCCGGTACTTGACGAGCTGCTCCTGCGGCAATCCATCGATCGCGATCACCACCACCAGGGCCGGCGCCGCGGCCTGCGCCGAGATCGCGAAAAACAGCGCAACGAGCAGTACGGCGAAGCGGTTCGGTTTCATGGCGCGAATATAGCAGGGTAGAATGACGCTACTTCGCGCCGCAAAGAAACACCGGAGTGATGCCCGAGTGGCCGAAGGGGGCGCCCTGCTAAGGCGTTATACCGGCTTAAACCGGTATCGAGGGTTCGAATCCCTCTCACTCCGCCAGAATTCGAATCCATGTTCAGAGACGGTCCCCTCCGCCGCAGGCCGCCGGAAGAGATCCGCTACGGGACCGGCAGGTCAGCCGTCGGGCCGGTGCTGGTGGCCTTGAGCGGCAAGGGCGTGGTCACGATCATGGTGAGGAGCAGCCGGTCGAGGCTGATCGGCGATATCCGGGCGCGCTTTCCCAAGGCCGAGTTGCGTCACGATGAAAATGCCTGCGCAGGGGCCGTGGGGAAGGCCGTCAAGTACATCGCCGCGCCGGTCGGCCCTTTCCCGCTGCCGCTGGACATCCGCGGCACCGAGCTGCAGAAGCGGGTCTGGGAGGAGGTGCGCCGGATTCCTTTCGGCGAGACCTCGACC
>JAYRND010000036.1:0-1687 GCA_041904885.1 Burkholderiales bacterium
TCCACGCACCGCATCTACGCGACCATCGAGAAGATGTAGATGGCCGACGGCCGCTTCGACGGCGAGCGCGTGATTGCCGCCAGCCGCGAGCTCGCACGGCGCGCGGTCCTGTTCGACATGCGCAAGCTCGCGCAGGACAGCGGCACGGTGATCAACGCCGTCCTCTTCGGCGCCATGGCCGGCAGCGGCGCGCTGCCGCTGCCGCGCGAGGTCTGCGAGCAGGCGATCCGCCGAGGCGGGCGCGGCGCGGAGGCGAGCCTGCGCGGCTTTTCGGCCGGCTTCGAGATCGCCGCCGGCGCGCGCGGCGCGCCGCAGCCGCCCGCCCCACCCAGGCGCGCCACCGCAACCGAGGAAGTGGTCCGGCTCGGCGTGGAGAGGCTCACCGACTACCAGGGCAAGGCGTATGCGGACCTGTACCTCGCCCGGCTGAAGGATTTTCAGGGCAAGGACGAAAAGCTTTCCTCCGAGACGGCAAGGCAGCTGGCGCTCTGGATGGCGTACGAGGACATCATTCGCGTGGCGGACCTGAAGACGCGCGCCTCGCGCTTCGAGCGCGTGCGGCGGGAGGTAGGCGCGAAAGACGGCGAGCCGGTGGTCGTCATCGACTTTCTCAAGCCCGGCGTCGAAGAATTCGCGTCGCTGCTGCCCGTTTCCCTAGGCAGGAGCCTGATTTCCTGGGCCGAGCACAACGGCAAGCTCGATGCCTTCAACGTCGGCATGCATATCAAGACCTCAGGCGTCTTCGGCTTCCTGCTCGTGCGCGCGCTCGCCTGGCTCAAGCCCTGGCGGCCGCACTCCTACCGCTACGCGGAGGAGCAGAAGCTCATCGAGCGCTGGCTCGCTCGCGTGCGGGACGCCGCTGCGCGCAGCCTGCCGCTAGCCCTGGAGATTGTGGAATGTGCGCGACTTCTCAAGGGCTACGGCGAGACCCACCGGCGTGGCAGGGCCAACTTCCTCGCCATCCTCGACGCGCTGGTGGACAACTCCGCCATCTTCGATCCCGCGGAGCAGGCGAAAGCGATCCGCAGGGCGCGCGAAGCGGCGCTCGCCGATCCGGAGGGCAAGGCCCTCGGCGGCGCGCTCGGCAAGCCCGTGACCTGGCTGAAGCCCGTGCGCGGCTGACGGTCTACGACGGAAAGGCCGAGGGCGCGCCGTCCAGCCAGGCCCTGCCGTGCGCGTAAAGGACCTCGACGACAGGGCCTTTCAGTTGTGGCAGGTCGAGCTTGATGGTGAAGCCGATCTTCGTCTGCAGGTACGCGAGGTGACGGTAGCCTTCGGGAAACTTCGCCAGCAGCGCCGGGTCGAGCGCGAGGCTGGCGGCCGGGTCGACGAGGTCCATGCGGTCCTTCTCGTAGATCGGCTGGCGGCGAACGATGCCCCATCGATTTCCTCGTTTCTCGAAGAAATCGAAGAAGCGGCCAGTGCAGACGACGTCCACGAGCACGCCGTCGACCGTCGCGCGCTGGCTGATCGTCATCTTGGTCTGCGCGATCGCCCGCACGCCGTTCAGGTCGACGCTCGTGCCGCCCAGGAAATGCAGGATGCTGACGCCCTTTTCGAACCCCGCCTTGCTCACCTCGATGAATTTTCCTGCCGGTCCCTGGAACCAGGTGGCCGTCATCCAGCCATCCTCGTGCCAGACCGTGCGGAAGCGCTCCCAGTCGCCGGCGTCGCGCCACAGCGCCCA
>JAYRND010000265.1:0-10739 GCA_041904885.1 Burkholderiales bacterium
CGCGGATGAGCGCGCCCCTCTGGCCCGCGCGCCTGCACTACCTTCGGCGCGACAGCGCCGAGCCCGAGCGGCTCGCGCGCTGGTACGGCGCGCTGCTCGGCGACCCGGTCGAGCCGCTGCCGGATGGCGAGTGGCTCGTGCAGGGCCACGCACGGCGCCTGGTCGTAGGCCTCGGCGCGCCCGGGGCCGTACCCTGGATCGCGCTCGCGATGCGCGACGCAGCGCATCTTTCGGCCTATTCGGCCGCGCTGGAGGCGGCCGGCGTGCGGCGCGAGCCCGCCAGATCTCCGCTGCTCCTCGAGGGCGCGTTCGCAGTGACCGACCCGGACGGCCGGCGCGTGCTGTTCGGCCTGCCGGTACGGGTAGCCGGCGTGCAGAGCCGGCTTCCCGGACGATTGCAGCATTTTGTTTGCGCGAGCGTGCGCGTTCCCGAGATGCTCGCCTTCTGGCGCGACGCGCTTGGCGCGCGCGAGTCGGACCGCGTCCTCGAGGGCGAGGAGATCGCCGCCGTGTTCCTGCGCTCGGATCCGGAGCACCACAGCTTCGCCACCTTCCGCGCGCCGGAATCGCGCCCCGACCACCACGCCTACGAGACCGGCGGCTGGATGGACATCCGCGACTGGGGCGACCACGTTGCCAGCCTGCGCATCCCGATGTGGTGGGGGCCGGGACGCCACGGCCCGGGCAACAACCTGTTCTTCATGATCGAGGACCCGGACGGCTACAAGGTAGAGTTCTCCGCTGAGCTCGAGGTAATGGCGCAGGACACGGCCTTTCGCACTTGGCCCCACGAGGAGCGCACCCTCAACCTCTGGGGTTCTGCCTGGATGCGAAGCTGATCCTGTCCAGGGCCTGCTGAAGCAACGCGCGCCGAGTGCCGAAATTGAGGCGAACGAAGCGCGCATCGCCGAACTGCGCGCCCGGCGACAGGGCCACGCCGTGCTCGAGGAAATGCCGGTGCGGGTCCGCAACGCCCAGGCCCGAGGCGTCGATCCACGCAAGGTACGTCGCCTCTACGTGCGCCATCTTCAGGCCGGGCGTCGCGCCAATCTCGCGCTCTACGAGATCCCGGTTGGCGCGCAGATAGGCGAGCTGCTCCTGCAGCCAGGCCCCGCATTCGCGGTAGGCGGCCAGCGCCGCATCGTAGGCGAACACCGAGGCATCGTGCACCGTGGCATGGTGGTCGGCCGAAAACGCTCGCCTGAGCTCCGCGTCCTCGATCACGGCGAAGGCGCAGCCCGCGCCCGGCATGCCAAACGCCTTGTTGGGGGAGATCAGCGTCACCGTGCGCCGCGAGGCATCGGGCGAGACGCTCGCGATCGGCACGTGCGGTTTGCCCTCGTCGAGCAGCAGGTCGGCATGGATCTCGTCCGAGCAGATCACCAGATTGTGCTTCCCGGCAAAGGCGGCCAGCCGCTCGAGCTCGTCGCGCCGGAAGATGGTGCCGCCGGGGTTTTGCGGATTGCACAGCATCAGCAGTCGTGATCTCGGCGTCACCGCGCCGGCGAGCGCCGTCTCGTCCCAGACCCAGCGGCCATTTGCGAGCACGAGTGGCACCTCCGTGAACTCCCGCCCCGCGCCCTCGGGCGCGCGCTTGAGATGGTGGTACACCGGCCTGGGCAGGAGCACGTGCTCGCCCGGGCGCGTCAGGTGACGCGCCGCGAGATGCAGGCCTGGCACTATGCCGGACACGAACACCACCCAGTCCGGCTCGATTCGCCAGCCGTAGAGGCGCTGCATGCGCTCGATCACCGCGTCGCGCAGCTCCGCGGGCGGCACACTGTAGCCGAGCACGCCATGCTCGAGGCGCCGCGCGATCGCCGCGAGCACCGCGGGCGGCGCGCGGAAATCGGTGTCCGCCACCCAGAGCGGGATCACGCCGGCCGGAAAGCGCTCCCAGCGGGTGCTCCAGCTGCCGCGACGCTCTATCGGCTCATCGAAATCGAACACCAGCAACGACCCCCATGAAGATGTTCCGCGCTCACGATGCGCAAAAAAAGGGGGCGTCGCCGCCCCCGATTCTCGCCCGCCTGCCTACTTCTTCTTCGCGTCCGCCTTGCCCGCGGCCGGCTTCGCGCCGGCGTCAGGCCAGTAATAATTTGCCGCGAACGAGTACGGCGGGAACATGTAGCGCTTGGCCGGCACCACCTTCGCGGCGTACGCACGCTGTGACTCGTACACCTTTTTGAAGGTCGGCGACTTGGCGGAGTTCTCGGCCGCGACCTCGTCCCAGGCCTTGAGCGAAGCGATCAGGATGTCGGGCGGCGTGCGCCGAATCTGCACGCCATGCTTCTTGATCATCTCCTCGATCGCGTCGGCGTTCTGCACCTGCCACTTGGTGATCCAGGTAATGAACGCATCCTTGACGGCGGAGTTCACCGCCTCCTGCTGCTGCGGGGTGAAGCCCTTCCAGACATCCAGGTTGAAGCCGAATTCGCCGATGGAGTTGTTTTCGTGCATGCCGGGCGTGTAGTGGTACTTAAAGACACTGTGCAGACCGAGGCGAAGATCCTCGACGCCGCCGACCCACTCCGCGCAATCGATGACGCCTCGCTGCGCCGCCGGGACGATCTCGCCGCCGGGCAGGTTGACGACCGCCTGGCCGAGCTTGGCGTAGACCTCGGCATTGAGGCCGGTCTGCCGGCACTTCATGCCCTTGAAGTCGGCGATGCCCTTCAGCGGCTTCTTGAACCAGCCGAGCGCCTGCGGGCTGGAGGGCTGCGCGGGCCAGACGATCACATTCAGCTTGAGTTCGTTCTGGTAGAAGTCGCGCCACATCTCGAGGCCGCCGCCGACGTACATCCAGCCCAGGTAGTCGATGTGGTCCATGCCGAACGGCCCGCCCGGCGGTCCGGCGAACAGCGCCGCGGCCGGGCTCTTGCCCACCCAGTAGTACGAAATCGAGTGCCAGCCGTCGATGACTTTCTTGTTGGTGGCGTCGAGCACCTCGAACGGCGGCACGATCTGCCCTGCGGACATGGTGTCGATCTTGATCGAACCGCCCGTGAGCTTCTCGATCCGCTCGGTGATGGCCTTGAAATGGTCCTGGATCGTCAGGCTGGCCGGCCAGCTCCCCTGCAGCTTGAGGCTCTTCACGGCCGGGGCCTGGGCGAAGGCGCCCTGGCTGAGGCCTGCCGCAACAGCGATCGATAGCGCTACGGCAATTCGGTGCTTGTACATGTCGTTCCCCCTTTCTTGGTTGGTCTTCCCGTACGTTACGCTCTTTGGGGCGGCGAGCACAGTCCTCGCGACGCCAAAACGCCGACTAGTCCAATCTCGCGACGATGCCCTGCAGCTGATTTGCCGGTGCGGGGTACCGCGCCAGCACCAGCGGGTCGTGCCCGGGGATGATGTGCGCGGGCGATTCGGCCAGTTCCCGCAGGCGTGCATAGCCCTCGACCATGTCGGCGACGTTGAAGACGATCGGGAAGGGCCGCGTCTGCTCCATGTTGGCGTAGAAGTGCGAGGCGTCCGAGGCGAGCACTATCCAGCCGCGGCGCGTCGCGACGCGCACCACCTGCAAGCCCATGGTGTGGCCGCCGATCAGGTGGAGGGATACCCCTGGCGCGATCTGGGCGTCGCCATCGTGGAACGCAACGCGCCCCGCGTACGCGTTGCGCACCATGCCGACGACATCCTCCACGTCGAACGCGCCGCTGAACACGGGCTTGGCCATGTGCCGCCCGGTCGCATAGTTCATTTCGCGGTCCTGCAGGTGGAAGGTCGCCGCCGGAAACAGGTCGAAATTGCCGACGTGATCGTAGTGCAGATGCGTGACCACCACGTCCTTTACTCCGCCCGCCTCGCAGCCCAGCAGCCGCAGCCCCTCGCTCGGGCAGCGGATGTGGTGCCGTTGCCGGCGCGCGGCCGTCGCCGCCGAAAAGCCGGTGTCCACGACGATCTCGCGGCCCGCATCTACTCCCGCCTCGCGGACAAGCCAGACGAAGAAGTCGAGCGGCATCGGGCCGTCGTGGGGGTCGCCGCCGAGGAAATTCTCCGACGCGCGCCGCTCGTGGTGCGCGTACTTGATCGCGTAGATCTCGTACTGCGGATCGCTCATGTGATCCTGATCCGCGCGATTTTCAGCTTGCCGACCTGGACGAGGTATGTCTCTCCAGCCGCAAATACCATCTTTCGATCCGATAGGCGCTCGCCGTTGACCTTCACCCCGCCCTGTGCAATCAGCCGGTCCGCCTCCGACGAGCTGCTGACCAGTCCTGCCCGCTTCAAGACCTGAGTTGAGATCATTGGTCCCTCAAATGTCTGCTCCGGAATATCGCTTGGCAGCGCACGATCCCGGAACCTCGCGTTGAAATCCTCACCCGCCTTGCTTGCCGCAGCGCGGCCGTGAAAGCGCTCGACAATTTCCTGCGCGAACTCGAATTTCGCATCCCTCGGGTTCGCGCCGCCCTCGACCGCCTTTTTCCGGGCGCGGATCTTCGCCATGTCCTGGAATGAAAGCAGCTCCATGTAACGCCACATCAGTTCGTCGGAGATGCGCATCAGCTTGCCGAAGATCTCCTGCGGCGGCTCGGCGATGCCGATGTAGTTGCCGAGCGATTTGGACATCTTCTCCACCCCGTCGGTGCCTTCCAGGAGCGGCATCGTGAGGATGCACTGCTGCTCCTGCCCAAAATCCTTCTGCAGCTCGCGCCCGACGAGCAGATTGAACTTCTGGTCGGTGCCGCCCAGCTCGACGTCGGCCTTCATCGCCACCGAGTCGTAGCCCTGCATGAGCGGGTAGAGCAGCTCGTGCACCGCAATCGGCTGCCTTGCCTTGAAGCGCTTCGCGAAGTCGTCTCTCTCGAGCAGCCGCGCGAGCGTGTAGCGGGCCGAGAGGCGAATCATGCCTTCGGCGCCGAGCTTGTCCGACCACTCCGAATTGAACATCACCCGGGTCTTGTCGGGATCGAGGATCTTCGACATTTGCGCGCGGTAGGTCTGCGCGTTCTCGAGGATCTGCTCGCGCGACAGCGGCGGCCGCGTCTGGTTCTTGCCGGTCGGGTCGCCGATCATGCCGGTGAAGTCGCCGATCAGGAACTGGACCTCGTGGCCGAGGTCCTGGAAATGCTTCAGCTTGTTGATGACCACGGTGTGGCCCAGGTGCAGGTCGGGCGCGGTCGGGTCGAGGCCGAGCTTGATCCTCAGCACGCGCCCGGTGGCGAGCTTGCGCGCGAGCTCCTCCTCGACGATCAGCTCGTCGCAGCCCCGCTTGATGACTGCCAGCGCCTCAGCCACGTGCCCAGTCAACTGCGCCATGCGTGCTACACTCTCCAGGTCTCTGAATAGCAAGGGATTCTAGCCGATTCATGAGCACGCACTCCGAGCCACGCCCGGCCCGCCGCAGGCTACGCCCGGCCCCCGGGCTTCGCCCGGCCTTATGGAAGCGCGTCGCCGCCCTCGCCGTGTTCGCGGTGTCGGGCGCGGTCGCCGCTGTCGCCAGCATCGCGCCCTCCGCGGATGCGGAGCTGCTGCTCGCGAAAGCCGCGGTGCCGGAGGAGCTGCCGATCCGGCTCGAAGAAGCGCTGCTGCCGGCGCCGGCGAGCTATGTGCGCGAGGAACGATTCCAGCGCGGCGACACGCTCAACGGGCTCTTCGCGCGGCTGGGCATCGCCGCTGACGACGCGCGCGCCCTGGTGGGCCGGCGGGAAATCCGCCTGCTGAGGCCCGGTGCGATCGTCGCGGCCGAGGTACGGGCAGGCGGCGAGCGCGAAGGCGAGCTGATCTGGCTGGAATTTCTCGCGTCGCGCGACGGCTATGTGCGCATCGAGCGCGTCGGCACCGGGCTGGCCGCGAGCGAGCGCCGCGCCCAGATCATCACGCGCACCGAGCGCAAGAGCGCGGTGATCCAGTCTTCCCTCTTCGCGGCGAGCGATGCCGTGGGCATTCCAGACAGCGTTTCCATGCAGATGGCGGACATCTTCGGCGGCGACATCGATTTCCATCGCGAGCTGCGCCAGGGCGATCGCTTCTCCGTGGTCTACGAGACGCACTGGATCGACGGGCGCCCGCTGCGCTCGGGGCGCGTGCTCGCGGCCGAGTTCACCAGCCAGGGCCGCAGGCTGCGGGCGGCCTGGTTCGGCGACGGCTACTACGCTCCCGACGGCAAGAACATGCGCAAGGCGCTGCTTCGCTCGCCGTTGGAGTTCTCGCGCGTGAGCTCCGCCTTCGGCATGCGCAAGCACCCTTTCCTGCAATCCTGGCGCGCGCACCAGGGAGTCGACTATGCGGCGCCCGCCGGCACGCGCGTGCGTGCCGTCGGCGACGGCGTCGTCGAATTCGCGGGCCGGCAGGGTGGCTACGGGAACCTGGTCGTCGTGCGGCACGATGCCCGCAACACCACGGCCTACGCGCACCTGAGGGCCTTCGGCCGCGGCATCCGCGCCGGCGCGCGCGTCGCTCAGGGCGATACCGTCGGGCTGGTGGGGCAGACGGGCTGGGCCACGGGCCCGCACCTGCACTATGAATTCCGCGTCGCCGGCGCGGCGCGCAACCCGCTGTCGGTGCCGTTGCCCGCGGGCACTCCGGTTGCGCGCCACGATATGGACGCGTTCCGCGCCAGGTCGCAACCGCTGTTCGCGCAACTCGAACTCCTCGCCGGCAGCAGGGTGGCGGCGCTGGAGTGAAGGACCAACTGTTCGTCGGCCTCATGTCGGGCACCAGCCTCGACGGGGTCGACGCGGTGCTGGTTGACCTGTCCGGTGGTAAGCCGCTATTGCTCGCGAGCGCGCAGGTCCCCCTCGATGCGTCGCTGCGGCGCGAGTTGATGGCCCTGAATGCCAGCGGCATGGACGAGATCGAACGGGCGGCGCGCGCCGGCAGCGATCTGGCCGACTGCTACGCCGGGGCGGTGGCCGCGGTGCTGAAGAGTTCGAAGAAGAGCGCTGCCTCCGTCCGTGCCATCGGCTGCCACGGCCAGACCGTCCGCCACCGACCCGACCGCGGCTTCACGGTGCAGATCGGCAACCCGGCCCGCCTGGCCGAGCTGACTGGCGCCTGCGTCGTCGCCGACTTTCGCAGCCGCGATGTCGCGGCCGGCGGCCAGGGCGCGCCGCTCGCGCCGGCATTCCATGCCGCCGTGTTCGCGGACGCGGCTGAAGACCGCGTGGTGCTGAATCTCGGGGGTATCGCCAACCTCAGCATCCTGCCGCGGCAGTCAGCGGTGACCGGGTTCGACAGCGGCCCGGGCAATTGCCTGCTCGACCTGTGGTCTGCGCGCCACCTTGGCAAGGCCTACGACGCGGACGGCGCCTGGGCGGCAGCGGCAACGCCGCTTCCCGAATTGCTTGAGCGGATGCTGCGCGAGCCCTACTTCGGGTCGCCACCGCCGAAAAGCACCGGCCGCGACCTGTTCAATTCGCGGTGGCTGGAGTCCATGCTGCGCGGAGGCGAGAATCCGCAGGCAGTCCAGTCCACGCTGCTGGAGCTGACCGCCCGCAGCGTGGCAGACGCGCTCTTGCGGCATGGCCCGGGAGCGCGGCGCGTGATCGCCTGCGGCGGCGGCGCGAGGAACGGAGCACTGCTGCGCCGGCTGGGCGCGCTCTGCGCCCCGGCCGCGCTCGAGACGAGCGACCGGCATGGCATCGATCCGCAGCTGGTGGAGGCGATGGCCTTTGCGTGGCTGGCGCAGCGCACGCTGGAGGCGCAGCCCGGCAACCTGCCATCGGTGACGGGCGCACGCGGGCCGCGCGTGCTGGGCGCGGTGTATCCGAGCTAGGGACTAGGCTAGGCCGAAAACGACGAGCCGCAGCCGCAGGTCGAGGTCGCGTTCGGGTTCTTGATCACGAACTGCGCACCTTCCAGGCCCTCGGTGTAGTCGATCTCTGCCCCCGTGAGGTACTGGTAGCTCATCGGGTCGATGAGCAGGCGCACGCCATTCTTCTCCATCACCGAGTCGTCCTCGTTCTGGACCTCGTCGAAGGTGAAGCCGTACTGGAATCCCGAGCAGCCGCCGCCCGTGACGAACACGCGGAGCTTCAGCTCCGGGTTGCCTTCCTCCTCGATCAGCTGCTTGACCTTGTTCGCGGCGCTGTCCGAGAAGACCAGCGGATCGGGCATGTCGGTGACTGCGTTCATTTCCGGTTCCCTGCCTTTCCTGTCGCTACTTCGCGACCTTGAGTTCGACCGCCTTGACCTCTGCGGAGTGATGCACGAGGCGCCCTTCGACCACGGCCCCCTGCTGGATCTCGATGCTCTTGTAATGCACGTCCCCTTTGACCCGCGAATTCGCCTGGAGTTCGAGGGATTCTCGAGAGTCTACAGGCCCGTTGATGGTGCCGTTCACCACCACGTGGGCAGCCTGCACCTCGCCGTCGATTCGCGCATGCTCCGACACCACCAGCGTGCCCGGCTGGTCGGGAAGCGCCGCGACGCTGCCGCGCACCGCGCCGTCGATGCGCAATCCGCCGCTGAAGAACACGTTGCCTTCGATCCGCGTAGTCGCGCCGATCAGGCTGTCGATGCGGTTCTGCGGCTTGCTTTCCTTGCGAAACATGGCTCTGGCTCCTTGGCCCGCTGCCTCAGCCGAGCGTCACGCTTTGCGTCACTTTCGGCTCCGTGGAGCCGCTTTCGTAGACGCGCAGCTGGACGCTGCCGACCTTGGCCTTGGGGTTTACACGGAAGCTGCCGTCGATCCGCTGGAAGTGCTTGAAAGACAAGCGAAATGCCGAACTCTCCGCTTCCCCTTGCCCGGGCACCGTAATGATAGCACTGCGCCCGTCCTCCGTCAGGCTGACCGCCAGCTCGAGGCGCCCCTGGAACTCGCGCCCGCGCCGCGGCCCGGAAGCGAGCAGCAGCAGCCGGTAGCGGAACTCTCCGGGCAGCACGTCGGGCTCGACCTTGAAGCGCAGGATCGACAGCGGCGCCGCGGTCGCGGACTCGGAGGACAGCATGCTTTCGAACAGCGCCAGCTCCTCGCGCAGGCGCGCGTTCTCCTGCTCGAAGCCCTTGATCTGCTGCGCGAGTTTCTGCTGCGCCGTACGCTCGATCGCGACCTTGCTGTCGGCCGCGTTGGCGAGCGCGCGCAGGCGCTCGAGCTCTTCGCGCAGCCTGGCGATCTCGCCACGCGTGGCCGTGAGCTCCTGCTCGACCTCGCTGCGGTCGAAACCGGCAAAGCGCCGTCCGGCATCCCAGGTCCAGAATGCGAAGGCTATCGACAGGACCAGCAGCGCGGCGAGGCCGAACCAGCGCAGGTACCACGGCACATGCGTGCGCACCGACACCTTCGGCGCGGCGATGCCGAAACGCTGGCGCAGTTTCGATAGTCGGCCGGCCATCGCGGCCCGCTAGGGCACCACTGCGACCTGCTCCAGGCCGGTCGTCTCGGGCAGGCCGAACATCAGATTCATATTCTGCACCGCCTGCCCCGAAGCGCCCTTCATCAGGTTGTCGATCACTGAAAGGACCACCAGCGTGTCGGCGCGCGTGCCCTGCTCGGCCGGCCGGTGCACGGCGATCCGGCAGACGTTGGCGGCCCGCGTCGAGCGCGTATCGGGGTGGCTGCCGGCCGGCATCACGTCGACGAACGGCTCCTTCGCAAAGCGCTTCTCAAACAGCGCCTGGAAATCGAGCTCCTTGACGATCCGACCGTACAAAGTGGCGTGAATTCCGCGCACCATGGGCACCAGGTGCGGCGTGAACACCAGGCCGACCTCGCGCCCGGCGATCTGCGAGAGGCCCTGCCGGATCTCCGGCCAGTGGCGGTGACCGGTGACCCCGTACGCAGCGAAGTTCTCCGACGCCTCGGAATAGAGCAGGCTCTGCTCGAGCTTGCGCCCCGCGCCCGACACGCCGGATTTCGCGTCGGCGATCAGGTGATCGAGGTCGACCGCGGCCGACTCGACCAGCGGCAGCAGCCCGAGCTGCACTGAGGTCGGATAGCAACCCGGATTGGCAACCAGGCGCGCGCCGCGGATCTTCTCGCGGTTCACTTCGCACAGGCCGTAGACCGCCTCGGCGACCAGCTCCGGCGCCGCGTGCTTCATCTTGTACCAGCGCTCCCATTCGGCGACGTTCTTGATGCGGAAATCGGCCGAGATGTCGATCACGCGCGCGCCCGCATCCAGCAGCCGGCGCGCCTCGCCCATCGCGACGCCGTTCGGCGTTGCGAAGAAGACCACGTCGCACTGCGCGAGCGGCGCCTTGTCGGGGTGGGAGAACGCCGTCTCGACGCGGCCGCGCAGGCTCGGATACGCGCTGCTGACCGGGCGGCCGGCCTCCTGGCGCGAGGTGACCGCCGCCAATTCGACCTGCGGATGCTGCGCGAGCAGGCGCAGCAGCTCGACTCCCGAGTAACCCGTACCGCCCACTACTCCCGCTTTGATCATGAATCGCACCTTCCCAAAACAAAAAGCCGCCCGCGGGCGGCTTGTGCTGATGAATGTTCCGGTCTAGCGTTTCGAGTACTGCTTGCGCCGCCGCGCCTTGTGCAAGCCGACCTTCTTTCGCTCCACTTCTCGCGCGTCCCGGGTCACCAGGCGCGCGGCGCTGAGCGCCGGCTTGAGCGCTGCATCATACTCGATCAGCGCGCGCGCCAGCCCGTGGCGCACCGCGCCGGCTTGGCCGTTCTCGCCGCCGCCGTGCACGTTCACGCGGATATCGAAGGTGGTGAGGTTCTTGGTCAGCTCGAGCGGCTGGCGCACGATCATGCGGCCCGTCTCGCGCGCGAAGAATACGTCCACGGGCTTGCCGTTCACTTCGAACTGGCCCTTGCCGGGCTTGAGGAAGACTCGCGCGACCGA
>JAYRND010000266.1:0-7212 GCA_041904885.1 Burkholderiales bacterium
CAGCGCCTCGTGCGTGGCCTCCACGCGAGCAACGCCGAGGGGCGCGGCGAGCAGCCGCAGGCGGTGCGAATCCAGCAGCACCTGCGCGGGCTCCGGCGGCAGGCCGAAGCGATCGACCAGCTCCTCGTGCATGGCGTCCAGCTCCTCCTGCGTTCGGCAGTTTGCCAGCCGCTTATAGAGCGTGAGCCGCTCGTGCACGTCGTCGCAGTAGGTCTCGGGCAGGAGCGCCGGCGCGTGCAGCTTCACCTCGGTCGCCGGATCCAGCGCGTGGTCGAGGTCGATCGCCTTGCCGTCCTTCAGCGCGCGCACGGCGCGCTCGAGCATGCGCGTGTACAGGTCGAATCCGACCTCCTGGATCTGGCCCGACTGCGATTCGCCCAGGACTTCGCCCGCGCCGCGAATCTCCAGGTCGTGCATGGCGAGGTAGAAGCCCGCGCCCAGCTCCTCCATCATCTGGATCGCCTCCAGGCGCCGCTTGGCCTGCACGCCGAGGGAGTCGAAGGATGGAACCAGCAGGTAGGCATAGGCCTGGTGATGGGAGCGACCCACGCGCCCGCGCAGCTGGTGCAGCTGCGCGAGCCCGAACTTGTCGGCGCGCTGGATGACGATGGTGTTCGCGGTAGGGATGTCGATGCCCGTCTCGATGATGGTGGAACAGAGCAGCACGTTGTGGCGCTGCTGCGTGAACTCGCGCATCACGCGCTCCAGCTCGCGCTCGCGCATCTGCCCGTGCGCGACCGCGATGCGCGCCTCGGGCAGGAGCCGCGCAAGCCGGTCGTGCGCGTGCTCGATGGTGTCCACCTCGTTGTGCAGGTAGTAGACCTGCCCGCCGCGCCGCAGTTCCCGCAGCACCGCCTCGCGCACCAGGCCGTCCGACTGCGGCGAGACGAAGGTCTTGATGGCCAGGCGCCGCTCGGGTGCGGTGGCGATGACCGAGAAGTCGCGCAGGCCTTCCAGTGAGAGCGCAAGCGTGCGCGGGATTGGGGTGGCGGTGAGCGTCAGCACGTCCACCTCCGCGCGCAGTCGCTTGAGGGCCTCCTTCTGGTGCACGCCGAAGCGGTGCTCCTCGTCGATGATGACCAGGCCCAGCTTCGGGAACTTCATCTCGCGCGACAGCAGCTTGTGGGTGCCGATGACAATGTCGGCTTCCCCGGTCTGGATTTGACTTTTTATCGAGGAAACTTCTTTCACGCTGCGAAAGCGCGAAATCTCCACGATCCTCACCGGCCAGTCGGCGAAGCGGTCGCGGAACGTCTGCGCGTGCTGCTCGACGAGAAGGGTCGTGGGGCAGAGGATCGCCACCTGCTTGCCGTCCGCCACAGCGATGAACGCCGCCCGCAGCGCCACCTCCGTCTTGCCGAAGCCGACGTCGCCGCAGATCAGGCGGTCCATGGGCTTGCCTGCGGTCATGTCCTGCAGCACCGACCCGATCGCCGCGGCCTGGTCGGCGGTCTCCTCGAAGCCGAAGCCGTCGGCGAACGCCTCGAGGTCGTGCTGCTTGACGCCGAAGGCGTGGCCCTGGCGCGCGGCGCGGCGGGCGTAGATCTCGAGCAGCTCCGCGGCGGTGTCGCGCACCTGCCGCGCGGCCCGCGCCCGCGCCTTGTCCCACTGGCCGCTCCCCAGTTTGTGCAGCGGCGCGTCCTCGGGCTGCGCGCCGGAGTAGCGTGAGATCACCTCCAGCTGCGACACCGGCACGTAAAGCTTGTCGCCGCCCTCGTACTGCAGGAGCAGGAACTCGGCCATGCCTTCGCCGAGGTCCAGGTTCACCAGGCCGCCGTAGCGGCCGATGCCGTGCTGGACGTGCACGACGGGGTCGCCGACCTTGAGCTCGGAAAGGTCGCGGAGCATGCCTTCGACGTTGCTCTGCGGCTTGGCGCCGCGCGTCCTGCGCCGCGCCGTGCCGGCGTAGAGTTCGGCCTCGGTGACCACTGCCCAGCCCTCGGCCGGCACCACGAAACCGTTCGACAGAGGGGAAACGGCGATCTGGAGTTTTTCGGTCTTCGTGCTGAAATCCTGAAAATCTCCGGCGAGAACAGGCGAAAGGCCGTATTCCCTGAAATACGACAGCATCGTCTCCCGCCGCCCGGGCGATTCAGCGCTGATCAGCACGCGCAGGCCGGAGCCTGCGACGAACGCTTTGAGCGCGGCGAGCGGGTCCTGCGCGCGCCGGTCCACCGCGACTGAAGGGAGCGGGGCGGCGGCGAAGTCCTGCTCGGCCTCGGGCTCCTGCGCGTCGAGCAGGTCGACGCGCGCGAAGCGCTTGGCGCGCGTATAGAACTCCTCGGCGGCGAGGAACAGCTGCGCCGGCGGCAGCAGCGGCCGGTCCGGGTCGCCGCCCAGCATTCGGAAGCGCGATTGCGCGTCCTGCCAGAACGCCTGCACCGCGCCGGAAACGTCGCGATGGAAGGCGAGGGTCGCCTCTTCGGGCAGGTAATCGAACACCGTGGCGAGCGCGTCGAAGAACAGCGGCAGGTAGTACTCGACACCCGCGGCCGGTACGCCGCTCGAGATGTCCTTGTAGAGGCGGCGCTTGGAGGGGTCACCCTCGAACAGCTCGCGCCAGCGGCCTCGGAACTTGGTGCGGCCGGCCTCGTCCATCGGGAATTCGCGCGCCGGCAGCAGGCGGATCTCCTTTACCGAATAGAGCGTGCGCTGCGAATCGACGTCGAAGGTACGGATGGTCTCGATGATGTCGTCGTCGAGGTCGAGCCGGTAGGGGACGGCGCTGCCCATCGGGAACAGGTCCACGATGCCACCGCGGAAGCAGAACTCGCCGGGCGCGACCACCTGCGTCACCGCGCTGTAACCGGCGAGAGCGAGCTGCCGGCGCAGTGCCTCGGCATCCAATCGCTCTCCCTGCTGCAGGAAAAAACTGTAGGAAGCGAGATAGGACGGCGGGCAGAGCCGGAACAGGGCGGTCGACGCGGGGACGATGAGGACATCGAATTCGCCGCGCTGCACGCGGTACAGCGTCGCCAGGCGTTCCGAGACTAGGTCGTGGTGCGGAGAGAAACTGTCGTAGGGAAGCGTTTCCCAGTCTGGAAGCAGGCAGCAGCGCAGTTGCGGCGCGAGCCAGGTGATTTCCTCCAGCAGCCTGCCCGCGTCCAGCGCGCTGGCGGCGAAAACCGCCATCGGCCGCGAGGACGCGGCAAGGCGAGCGAGTGCCAGGGCATCGGCAGAGCCCGTCAATCCGCAATAGCGTTTTTTGCCTGGCAGGGAGTCTCGATGCATGACAAGACGTAGGCGCCATGCAATTATACGGCGTTGAAAATACGAGGGAATTCGACTTGGCCCACTACGCGTTGATCCCTGCGGCGGGCACCGGCACTCGCCTGCGCTCCGAGCAGCCCAAGCAGTACCTCGCGCTCGCGGGCCGTCCGATGCTGTGGCACGCGGTGAAGTCGGTGTGCGTGCCGCCGGTGCAGTCCGTGTTCGTCGTTCTCGCCCCCGGCGACCAGGAATTCGGCCGCCACGACTGGAGCGCGTTCGCCGGCAAGCTGGAGCCGCTCTACTGCGGCGGCGCGACGCGGCGCGATTCGGTGCTCAATGGCCTGGTCGCGGCGATGGCGGGGATCGATGCCGACGACTGGCTGCTGGTGCACGATGCGGCGCGACCCTGCCTGCCGCCGCGCGACCTGGCCAGCCTATTCGCGGAGGCGAGCGGCGACAGCATCGGCGGCATCCTCGCGCTGCCGGCGTCCGACACCGTGAAGAAGGCGGCGAAGGACGAGGCGGGCGCGCTGCGCGTTTCGGGGAGCGAGGACCGCAGCCAGCTGTGGCTCGCGCAGACGCCGCAGATGTTCCGCTGCGGGCTGCTGCTGCAGGCGCTGAAGGCGGCCCGGGCGCCCGTCACCGACGAGGCGGGGGCGGTCGAGCAGATGGGCCTGCAGCCGCGCCTCGTGACCGGCAGCCGTGAGAACATCAAGGTCACGTTCCCGGAGGACCTGGCGATCGCGGAAGCGATCCTGGCCAAGCGATGAAGGCGAAGACATGAGGGTGGGGCAGGGCTACGACGTGCATGCATTTGCGGCGGGGCGCCGGCTGGTCATCGGCGGCGTCGAGATCCCGTACGCGCGCGGCCTCGCCGGCCATTCGGACGCGGACGTACTGCTGCATGCGATCTGCGACGCGCTGCTCGGCGCCGCGGCGCTGGGCGACATCGGCAGGCACTTTCCGGACAGCGATCCGCAGTACGGCGGCGTGGACAGCCGCGAACTGCTGCGGGCAACGGCGAAGAAAGTCGCCGCCGCCGGCTACCGGATCGTCAACGTCGACGCCACCATCGTCGCGCAGGAGCCGCGCATGGCGCCGCATGTGGCGCGCATGATCGGCAACATCGCCGCCGACCTCGACCTGCAGCCCGCCGCGGTCAGCGTCAAGGCGACCACCACCGAGAAACTCGGCCCCATCGGGCGCGGGGAAGGGATCGCCGCACAGGCGATCGCGCTCATCGAATAGGTAATTGGATCATGTACCTGCCCAAGCATTACGAGGCGCCCGGTCCGGAGGCGCTGCGCGCGCTGATCGCCGAGCGCCCGCTCGGCGCGCTCGTGGTGCAGGGGCCGTCCGGGCTCGATGCCAACCACCTGCCGTTCGAATTCCAGGCCGGAGAAGGCGGGGGCCAGGGGCGCTTGATCGCGCACGTGGCGCGCGCCAACCCCGTCTGGCGGGAGATCCCCGACGGCAGCGACGCGCTCGTCATATTTCGCGGCCCCGAGGCGTACATCTCACCCAACTGGTATCCGAGCAAGCACGAGCTGCACCGGCAGGTGCCTACGTGGAACTACCAGGTCGTGCACGTGCACGGCAAGCTGAGGATCCGCGACGACGAGAAGTTCGTGCGCGGCGTGGTGGCAAAGCTTACGCGCAGGCACGAAGCAGGCACGGGCGATCCCCGGCCCTGGAAAATGTCGGACTCCGCCAGGGAATACATCGACCAGATGGTGTCGATGATCGTGGGCATCGAGGTCGAGATCACCCGCATCACGGGCAAGTGGAAGCTCAGCCAGAACAAGGAGGAGCGGGACCGCGCCAACGCCGCAGACGAGCTGGACAAGCGAGGATCGACGGAGATCGCAGAAGCAATGCGCGCGACGCTTCCAGGTACGCCTCGCCAGCGCGGCTAGGGAACGGGCTACGAAGCGGCGCCTGTTCTTCGCGCTATGGCCGCCTGCGAAAACGGCGGCGGCGCTGCATGCCTGGGCGCTCGGGGCGCGCCGCGCAACGCGCGGCCGCGCGATCCGCGCCGAGACGATCCACCTGACTCTCGCGTTCCTGGGCGATGTGGCCGAGGTTCGCGTTGAGGAGTTGAAGACCCTGAGAATCGACGGGCGGCGCCACGAGCTCCCGATCGAAGTGGCGCGTTACTGGCCGCACAACCGCATCATCTGGGCGGGGCCGGAGACAGCGCCCGAACCGCTCGTGCGGGTCGTTGACTCGATCGTTCAAGAACTCAGGGCAATGAACTTCCGGACGGAAGCACGTCAGTTTGCCGCGCACGTTACGCTGATTCGCAACGCGCGCACCACGGCGCAACTGCCGCCGCTGCCGCGGATCCGCTGGAATGTCGACGAAGTCGTGCTGGTGGAATCGCGTCCCGTGGCCCGCGGGCGCGAGTACGGTGTCCTGCAGCGCTACGCGCTGACCTGAACCGGCTCCCTGGCGGCCTGCGGGCCGAGGAGCCACAGGACCTGCTGCTTGAGCAGGTTGTCGATGAGCGCGACCTGGTCGGCGACCGCTTCGAGGAGCGCGCCGCCGTGCTTGCGCTGGTCCAGCTTGAGGCGAGCGTCGGCTTCGCCGCGCTCGAGAAGGACCGTCAGGCCGGCCCTGCGCGCGAGGCGCACCATGGTCGCGTTTTCCGCGAGGCAGTACATGAACAGCACACGGTAGCCGAAATTCGCCGCGTGCAGCACGGCGCGCTTCAGCAGGGCGAAACCATAGCCACGGCCGCGCACGCCGGCGTCGACGCTCACGCCCAGCTCGGCAACCTGCTTTTCGGGGTCGAGCGCCAGGTGCGCTACGCCGATCAGCTCCAGCGCCGCGTCGTGGATGCCATAGGCGCAGTCGCGCCCGAAATCGATGCCTCGGACGTAGGCGCGGATCGCGTCGTCGGAGATCGGGCGGCCGAAGCGCAGGCGCCGGTCCTCTGCGGGAAGCCGCAGCAGGTGGCGCACGATGTCATCCCGGTGCCTGGGGTTCAGGCGCAGGACGGGAATTCCCTCGGCCCCGGTGGCGCCGCGATCCGTCACGGCCCTATCCGGCCGAAGAGGCGGGCCGATGCGGCGGGTGGCCGGACCCTGCCGTCAGGGCCGCAAACAGCCGCGCGAGGGCCTTTCCGGCCGCGGCGACGGCGTCGGCGAACGCTTCTGCGCGCTCGAATTGGGCTTTGGCCCTGATTCGGTCCAGTTCGTTCATCCCGATCTCGTCGATGCGGTGCAGGAAATACTCCCGATCCGCATTAGCTTTACTATTCGGTTTGCTCATTGCTATTCTCCTGATGGGTGCGCTGGCAATCCTGCCTTGTGTGCATTGCACTATTACAGTGACATTTCATAAAACACTTGTAACTGTATGGTTGCGCACATACTATGTAGACACTCTTATATCTGGTTAGTTGCATTGCAGCAATTCATGTTTTCTACCCATGTCGACGAAAAAAACTAATGAATCGATGGCCGGATCCCAGCGGCTTCCGCCGCTGAATGCGCTGCGCGCCTTCGAAACCGCTGCGCGGCACCTGAGCTTCGCGATGGCCGCGAAGGACCTGCATGTGACGCCGGCGGCCATCAGCCACCAGATCAAAGGTCTCGAGGATTTTCTCGGCCAGCGCCTGTTTCGCCGGCTGAAGCGGGGGCTGGAACTGACGCGCGCCGGCCAGGTGCTGCTGCCGAAGCTGAGCGAAGGGTTCAGCCGCCTCGGCGACGCGGTGGAGGAAATGCGCAGTCTCTCGGAGGAGGGGCAGCTCGCGGTCAGCGCGGCGCCCTCGTTCGCCACGCGCTGGCTGGCGCCGCGCCTGCATCGCTTCGTCAGTGCGCACCCGGACCTCGACGTGCGCATCAACGCCAGCACGCGGCTCATCGACCCGGGCGGCTACTTCCTGGAGCTCTGCCCCCTGGCCGGGCGGGACGTGGACCTCATCCCCCCGGGGGCCGGGCTCATCGGCGGCGTGGGGGTCATCGAGGGGGTGGAGTGCCTCATCACGGCGAATGAGGC
>JAYRND010000267.1:0-2120 GCA_041904885.1 Burkholderiales bacterium
AGTCGGCGGTGACGAAGAAGCCGAGGTTGCGGGTGACGATGCGCCGCTCGTCCTCGGTGAGCCCGCGCGGGTTCTTCCAGAGCTCGATGTCGCGGCTCATGTTGATTTCCTGCGGCATCCAGTGGTTGGCGCAGGCGGCGAGGTACTTCTCCCAGGCCCACTTGTACTTGAACGGCACCAGCTGGTTGACGTCGGCCTTGGAATTGATGATCCGCTTGTCCTCGACGCGGATGCGGCGATGCTCCGCGGACGGTGCGGGCGGTACGAAGCCGCTGACCGGCGCAATACCCAGTCCGGTCACCGGCTTCGTCGCGCCTTCTTCTTCGAACGTAAGCATTACTGGCAGGCCTCGCAATCCGGGTTGTCGATGGCGCAGAACTTCGGTTCGGCCGCCGGCGCCTCGGCCAGGGTGTCGGCCGAGCCGCTGCTGGTCGGGACCGCGTTCAGCGCGCCCGCCTTGGTGGTCGACTTCTCCGCGTGCGTGGCGCCCATCGCCCGCAGGTAGTAGGTGGTCTTCAGGCCCCGGATCCAGGCGAGCTTGTAGGTCTCGTCCAGCCGCTTGCCCGAGGCGCCCGCCATGTAGATGTTCAGCGACTGCGACTGGTCGATCCACTTCTGCCGCCGCGCGCCCGCCTCGACCAGCCACTTCGGCTCGACCTCGAAGGCGGTGGCGTACAGGCGGCGCAGCTCGGCCGGCGCGCGGTCGATGCGCGCGAGGTTGCCGTCGAAATACTTGAGGTCGGCGATCATGACCTCGTCCCAGAGCCCGGCGCGCTTCAGGTCCGCCACCAGGTACTCGTTGACCACCGTGAACTCGCCCGAGAGGTTCGATTTCACGTACAGGTTCTGGTACGTCGGCTCGATCGAGGCCGACACGCCGATGATGTTGGCGATGGTCGCGGTCGGCGCGATGGCGATGCAGTTGGAGTTGCGCATGCCGTGCGCGCGGATGCGCGCGCGCAGCGGCTCCCAGTCCAGCGCCGAGCCGCGGTCGAGCTCCACGTAGCCGCCGCGCTCGGCCGCCAGCAGGTCGAGCGTGTCCTGCGGCAGCACCCCTCGATCCCAGAGCGAGCCCTGGAAGGTCGAATAGCGGCCGCGCTCCTCGGCGAGCTCGGTCGAGGCCCAGTAGGCGCAGTAGGCGACCATCTCCATCGAGCGGTCGGCGAACTCGACGGCCTCCGGCGAGGCGTAGGCGATGCGCAGCTTGTGCAGGCAGTCCTGGAAGCCCATGATCCCCAGCCCTACCGGGCGGTGGCGCATGTTGGAGTTCTTCGCCTTGTCGACCGCGTAGTAATTGATGTCGATCACGTTGTCGAGCATGCGCATCGCGGTGCGGATCGTGCGCCCGAGCTTGTCGAAGTCGAGCGCGGTCGAGCCGTCGCCGCGCGTGATCAGGTGCGCGACCAGGTTGACCGAGCCCAGGTTGCAGACCGCGATCTCGTCGCCCGAGGTGTTGAGCGTGATTTCCGTGCACAGGTTGGAGCTGTGCACCGTGCCGACGTGCTGCTGCGGGCTGCGCAGGTTGCACGGATCCTTGAACGTGATCCAGGGATGCCCGGTCTCGAAGAGCATGCTGAGCATCTTTCGCCACAGGTGCACGGCGGGCAGCTTCTTGTAGAGCTTCAGCTCGCCGCGCGCCACCTTGTCCTCGTAGCGCAGGTAGGCCTCCTCGAACCTGCGGCCGACCGCGTCGTGAAGCTCCGGCGCGTCGGAAGGCGAGAACAGCGTCCACTCCGCGTTCTCCATGACGCGCTTCATGAACAGGTCCGGGATCCAGTTGGCGGTGTTCATGTCGTGCGTGCGCCGGCGGTCGTCGCCGGTGTTCTTGCGCAGCTCGAGGAACTCCTCGATGTCCAGGTGCCAGGTCTCGAGGTAGGAGCAGACCGCGCCCTTCCTCTTGCCGCCCTGGTTGACCGCCACCGCGGTGTCGTTGACCACCTTGAGGAACGGCACCACCCCCTGCGACTTGCCGTTGGTGCCCTTGATGTGGGACCCCAGCGCCCGCACCGGCGTCCAGTCGTTGCCCAGGCCGCCCGCGTACTTGGCGAGCAGCGCGTTTTCCTTGATCGCGTCGTAGATCCCGGTGAGATCGTCGGCCACCGTGGTCAGGTAGCACGACG
>JAYRND010000268.1:0-2715 GCA_041904885.1 Burkholderiales bacterium
AACGAGGAAAGCAGCGGCGCAAGCGGTGCGCCGCGCCACAGCTCGCGCGTCATGCGCGCGACCGCCTCGCCCGTGGCGCGCTCGTGCCCCTTGGCGGGCTTGATCTCGACGTTCGCCCAGATGCCCAGCTCGCGGCACAGCCGTACGGCATCTTCATAGCGCGGGATTCTCTCGGTCCTGTTGATCGTGAAGGCAGACAGTTCCGAGAACGTCATTTTCGACACTTCGCCCTTCCCGTCCGTGGTCCGGTCGACGGTCTCGTCGTGGATCACCACCGGCGTGCCGTCGCCGGCGAGCATGACGTCGAATTCGACTCCCCGGAAGCCCATCGAGGCGCCGAGGCGGATCGCGCCCAGCGTGTTCTCCGGCGCGAGGCGCCCGCCGCCGCGGTGCGCCACGATGCGCGGATAGGGCCACTTCATTGGGGCCGGTGCCTCGGCTTCAGGCGCACGTAGAGTGTCTTGTGCACGCGCGCAACGACCGCATCGCCCTCGTCCTTGATACTGACGTGAAACTCGGGCAGCACCTTGGCGCCGCCCGCCGCCTGTTCGCGGATCTCGGCGATGCGGCGCTCGGCGAGGTGGAAATGCGCGCGAACGGTGCCGCGTCCGGGCGCGACATACTCGATCGCGCCCGCCTTGTCCCACACCAGGTACTCGCCCCCGAGGTTGTGCATCAGCATGATGGCGAAGAACGGGTCGGTCATGGCATACAGGCTGCCGCCGAAATGCGTGCCCACCGCGTTGCGGTTGAGGCGGCCCAGCTTCATCTCGACCACGGCATCGCGGAAATCGTCCGAGAGGCTTTTCACGCGGATGCCGGCCCCGAGGAACGGCGGCCACCACTTCATGCCCTTCTGCAGCTGCTGCGCGGAGAAGCGCATCGCCAGAGCTAGCGCCAGCGCACGCCGCGGTCCTCGAGCAGCTTGCGCGCGAGGTCGGGGCGGTCGGTAATGAGGCCGTCGACGCCGAGGCGCACCAGCTTCGCCATGTCGACCGGGTCGTTTACCGTCCAGACGTAGACCTGCAGGCCGAGCGCCTTCGCCTCGGCGAACAGTTCCGGCGTCAGGTCGCCGTGGAAGACGGACCATGCGGACCCGCCCGCCGCCTTGACCATTTTCGGGACCGAGCCGTGGTCGCGGTGCTGGAAGCCCGCGGTCCAGCGCGAGCCTTCGGGCTTGCCCGCCCCGACGTTGTCGAGCCAGCGCTGCTGCGCGCTCAGGTACACGGTCTGCAGGTCCGGGGCGATTTTCTGCACGACTTGCAGCGTGCGCCAGTCGAAGGACTGGATTTGCGCGCGCGCGGCCATGCCCGCCCTGCGGATCTCCTCCACCAGCGCCCGCGCAAACGGCTCCGGCGCCGGCGTTTCCTCGGGCCGGTCCGGGCTCAGCTTGGTCTCGATGTCGAAGCGCACCTTGTCGTTGCCGGAACTTTTCACCAGCTCGAACAGGTCGGCGAGGCGCGGGATGCGCGTGCCGTCCACCGCCTTCTGGTCGGGGAACTGGCGCGCGTAGTCGGTGCCAGGCTTGAGGCGCCCCACGTCGTAGGCCTGCAGCTGCGCCCAGGTCAGGGAATGGATCGCCGGCCCGCGCTGCTCGAGAAAGCGGCCGGAGGCATCGCGCGTGATATTTGGATTGAGCGCCGGGTCATGGGAAATGACGAGCACGCCATCGCTGGTCACGGCGATGTCGAGCTCCAGCGTGGTCACCCCAAGCTCGAGCGCGCGCTGGAACGCGGGCAAGGTGTTCTCCGGCGCCAGGCCGCGCGCGCCGCGGTGCCCCTGCAGGTCGATCGCGCCGGCGGAGATCGCGGTGGACAGCGCCCCTATGGCGAACGCGGCCGCCGGCGCGCGCCTCATGCCTCGATGCGCTTGCCGGTGGCCGCGTCGAACCAGTGCGCGTGCGTCAGCGCATAGCGCACCGGCAGCTTGCCCGCCTGCGCCTTGGCGTCGGCGGGCAGCCTGGCCGCGATCCGCGTGCCGTCCCGGTCGCCAATGTGGCCGTAGACGATGATGTCGGCGCCCAGCGGCTCGATCAGGTCGACGTCGATGGTGAGCATGGCCTCGGACTGCGCGCAGGGCTCCAGGTGCTCCGGGCGCACGCCGAGCAGCTTGCCCTCGCGCGGGATCAGGTTCATCGGCGGCGAGCCGATGAAGCCCGCGACGAAAGTGGTCGCGGGCTTCGCGTACACCTCCAGCGGCGCGCCGATCTGCTCGGCGCGGCCGCCGTTCATCACGATCATGCGCTGCGCGAGGGTCATCGCCTCGACCTGGTCGTGCGTCACGAATAGGCTTGTCGTGCCCAGGCGGCGGTGCAGCGCCTGCAGCTCGCCCCGCATCTGCACGCGCAGCTTGGCGTCCAGGTTCGAGAGCGGCTCGTCGAAGAGGAATACCTGCGGCTCGCGCACGATGGCGCGGCCCATGGCGACGCGCTGGCGCTGGCCGCCGGAGAGCTCGCGCGGCTTGCGGCCGAGGAAGTTCTTGAGCTCCAGTATCGCCGCAGCGTTCTGCACGCGCTTGTCGATCTCCCCCGTCGGCATCTTCTGGATGCGCAGCCCGTAGGACATGTTCTCGTACACGCTCATATGCGGGTAGAGCGCGTAGTTCTGAAACACCATCGCGATGTCGCGGTCCTTCGGCTCCAGGCGATTGACCACGCGCCCGCCGATGGCGATCTCGCCACCGGTGATGGTCTCCAGCCCCGCCACCATGCGCAGC
>JAYRND010000269.1:0-6510 GCA_041904885.1 Burkholderiales bacterium
GCGCCGGCTTCGACTACGTCGGCATCAGCCTGGACGGCCTGCGCGAGACGCACGACCGCTTCCGGCGCAAGCAGGGCGCCTTCGACGCCTCGCTCGCCGCGCTGCGCCTGTGCCGCGACCGCGGCGTGAAGGTCGGCATGCGCTTCACGCTGACGCAGGACAACGCGCGCGACCTGCCGGCGCTGCTCGCGCTGGCGGAGCACGAGCGCATCGACAAGTTCTACCTGTCGCACCTCAACTACGCGGGCCGCGGCAACAAGAACCGCGGCGCGGACGCGCACTTCCAGGTGACGCGCCGCGTGATGGACGCCTTCTTCGACGCTTGCTGGGACTACCACCGGCGCGGAGCGGCAAAGGAGTTCGTCACGGGCAACAACGACGCCGACGGCGCCTGGCTGCTGCTGTGGGCGCGGCGTCGCTTCCCGGGGAGCGAGGCGCGGCTGCGGGCGAAGCTCGCCGAGTGGGGAGGCAACGCCTCGGGCGTGAACGTGGCCAACATCGACAACCTGGGCAACGTGCACCCGGACACCATGTGGTGGAACCACACGCTCGGCAACGTGCGCGAGCGGCCGTTCTCGGCGATATGGCGCGATACCAGCGATCCGCTGATGGCGGGCCTGAAAGTGCGGCCGCGCCGCGTCAAGGGGCGCTGCGCCGGCTGCCGGTTCCTCGACCTCTGCGGCGGCAACACGCGCGTGCGCGCGCTGCAGCTCACCGGCGACCCCTGGGAGGAGGATCCCGGCTGCTACCTGAGCGACGAGGAGGTCGGCGCCGCACCCGGCGCGCTGCGCGTTCCGGTGCTGCCGTACCGAGGCAGGGAGGAAAAATGGGTGCGCGGCGGCTGATCCTGCTCGCGGCGCTGTTCGCGCTAGCGCCCGCCGGCGCGAACGCGCAGTCGTCGCAGAAACTGTATGGGGAGCATTGCGCCTCCTGCCACGGCATGGACCGACTCGGCGGCATCGGCCCCGCCCTGCTGCCCGAGAGCCTGGAGCGGCTGCGGCCCGCCGCGGCGCTGAAAGTCATCGCCGAGGGCAGGCCGGCGACGCAGATGCCGCGCTTCGACGACAAGCTGGGCGCGGCCGAGATCCGCCAGATCGCGGATTTCATCTACGGCAGCCCGGGCAAGGTGCCGGAGTGGGGCGAGCCGCAGATCCGCGCCTCGCGCATCGAGCACGCGCCCGCGCGGCCCGATGCCTCCCGGCCGGTGTTCGCCGCCGACCCGATGAACCTGTTCGTGGTGGTGGAGACGGGCGACCACCACGCGACCATCCTCGACGGCGACCGGCTGGAGCCGATCGCGCGCTTTGCCACGCGCTACGCGCTGCACGGCGGCCCGAAGTTCTCTCCCGACGGGCGCTACGTGTATTTCGCCTCGCGCGACGGCTGGGTTTCGAAGTACGACCTGTGGAACCTGCGCACGGTCGCGGAATCCCGGGTCGGCATCAACACCCGCAACATCGCAGTCTCCTCCGACGGCCGCTACGTGATGGCGGCCAACTACCTGCCGCACACGCTGGTGGTACTCGACGCGGACCTGCGCTTCGTCAAGCTGATCCCGGTCCTCGACCAGGCCGGCGGCAGGTCCTCCCGCGTCGCGGCGGTCTACGACGCCGCGCCCCGGCGCAGCTTCATCGCCGCGCTGAAGGACATTCCCGAAGTCTGGGAGATCAGCTACGACGACCGGGCCGAGCCGATCCCGGCCGGGCTGGTGCACGACTTCCGCTACAAAGAGGGTGCCTTCCTTCCCGGCAAGCTCAACCCGCGGCGCAGCGTGCTCGAGGAGCTGCTGGACGACTTCTTCTTCACGCGCGACTACTCGCGGCTGCTCGGCGCCGGGCGCGAGGGCGGGCGGGGGCAGGTGGTGCACCTGGACGTGCGGCGCAAGATCGCGAGCGTGGACGTCCCGGGCATGCCGCACCTTGCTTCCGGCATCACCTGGGACTGGAACGGCCGCACCGTGCTGGCGACGCCCAACCTGCGCGAGGGCGTGGTGAGCATCATCGACACCGGCGACTGGAAGGTGCTGCGGCAGATCCCCACCCCGGGTCCGGGCTTCTTCCTGCGCAGCCACGAGAAGACGCCCTACGCCTGGGTGGACTCGTTCATGAGCCCGCGCAAGGACACCATGCTGGTGATCGACAAGCGCACCCTCGAGCCGGTGCGCGAGCTGCGGCCCGCGCCGGGCAAGACCACGGCGCACGTGGAGTTCAGCGCCGACGGCCGCTACGCGCTGGTGAGCGTCTGGGAAAACGACGGCGCGGTCATCGTCTACGACGCCGCGACGCTGCAGGAGGTCAAGCGCCTGCCCATGAACAAGCCCTCCGGCAAATACAACGTGCACAACAAGATCACCCGCTCGGACGGCACCAGCCACTGACCATGGAGCTCGTCTGCCCCGCCGGCGGGCTGCCGGCGCTCAAGGCCGCCGTGGACAACGGCGCCGACTGGGTCTACCTCGGGCTGCGCGACGCGACCAACGCGCGCAATTTCGCCGGGCTGAACTTCGACGGCGCCGCGCTCCGCGCCGGCCTCGACTACGCGCACGCGCGCGGCCGCAAGGTGCTGCTCGCGCTCAACACCTATCCGCAGGCTGCGACCTGGGGTCGCTGGACGCAGGCGGTCGACTTCGCCGCCGGCCAGGGGGTGGACGCGATCATCGTCGCCGACCTCGGGCTGCTCGACTACGCGCACCGCAGGCATCCACGGCTCGAGCTGCACCTGTCGGTGCAGGGCTCGGCCACCAGCCACGAGGCGATCAACTTCTACCACCAGCGCGTCGGCGTTCGCCGCGCGGTGCTGCCGCGCGTGCTCTCGCTCGCGCAGGTCGAGAGCGTCGTGCGCAATACGCCGGTGGAGATCGAAGTGTTCGGCTTCGGCGGGCTGTGCGTGATGGTCGAGGGGCGCTGCGCGCTCTCGGCCTACGCCTGCGGCGATTCGCCCAATACGATGGGCGCCTGCTCGCCTGCGCACGCCGTGCGCTGGGAGGAGTCGGCCGCCGGGCTCGAGTCGCGGCTGAACGGCGTGCTCATCGACCGCTACGCGCCCGACGAGCGCGCGGCCTACCCGACGCTGTGCAAGGGCCGGTTCCGGGCCGACGGCGCGACCTACTACGCGATCGAGGAGCCCGCGAGCCTGAACACGATCGAGCTGCTGCCCGAGTTCCTGCGCATGGGCGTGCGCGCGGTGAAGATCGAGGGCCGCCAGCGCAGCCCGGCCTACGTCGCGCAGGTGACCCGGGTCTGGCGCCAGGCGATCGACGCGGCGCTCGCGGAGGGCGCCGGCTTCGCGCCGCGCATGGCCTGGATCGCCGAGCTCAACCGCCACGCCGAGGGCAGCCAGCACACGCTGGGCGCATTCTCGCGGCCCTGGAAATGAAGCTGGCGCTCGGCCCCTTGCTCTACTACTGGCCGCGCAGCGCGGTCCTGGAGTTCTACGCGCAGGTCGCGGACTCTCCGGCCGACATCGTCTACCTGGGCGAAGTGGTCTGCTCGCGCAGGCACGAGCTCGGCCTCGGCGACTGGCTCGAAATCGCCGATGCGCTCGCCGCCGCGGGCAAGGAGGTAGTGCTGTCCACGCAGGCGCTCACCGAGGGCGCGGGCGACCTGAAGCTGGTGCGCAACGTGGTGGGAAACGGCCGCTACCGGGTCGAAGCGAACGACATGGGGGCGGTAAGCATGCTCGATGGGCGCCCGGGCTGGGTCGCCGGGCCGCACCTCAACGTCTACAACCCGAGCTCGCTGGCGCTGCTCATGGAGCTGGGCGCGACGCGCTGGGTGGCGCCGGTGGAGGCGACGCGCGAAATGACGCGCGGCCTGCTCGAAGCGCAGCCGGTGGAGGCCGAGGTCTTCGCCCATGGACGGCTGCCGCTCGCTTTTTCGGCGCGCTGCTTCACGGCCCGGCGCTACATGCTGCAGAAAGAGCAGTGCGAATACCGCTGCCTGGGGTTTCCCGACGGCATGCCGCTCGAGACGCGCGAGGGCGAGCCTTTCCTGGCCATCAACGGCGTGCAGACGCAATCGGCGCAGGTCTACGACCTGATCCGCGACATCGCCTCCCTGCGGGAGGCGGGCGTATCGATCCTGCGCGTGAGCCCGCAGTCCGCGGGCACCGTGGAGGCGCTGGCGGCGTTCCGGCGCGCGCTGGCGGACGATCGCGGCGCCGCGCTGCCGCCGGGCCATTGCAACGGCTTCTGGCACGGCCGGCCGGGACTGGAGCGCGCGCCGTGAAGCTCCTGCAGCTGCTGCCGGAGGCGCCGCCCGCCCATGCGCTCGCGCTGGCCCTGAACGCCGGCGTCTACATGGGCCTCGTGCCGGCGGAATCGCTGGCGCCGCTGCGGGGCAAGACGATCCTGCTGGAAGCGAGCGACGCCGGCGTGCGGGTGCGCGTCGCCTACGACGGCGGGCGCTTCCGGGCCGGCGCCGCCGGCGCGCCCGCGGACCTAACGATCCGCTCGACCGTCCCCGGTTTTCTCGCGCTCGCGCTCAGGCGCGAGGATCCCGACACGCTGTTCTTCACGCGCCGGCTGGTGATGACCGGCGATACCGAGCTGGGGCTCGTCGTGAAGAACCTCCTCGACGCGATCGACTGGCCGCGCCTGCCCATCGGCGCCGGCCGGAAATAAAACGGCGGGGCGCTTTTCGGCGCCTCGCCGCCAGACTTCCTGCAGCGAAACGAACGCGGGCTACTTGCCCTTGGTCGTGACGTCCTTGCCTTGCTTGTCCATCACCGGGCCGCCGCTCTTGGTCTTCACCTCGGTGGCCTTCATCGGCTCCTTCTTCACGGGCTCGGCCTTGACCTTGGCCTTGGGCGCGGGCTTGGGCTTGTCCTTCATCTCCTTGGTCGTGACGTCCTTGCCGTCCTTGGTCGTCACCTGGCCGCCGCTCTTGGTCTTGACGTCCTCCTTCGGCTGGGCCGCGACGTTGAGGCCGACCGCCGCGAACGAGGCGGCGACGAGCACGGAAAACAGCTTCTTCATGGATCTTCTCCCCTTGGTTGTTGTGCCGGTGTGGCGCGGGGGAGATTATATGCCAGCCTACATCCCTACATCTTCAGGATCCAGTCGACCAGCGTCTTGAGGTCGGCGTCGGACACGGCGGCGTTCGGCGGCATCGGCACCGGGCCCCAGACGCCCTGGCCTCCCTTCTTCACCTTGTCGACGAGCTTTGCCTCGATGCCCGCCTGGCCCTTGTACTTCTTGGCGATGTCCTTATAGGCGGGGCCGACGTTCTTCTTGTCGATGGTGTGGCAGGTGAAGCAGTTGTGCTTCTTCGCCAGCTCGTCGCTGGCCTGCGCGGGCGCCGCGGCGAGTAGCCCGCAGGCGGCGGCGAGGGCGATGGTGGCGGATCGGGTGCTCATGCTTGCTGCTCCTCTAGTAGATGTCGTGGGTCGTGTTGTAGACGTTGAAGTGCCCGGTCGGCGTGATGATGCGCGGGTCCTTGATGACGGCTTTCAGCTTGCGCGTCCTGTCGTCCACGACCACCAGCGCCGACTGCTGGTTCTTCGCGCTCCAGACCGCGAACCACACCTCGTCGCCCGCCTTGTTGTACTCGGGCTGCACGACGCGCTTGGCGCCCTCGCCGAGGTTCGCCCACTCGGCGATCGGCAGCACCTCGGGCTTCTTGTCGAGGTTGTTGATGTCGAAGACGGCGATCGACTGCGCGATCTTGGCGTCCGGGTTGAGCGGCGTGTCGACCCACAGGTTCTTCGACTTCGGATGGGTCTTGATGAACAGGTTGCCGCCGCCCTGGCCGTCGAGCATGCGCACCACCTTCCAGGCGTTGTCCTTGCGCTTCACAGGGTCGGTGCCGATCAGCGCGATCTTCTCGCTGCCGAGGTGTCCCGTCGCCCAGACCGGCCCGTGCTTCGGATCGACGAAATTGGCGCCGCGCCCGGGGTGCGGGATCTTGTCGACGTCCACGAGCTTCGTCAACTTGCCTTCCTTGGCGTCCACCACCGCGACCTTGTTCGACTGGTTGGCCGCGACCATGAAGTAGCGCTTGGTCGAGTCCCAGCCGCCGTCGTGCAGGAACTTGGCGGCGCCGATCTCCTTGACCTTGAGGTTGTCGAGGTCGGAGTAGTCGACCAGCAGCACCTTGCCCGTCTCCTTCACGTTGACGACGAACTCGGGCTTGAAGTGCGAGGCCACGATCGCCGCGACGCGCGGTTCCGGGTGGTATTCCTGGTCGCCCACCGTCATGCCGCGCGTGGCCACCACCTTGAGCGGCTCGAGCGTGTCGCCCTTCATGATGGTGTACTGCGGCGGCCAGTAGGAGCCGGCGATCGCCAGCTTGTCGGAGAACTTCTTGTACTTGGAGGTGTCGACCGAGCGCGCTTCCAGGCCGACGCGGATCTCGGCGACGTTGTCCGGCTTCTCCATCCACAGGTCGATCAGGTTGATCTTGGCGTCGCGCCCGATCACGTAGAGGTAGCGGCCCGAGGCCGACAGGCGCGAGATGTGCACCGCGTAGCCGGTCTTGACGATGTTGATGATCTGCTTGGTGTCGCCGTCGA
>JAYRND010000270.1:0-4719 GCA_041904885.1 Burkholderiales bacterium
AGATGCTGATGGGCATCGGCTCGCTCGCCACCATCGCCATCCTGAAGCCCCGCAACCTTTCGGTTGTGGTCATCGACAACGAGCACTACGGCGAGACCGGCATGCAGGAAACCCACACCGGCCATGGGGTCGACCTTGCCGGCATGGCGAAGGCGGCCGGCTTCGCCGCGGCAATGAAGGTAGTTGCTGCAGCGCAGGTGGGCCGCCTCAGGCGCGCCATCCACTCGGGCAAGGGGCCGCTCTTCGCGCAAGTCAAGGTGGACCCGGAAAAGCTGCCGCTGGTGCTCCCTCCGCGCGAAGGCTCCTACATCAAGAACCGGTTTCGCATCGCCCTGCTCGGCCCGCAGGCCGTGCACGACGAGTGATGGAATAATCCGCCCTCGCCGCTTGTTCTGCTGAAATCACTTCCTGGGAGGAGAAAGTCGTGCACCGCATCATTCCGGCCATCGCCGCGCTGATCCTTTGCCTGCCCGTGTTCGCGCAGGCGCCACGACCCCAGATTCAGACCACCAAGGTCGAGGGCGCCGACGGGGTCTACATCTTCCGCAACGGCGCCCACCAGTCGATGTTCATCGTGACGCCGGATGGCGTCATCGCCACCGACCCGGTCGCCTACGGTCGCCCGACGGGCGGCGCCGACTACGTCGCCGAGATCCGCAAGGTCACCGACAAGCCGATCAAGTACCTCATCTACAGCCACCACCACTTCGACCACATCGCCGGCGGCAAGGCGTTCAAGGACGCGGGCGCCACGATCATCGCCCACCGGCGCGCGAAGGAGCGGCTCGCCATCCTGCAAGACCCGGCCACGCCGCTGCCCGACGAGGTCGTCGAGGACTCCGGGACTGTGCTCCGGTTCGGCGGCAAGATTGTCGAGCTTACTTACGTCGGCCTGAACCACTCCGACAGCACCCTCGTCATGCGCCTGCCGCAGGACGAGCTGATCTTCCTCGTCGACCTCGTGCCGGTGGGCACCTTCCCGGGCCTCGGCATGATCGACTTCCACCCCCTGGAGGCAATGGAGTCGCTGAAGCAGATCGCCGCCATGCACTGGACGCGCATGATCCCGGGGCATCCCGGGCAGCCGGGCGACCGGCTCGGCACGAAGAAGGACGTCGAGGACCAGATCGCGCTGCAGCAGTACGCCTCCGACGTGGTCAAGGCGCAGGCGCGCGCGGGCAAGTGCTGGAACCCCGCCGAGGCCGAGGTCCAGTTCGAGAAGTACAAGGACATGCCGGGCTATGCCGCCGGCCGCCCGTACACCGTGCGCCGCTACTGCGGCCTGTGGGGGCGCGGCACCTAGCGAAGCCGGGGGTAGACCCTGCGGGCGTTGTCCTCGAAGATTTTTCGCTTCTCCAGCGCGCTCAGACTGGCCACCGCGTCCACGTAGCGCCGGGTGTCGTCGTAGTAGCGGCCGGTCTCCGGGTCGATGCCGCGCACCGCGCCGACCACTTCCGCCGCGAACAGGATGTTCTCGGCCGGAATCACCTTGAGCAGCAGGTCGATGCCCGCCTGGTGGTAGACGCAGGTGTCGAAGTAGACGTTCTTCAGCAGGTGGTCCTTGAGGAGCGGCTTTTTCATGTCCTGCGCGAGGCCGCGGTAGCGGCCCCAGTGGTAGGGCACCGCCCCGCCGCCGTGCGGGATGACGAAGCGCAGCGTGGGGAAGTCCTTGAAGAGGTCGCCCTGGATGAGCTGCATGAAGGCGGTGGTATCGGCGTTGATGTAGTGCGCGCCGGTGAAGTGGAACACCGGGTTGCACGAGGAGCTCACGTGCACCATCGCCGGCACGTCCAGCTCCACCATCTTTTCATAGAGCGGATACCACCACTTGTCGGTGAGCGGCGGCTCCTTCCACCAGCCGCCGGACGGGTCCGGATTCAGGTTGCAGCCGATGAAGCCGAGCTCCTTCACGCAGCGCTCGAGCTCGGGGATGCAATTTGCCGGCGCGACGCCGGGCGACTGCGGCAGTTGGCAGACGGGCGCGAAGTTGGCTGGGTACAGGCTGCAGACGCGGTGAATGAGGTCGTTGCAGACCCGCGACCATTCTGCGCTCGTCTTCGCGTCGCCCACGTGGTGCTCCATCGAGCCCGCGCGCGGCGAAAAGAACGTGAGGTCAGTGCCGCGCTCGCGCTGGATCTTCAGCTGCGCGCCCTCGAGGGAATCACGAATTTCCTGGTCCGAGATTTTGAGGGCGTCGGGCCCTTGCCCGGCCACCTGTTTCTTCCTCCACTCCCAAAGCGAAGCGGGCGCCGTCGTGTAGTGGCCGTGGCAATCGATGATCATCGGAACAGCTCCTCTACGCGATAGCGCCGTGGAATGAGGCGCTGCCGGTGGACGTAATCGATGGCGACTTCGAGGTTGCGCCGGTTGGCCTCGATGCCATAGGGATTCATGTCCGGGCTGCCCGCCGCGCGGATGCTCGCCTCCAGCATGCGCGCGACCTCAGCAGCGTCGGCGTCGGATACGGAATCCTTCACCGCGACCATGTGGTTGATCTGGATCGCGCCCGTGCGCGCGCGCCAGGCGCGCGCCGCGCCCTCCCCGTCGGGAATCACCGGCCGGATGCGCGGGTCCGCGGGCTTGCCGTCGCCCACGATCGCCGCGTCGATCTCCCCGGCGCGGAGCATGGCGGTGATCTCCTTGCCCGGCGCCGCGCGCTCCACGTTGGGCGGGTCGCGGAACTCCGCCACGTGCGCCTCCTCGAAGGTCACCCAGTGGATGCGGTCGCAGTCCACCCCGAAATCCTCGGCGAGGATGCCGCGCAGCCACATGCCGGTGGTGACCGAATACGAGCGCACGCCCACGCGCCGGCCCGGCAGGTCGCTCGGCGCGAGGGGCCCGTGCTCCGAGTTATGCACGAGAAAGGAGTGCTGCAGCCGCCCGACCACCACCGCGGGCAGCAGCCGGTAGGGCTTGCCCGCGGCCAGCGCCATTAGGAACGTTGTGATGGCGAGCTCGGCGACGTCGAACTCCAGGCCGCGCACCACGCGCTTGAAGCCCGCGCTGGGCGGGCGGATGTCGGCGAACTCCAACTGCACGCGGTCCGAACGAATGGCGCCCCGCTTGAGCGCAGCCGTGCAAGGGTAGTCGCCGAGCAGCGCCTTCACTTCTTCATCGCCCGCCGGATGGCGCCCACCAGCTCGGCGCGGTCTTCCGTTTTCCGCGGCAGCGTTTCCTTTACCTTCAGGTCCGCAAGCCACTGCTGGCGCGCGGCAGTGGCCGCGGCCATGACGGGCTCCAAGCCGATGCCCTGCAGCGTCTCGGCGACTTCGCGCATTTCCGCGGCGCGCCGCTTGCCGTGGCTGACCACGCGCTCGATCATGTAGCCGGAGAGCTTCTCCCAGTCGAGCGACGGGAAGGTCTCCTGCAGCGAGGCGAGGACCTTCTCCTCGACCTTGTATTCGCTCGCGGCAAGCATCGATTCCAGGAACAGCGCCTCCAACCCCTTGATCATGATGGAGCGGAACATTTTGATCGCCGAGGCCTGCCCTACTTCGGCGGAGACGAACTCCATCTTCATGCCGAGCGCGCGCGCGCGCGGCAGCAGCGCCTCCGCGCCCGGGCCGCCGATGAGGCAGGGAACCCTGTGCGCGTAGGGCGCCACCGGCGCCATCACCGCGACGTCCACGTAGGCCGCGCCGGTGGACGCGACCAGCGCCGCGGTCTCGATCTTCCTTTGCGGCGACACCGAATTGATGTCGAGGAAGAGCTGCCCCTTGCGCAGGCCGGGCAGGCAGGAACGCGCCGCCTCGAGGCTCGAGCTCGCGGTCACGGCAAGAAAGACGGGATCCGCGCCTCGAACCGCCTGTTCGTGATTCTTTTCAGCCGAAACCCGCATCGTTTCGGCAGTCTGTTTCAGTCGCCCCCTGTCCGCGGGATCGTCGAAGAGGATGTCGTACGCGCAAAGCCGCGCGCCCTGCGCAAGCAGGCCCCGCCCGATCGTCTGTCCGGCTTCGCCGAAGCCGATGAAAGCGATGCGTTCGCTCATGAGGGGCAGATTCTATGTGAAGATACGATCCATTCCGCCGGGAGCACCTGAAAAGGAGAAACCACTTGCGTCCGCTCGCCCTCATCGCCGCCCTGCTCGCTTTCACCGTCTCGAATGCGCTCGCCCAGGCGGGCAAGGTCGAAGTCCTCTGGCTCGGCCAGGCGGCGTTCCGCATCGCCTCGCCCGGCGGCAAGGTGATCGTGATCGATCCCTGGCTGCTGAAGAACCCGGTGACGCCGGACAAGTACAAGGACCTTGCCGCCCTCGGCAAGGTGGACGTGCTGCTCGTAACGCACGGGCACACGGACCACATTGCCGACGCGCCGGCGATCGCGGCGGCGAACAACATCCCGCTCTGGGCGCCGGGCGACTTGAACATGACGCTCACCACCCTGGGCGTGCTGCCGCCTGCGCAACTGCCGCGCTTCAACAAGAGCGGCCGCATCGCGCCAGTGCCGGGCATCAAGGTAACCATGGTGCGCGCCGAGCATTCCTCGGTCTACGTCTGGCGCAACCCGGCCACCGGCAAGGACGAAACGCACCCGGGCGGCGAGCCCGTGGGATTCATCATCGAGCTGGAGAACGGCTTCCGCATCTGGCACATGGGCGACACCGGCGTGTTCGGCGACATGCGATTGATCGCCGACTACTACAAGCCGGACCTGGTGCTGATGCCGATCGGCGGCCACTTCACGATGGACCCGGCGGATTCCGCCTATGCGCTGCGCGAG
>JAYRND010000037.1:0-2838 GCA_041904885.1 Burkholderiales bacterium
CAGCGCGGCGAGCGGCAGGGCAAGAAACGCGAAAAAAAGAACGAACGGCCTCATGCACGGCATTCTACCTAAGCCTCCGCCAGCGCAGCCGCAACGGCTGCCCGGTAGGCGCGCCAGGCTGGAAAGAGCGCCGCGGCGATACCGACTCCCGCGGACAGGGCGAGGACGTAGAGTTCCTGCGGCAGCCACGTCCAGCCGGTCACCGCCACCTGCCGCGCCTCGCCGAGCGCGTGCCCCAGCAGCTCCGCGAGCAGGTGCCCGAGCGCAACGCCGGCGACGCCGCCGGCAAGGGACAGCGCGGCGCCTTCCAGAAGCATCAGCCCCATCAACCGGCCTCGGCCGGCCCCCAGCATGCGCATCACCGCGAGGTCGTAGCGGCGCTCCTCGAGCGCGTTCAGCAGCGCGATGAACACCGAAAGCCCCGCGGCGAGCACCAGCACCACGCCGAAGGCGCGCAGCACCTCCGCGCCCGCGCCGATCATGCGGAACAGGCGCGCGCTCTCGTACGCGGGCGATGCCGCCTGCAGCGCGCTGCTCGCGTTCACTTGGCGCGGCATGGTCGCGGCCGCGAGCGGCGATGCGTAGCGGACGAGGAGCGCGGTGATCTCCTTCTTCTCGGAAGCGCCCGCATGCTCGTGGATCTCCCAGACCGACTCGACGCTGGTGAGCACGAGGCGGTCGAGCACGCTGCCGCTGGGCGCGAGCACGCCCACCACCGTGAACGGCTCCTGCTCGTGCAGGTCGCCGCCCTCGCCAAGGCCGTGCGCGCTGGTGAAGGTCTGTCCCACGGCAAGCTTGGCACCAGCGGCGACCTCCGCGCCCAGCACCGCTTCCATCGGCGCCTGCCAGAGGCGCCCGGCCGCCAGCTGCGCGCCGTAGTGCGCCGGGTAGTCGTGGTTCGTGCCGACCACGCGGTGGCCGCGGTAGCTGTCGCCGAGCGCGAGTGGAATCGCCTGCCGGACCGCGGGGCTGCGCGCGAGCGCCTGAGCATCGTCGAGCGGAATGTTGCCGGTCGGCGCATCGAGATGGTAGACCGCCGAGAGCACGAGCTGCATCGGGCTGCCTTTCGCGCCGACCACCAGGTCGACACCGCGCGCGTCGCGCCCCATGCGCTCTTCCAGCTGCGCGGTCGCTAGGAGCAGCACCGTGATGGTCGCGACGCCCAACGCGAGCAGCAGCAGGTTGAGCGCGGTGGCAAGCGGCCGCGCGCGCAGGTAGGCGAGGCTGACTGTGGCCAGGTTCACAGCTCGATCCGCTTCGCGAAGCGCTGCCGGGCGCGCTGGTCGTGCGTGGCGATGACCAGCGTCGCGCCGTACTCGGAAGCCTGGCCCTCGAGCAGGTCGAGCGCTTGCTGGCAATGCGCGTCGTCCAGGTTCGCCGTGGGCTCGTCGGCGAGCAGCAGCTTCGGCCGGTTCATGACTGCGCGCGCAATCGCCACCCGCTGCGCCTGGCCGTGGGAAAGCTGGTGCGGCCTCTCGCCTGCTTTTTCTTTTAGTCCCAGTTCTTCCAGTACGGAAAGCGCACGCGGCCTGTCGGCAGGGAAGCCCGCCAGGTAGGGGGCGAGAAGCAGATTCTGGAGCACGGTAAGGCTGGACACCAGGTGCAGTTTCTGCGGCACGATGCCGACGGTGCGGCCGCGCCAGCGGTCGAGCGCGGCGCCTTCGAGCCGCGCCAGCGGCTGCCCGGCGACCTCGATCTCGCCTTCGCTCGGGCGCAGCAGCCCGGCAAGCAGGTGGAGCAGCGTGGTCTTGCCGCTGCCCGAGGCGCCCAGCACCAGCCAGTGCTCGCCGGCGGCCGCCTCGAAGCCCTCCAGCGCCAACGCGGTGCGCGCGCCGTAGCGCAGCCGCACGCCCTTCAGGCTAAGCACTGCTCCAGCCCGGCGAGGAACAGATCCCGGGGCAGCTTCCTGCCGATGAACACCATCACCGACTGCTTCTTGTCCTTGCCCCAGGGCTTGCCCATGTCGCCGCCCATCATCATGTGCACGCCCTGGAACACGACGCGGCGCTGGTTGCCCTTCATCCACAGCACGCCCTTGTAGCGCAGCAGGTCCGGCCCGTAGACCTGGATCATCCCCGAGAGGAACTGCTCCAGCTTGTCGCCGTTGAACGGCTTGTCGGAGCGGAAGACGAAGGATTCGACCTCGTCCGCGTGGTCGTGGTGCGTCTGCGCGAGGAACTCCGGGTCGAGCTCGAGGATCGCGTTCAGGTTGAAGCCGCGGATGTCCAGGATCTCCTCGATCGGCGTCTCGCCGAAATGGACCTTTTTGACCGGCGCGCGCGGGTTCATGCGCCGGATTCTCTCGGACAGGGTCTTGACTTCATTCTCGGAAACAAGGTCCGACTTCGACAGCAGAATCCTGTCGGCAAAACCGACCTGCTCCTGCGCCTCGCGGAAATCATCCAGCTGCTTCGCGGCGTGCTTGGCATCGACCACGGTAAGGATGGAGTCGAGAAGGTAGTAGGCGCCGATGTCCTCGTCGGTGAAGAAGGTCTGCGCGACCGGCCCGGGATCGGCCATGCCCGTGGTCTCGATGATCACGCGGTCGAACCTGAGCGTGCCGCTCGAGCGCTTGTCCTTCAGGCTGCCGAGGATCTTGATCAGGTCGCCGCGCACGGTGCAGCAGATGCAGCCGTTGTTCATCTCGACGATCTGCTCCTCGCTTTTCTCGATGATCTCGCTGTCGACGCCGATCTCGCCGAACTCGTTCTCGATGACCGCGATGCGCTTGCCGTGGTCCTCCTTGAGGATGCGGTTGAGCAGCGTGGTCTTGCCCGCGCCGAGAAAGCCGGTGAGGATGGTGACCGGCACCATCTGGTCCTGTTGCATGCTGGGTTC
>JAYRND010000006.1:0-3114 GCA_041904885.1 Burkholderiales bacterium
CCGCCTGTCGCAGCTGGTGGTGGTGCCGGATTTCTGGAAAGGCATGATGGGCGGCGACTGGCTCAACAACTCGTCGACTCGCGACGCCTACGGCAGGCACGTCGAGCGTCAGCTGGAGAGCGAGATCGAGGCGGAAGTGGCGCGCGTGCGCGACCTCGCGCGAGAGGCAGGGCTGCGCTACGAGCGCCGCGTCGTGCTCGGCAAGCCCGCCGAATGCCTGCTGGAGGCCGCGGCCATGCTGGCGCCGGACCTGGTGGTGATCGGCTCGCCGCGGCCGCCAGGCAGCCGCGGACTGCGCTCCCGCATGCACGTGGATACGCTGACGCGAGGCCTCGCGGCGCCGCTGCTGATCGTGCCGCATCCGGGATGAGCGCGGAGGGCGCGCCGGATGCCGCCTGGGTGACGCTCGAGTCGGCCGCCAGCGCGGCCGAAATCGCCGATTTCTGCCGGGATATCGAGCGGCTGTACCGCGTCAATCCGTTTCTCGAGTTCAAGTCCTGGCAGCGGCTGGCGGCCGACCGGTTTCGCGCCGATGTGCTCAACCACAGCAATCGGCAGCGCGGCGTGCTGGAAGGCATCATCGCGCGCAGTTCCGAATTCGAATTCCGCATCGATTACACGAGCGGGATCAAGAAATGCACCCGGTTCGAGGTGCAGCCGACCGATCGGGGCGCGCGCCTGACGATCACGGACGAGTACCATCCCGCCGCCGGCACAGGATCCGCTCTCGAGGAGCAGGTCGATCGCAGCCTGCACGCCTGGGGCGTGGCCATCAAGGCCTGCCTGGAGCGCGAGCGGCGCTGGGGCCGCTACGCTCTTTACCGCTGGGCCATACGGCGCGTGTGGTTGCCGATGAGCCCGGCCGGAAGGCGCATCACCTTCCTGCTTCTCGTCATCGCGCTCGCGGACCTGGCGCTGATCGCGCTGGGCTTTGCGATCTACTGGCTGGAGCAGCCTAGATGAAGAGAGTCACATCCGCGTCGCGCGCGATCGGCAGGAAAGTCGCCGCGCCGACGTAGTCCTTCACCTCCGGAATGAAATCGTCGCGCGTATAGCCGAAGAGGTCGACCGTCATCTGGCAGCCCATCAACTCGACGCCGCCTTCGACGCAGGCCGAGCGCAGGTCGCCGACCGCCGCCACCCCCTTGTTGTGGATCGTCTGCTTCATGAGCGTCGTCGCCAGGGTCTCGAAGCCGGGCACCACGCCCTGCACCGCGTTCGGAATGTTCCAGTTGATGCCCTTGAACCAGTCCGGACCGAAAGGCATCTTCATCGGCATGCCCGGGTTGCCGAGCGGACTGACCTTGAGGTCGCTGATGTCCTTCCGGAGCAGGCCGAGGCCATAGAAGGTGAAGAACATCGACACCTTCCAGCCGAGCGCGGCGGCGGTGCTCGCGAGGATGAAGGGCGGATAGGCCCAGTCGAGCGTGCCCTTGGTCGCGAGGATGGCCATGGATGGCTCGCGCTTCTCGCGCTGCTCGGCAAGCTTCTGGGGGAGAAGGGCGTCCAGCCGTTCGTTGATCAGACGGTCAAGGGTCGCGGTATCGGGCAATCCAGACATGGGCGCCTCCGAGGCATCTTTATACTACGCGGGAGTATGAACCAGGATCGTTCGCTGAAGACAGTGTAGTCCAGCCCGTGGCTATGGCGCCGCGCCTCGTTGGAGAGTGGCATTTACATACCCCGCCATGTATATTCCACCCACCGATCCGCTATCGGACCGCGAGGAAAACATGACCGATCCGAAAATGCACGACCCGGCGATGAAGAAGGCGATGGACGTGCGCCTGGCGCGAATCGAGGGTCAGGTACGTGCGATCCGACGCATGATCGGCAAGGACGAAGCATGCGAAGACATCGCCCAGCAGCTCTCGGCCGCGCGCAGGGCACTTGACCGGGCATTCTACGAAATGGTGTCATGCATGATCCGCCAGGAACTCCCCGCGGGGCCGCAAGCGCGCGGCGAGCGCGCCGGCCGGGTCGCGGAATTGCTGGCGCGGTTCGGCTAGGGCGCCCGCGCAGGACATTTCTTTTGAACAGGAAACTCCCATGAACTTCGACAAGGACCTCGACGCGCGCGGGCTGAACTGCCCGCTGCCGATCCTGCGCGCCAAGAAGGCGCTCAACGACATGCAGTCCGGCCAGGTGCTGCGCATCGTCGCCACCGACCCGGGCTCGGTGAAGGACTTCGAGGCGTTCTGCAAGCAGACCGGGAACGTGCTGCTCTCGCACGCGGCGGCGGACCGCGAATTCACCTTCTTCATGAAGCGCAAGTAGCGGCCGGCCGCAGGCGGTCCGGGGCAGGCGAATCCGTTCATGAGCGAAGCGACCCCCGCGCAGCTCGCCCCCTACGTCACCGGCGGCGCGTTCGTGCTGGCGTTCATTTTCGGAGCGGTCGGCAACCGCACCAACTTCTGCACCATGGGTGCGGTGTCGGACTGGGTCAACATGGGCGACCTGGGCCGCATGCGCATGTGGCTGCTCGCCATCGCCGTCGCCCTGCTCGGCTCGAGCGGCCTGCAGCTCGCCGGCGTGGTCGACCTCTCGAAGTCGATCTACACCGGGGCGAACTTCACCTGGCTGAGCTATCTCGTCGGCGGCTTCCTGTTCGGCGTCGGCATGACGCTCGGCTCGGGCTGCGGCTCGAAGACCCTGATTCGCCTGGGCGCGGGAAATCTCAAGTCTCTGGTCGTTTACGTCTTCCTGGGCATCGCCGCCTACATGACGCTGCGCGGCCTGTTCGGGGCGTTCCGGGTGGGCGTGCTGGAGAAGGCCGCGACGACGCTTTCGACGGGACAAGACCTGCCGTCGTTGCTGGGCTTGAACCGCGCGTTGCTGGCCGCGCTGATCGGCGGGGCGCTGCTCGCCTTTGTCTACTTCGACAAGGAGTTTCGCGCAAATTTCGACTACAGCCTGGGCGGCATCGTCACCGGCCTGGTGGTCGTGGGCGGCTGGTACGTGAGCGGGAGGATCGGCCACGTAGCGGAGGACCCGAACACGCTGCAGGAAGTCTTCGTCGCCACCAACACCGGACGCATGGAATCGTTTTCCTTCGTCTCGCCGCTCGCCTTCACGCTCGAGTACCTGATGTTCTGGACGGACAAGTCGAGGGTC
>JAYRND010000271.1:0-7304 GCA_041904885.1 Burkholderiales bacterium
AGGGCGCACCAGAAAATCGCCATGTGCGAGGGCTGCCACGGCATCCCCGGCTACCGGACGGCGTATCCCGACGTCTACAGCGTGCCGAAGCTCGGCGGGCAGACCGCCACCTACCTCGCGAGCGCGCTGCAGGCCTACAAGGCCAAGCAGCGCAGCCACCCGTCCATGCGCGGCATCGCGGCGAGCCTGTCGGACCAGGACATCGCCGACCTCGCGGCCTACTACGCGGGAGAGAAGAAATGAGGGCCGCCGCGATCCTGCTTCTCGCGCTGGCGTTCTCCGGCAGCGCGCTCGCCGGCGGCAACGCCGAAAAAGGCAAGGCCAAGGCAGCGCAGGTCTGCGCCGCCTGCCACGGCGCCGACGGCGCGAAGCCCGTCGCTCCCGAGAATCCGATCCTCGCCGGGCAGTACGCCGACTACCTGGTGAAGGCGCTGCACGATTACAAGACCGGCAAGCGCGCCAATCCGGTGATGAAGACCTTCGCCGACCAGCTCTCCCAGCAGGACATGGAGGACGTGGCGGCCTGGTTCGCCAGCCAGAAGTCGAGCCTGCACTTCCAGCGCTAGGCGCTGGTTTTCCCCCGGTAGTCGCAGAGGTCCCGGATCAGGCATTCCGGGCACCTGGGCTTGCGCGCGACGCACACGTAGCGCCCGTGCAGGATCAGCCAGTGGTGTGCGTGCTGAAGGAATTCGGCCGGGATTGTCTTGAGAAGCTTTAGCTCTACAGCCAAGACATCCTTTCCCGGAGCCAGACCCGTTCGATTCGCAACCCGGAAAATGTGCGTGTCCACGGCCATCGTCGGCTGGCCGAAGGCGACGTTGAGGACCACGTTCGCGGTCTTGCGCCCGACGCCGGGGAGGCTTTCGAGGGCGTCGCGGTCCGCCGGAACCTCGCCGGAGTACTTTTCAATCAGGAGCTTTGAAAGTCCGATGACGTTTTTGGCCTTGGTCCGGTACAAACCGATGGTCTTGATGTACTCGGAAAGCTTTTGCTCCCCCATCTGAACAACAGCCGCCGGGGTGTTCGCGACCGGAAACAACTTCGCGGTGGCGAGGTTTACCGACTTGTCCGTGGCCTGCGCCGACAGCACCACGGCGACCAGCAGCTCGTAGGGCGTGCGGTAGTTGAGCTCGGATTTCGGGTGGGGGCTCGCGGCCCGGAAGCGCTCGAAAATCTCGCGGCGCCGGGCGGGGTTCACGCGCCCGCCTTGCGCTTCAGGGCAGCGGCGATCACCGCTTTGCGATCAATGGGCTTTGTTTGCGGCTTTGAATCTGAAATTCTTCTTTTTCTGACAAGAGCACGTCCCCTTGCCGCCTTCGCGTCCTGCCGCGTCCATGGGCCCGGCGGCGGCACGAGGCTGATGCAATCCACGGGGCAGGGCGGCAGGCAGAGCTCGCAGCCGGTGCAGTAGGCCGCGATCACCGTATGCAGGAAGCCCGGCGCGCCGGCGATCGCGTCCACCGGGCAAGCCTCGATGCAGCGCGCGCAGCCGATGCAGCGCGGCTCGTCGATGAGGGCAACGGCGGTCCGCTTCATCCGCGGCGGGCGAGGATCGCCTTCACGCACTCGCCGACCAGCTCCGGGCCGCGGTAGATGAGCCCGGTGTAGAGCTGCACCAGCGAGGCGCCGGCGTCCATCTTCTCGGCGGCGTCGGCGCCGGAGAGGATGCCGCCCACGCCGATGACCGGGATCTCGCCCTTCAGCTCGCGGCAGAGCGCGCCGATCACGTCGGTCGACATCAGGCGCAGCGGCGCGCCCGACAGGCCGCCTTCTTCTTCCGCGTGCGGGTAGCCGGCGACGCCCTTGCGCGAGACCGTGGTGTTGGTGGCGACGATGCCGTCGATCCGCTCGCGCCGCGCGGCCTCGGCGATGTCGCGGATCGCCGCCTTGTCCAGGTCCGGCGCGATCTTGAGGGCGATCGCCACGTTGCGGCCGAATTGCTGTTGAAGTTTCTCTCTCAGAATTCTCATCCTGGAAAGAAGCACGGAAAGGGCCTCCGCGCTCTGGAGATCCCGCAGCCCAACTGTGTTGGGCGAGGAGATATTCAGGGTGACGTAATCCACCAGGGGATAAAGCTTGGCGAAGCAGATCTCGTAGTCGTCGGCAGCCCTGTCGTTCGGCGTGTCCTTGTTCTTGCCGATATTTACGCCAATGACGGCTTTTGCTTTTACTTTCTTGAGGTTTTCTACGAACGCGTCCACGCCGACGCTGTTCAATCCATATCTGTTGATGATCGCCTGCGCTTCCGGGATGCGGAACATGCGCGGGCGCGGGTTGCCGGGCTGGGGGCGCGGGGTGACGCCGCCAAGCTCGAGGAAGCCGAAGCCCAGGCCCGCCAGCGCGTCCACGTGCTCGGCCTGCTTGTCCATGCCCGCGGCGAGGCCAACCGGGTTGGGGAACTCCAGCCCCATGGCGCGCACGGGGCAGGCGGGCGGCTGCGCGGCAAGCCGGGCGGCGAGCCCGGAGAGCTGCAGCGCAACGTGATGGGCGGTTTCCGGATCCAGCGCGAAGAGCAGCGGCCGCGCCAGGGAGTAGAGCATCGCTACTCGAGGTCCCCGGGCGACAGGCGCCGCCACTCGCCGCCGACGAAGCCCTCGATGGGCTCGAAGCGCGATTTGTAGGCCATCTTCGGGCTCTCGCGGATCCAGTAGCCCAGGTACAGGTACGGCAGGCCGAGCGCGCGGCAGGCCTCGACCTGCCAAAGCACGTTATAGGTGCCGAAGCTGGCGGCGCGCCGGTCGGGCTCGAAGAAGGTGTAGACCGAGGAAAGGCCGTCGGGCAGGTAGTCGACGATCGACACCATCACCAGCTGGCCGTTGTCGCGGAATTCGACCAGGCGCGTGTCCACCCGGCTCTGCAGCAGGAAGTGCGAGTACTGGTCGCGGCTGTCGTTGTCCATGCCGCCGCCCGAATGGCGCCGCGACTGGTAGCGAAGGTAGAGCGCGTAGTGCTCCAGCCGGAACTTGAGCGGCTGCGCCTGCGAGGCGAGCTCCGAGTGCCGGCACCAGGCGCGCCGCTGCGAGCGGCTGGCGACGAATTCCTGCACCGGGATGCGCACCGGCACGCAGGCGCGGCAGCTGTCGCAGTGCGGCCGGTACGTGAAGATGCCGCTGCGCCGGAAGCCGGCCTTGACCAGCTCGCCGTAGAGGTCGGTGTTGATGAGGTGGGAGGGGGTCGCGACCTGCGAGCGCGCCATGCGCTCGGGCAGGTAGCTGCACGGGTAGGGCGCAGTCACGTAGAACTGCAGTACCGCATGCGGCAGGTCGTTGAGCTTGGACATGCGCTTCTAGTCTACCAATGCCGCGACGAGACGTAAAAATTCACGCCGCGGAATCTCCCGGGCGCCCAGCGACGCCAGCAGCGGGGTGCGCTGCTGGCAGTCGATGAGCGGCGCGTCCCTGCGGCGCAGCTCCTCCACCAGGCCGACCAGCGCGACCTTGGACGCGTCGGTTTCCGTAGAGAACATGGACTCGCCGTAGAACATGCGGCCGATCGATACGCCGTAGAGGCCGCCCACCAGCCGGCCGTCGCGCCAGGTTTCGAAGGAGTGGGCGTGGCCTGCCCGATGCAGGGCCTGGTACGCGGCGAGCATGTCCTTGCCGAGCCAGGTTCCGGATTCGCCCTTCCTGGGCCCCGCGCAGGCCTTGATCACCCGGGAAAAAGCAGAATCGGTCCTTACTTCAAACCCTTTGTTCCTGATGCTCTTGGCGAGCGAGCGCGAGACCTTCAGCTCGTCGCAGAAGAGCACCATGCGCGGGTCCGGCGACCACCACAGGATCGGCTCGTCGCCCGAATACCAGGGAAAGATGCCGCGCCGGTAGGCGTCCAGCAGCCGCGCGACCGACAGGTCCGCGCCCGCGCACAGCAGGCCGTTGGGTTCGCGGAGAGCGCGCTCGACGGGAGGGAAGGGATCCTCCCTTCCCAGCAGCTTCAGCATTTCCCGGTCAGCATTTGACCTGCTGCCGGCAGTAGTTCTCCAGCTCCTGCACCACGCAGGTCGCCTGCACCGGCGCGCGGGCGCCCTGGCCTTCGAGGGCGAGCTTCATCTCGTACTTGGCGAAGAACTGGCTGAACATCTCCCCGCCCAGCGTGCCGATCGCCGTGAGGCCGTCGCTCGCCGCATCGTGCTCGAGCAGGATCGCCGCGAGCGGCTGCGGCGCCGGGCCGGCCACCACGCGCGCGCCCTCGGCGGGATCGTACTGGCTGTGCTCGGCGCAGCAATGGATCACGTTGGCGTGCCGGTTGCGCGCGCTCTTCTCGGTGCGGTAGCTGATGAAGCTGATCTCGCGGGTGGGGTAGGCGAGCTGGTGCGCGCAGATCGCGGAGTAGGCGACGATGGAGCGCTGCGGGCCGACGCCTCCCGTCCAATCGTAGCCGCGCTTATCTGCGGTAGCGAGGCGGGCCGAGGGCTTGGCGGGGCGGCCGAGCTTCAGCAGGAAGCAGGGCGTGGTCGAGAACGGGTAGTGGAAGATCAGGTTGCGGTCCACGGGCAGGGCCGCCGCCTTGAGCGGCGCCCCTTTCGCGTCCACCAGCCGCGCGCGCCCGTAGAAACTGGGGGAGGCATCCGCCGCGGGCAGGTCCCGCGCGCCCGCCGCAGCGGCCGAGGCGGCGCAGATCCTGAGGAAATCGCGGCGCTGCATGCCCTACAAATTGTAGCCCTTCTCGTTGTGCTCCACGGTATCCAGGCCCTCTGTCTCCTGGTCGGCGCCGACGCGCATGCCGGTCATCGCGTTGGTGAGCTTGAGCAGGATCCAGGTGACGATCCCGGACCAGGCGCCGACCGCGACGACCGCGATGAGCTGCGTGGCGACCTGGCCGCCCATCGTGACCTTGTCCGGGTAGCCGACGCCGCCCAGCGACGCGGCGGCGAAGACGCCGGTGAGCACCGTGCCGATGACGCCGCCCACGCCGTGTACCGGCGTCACATCCAGCGAATCGTCGATCTTCAGCGCGCGCTTCATCCAGGTGGTGGCGAAGAAGCAGGCCACGCCGGCGATCCCGCCGATGGCGATCGCGCCCATCGGCCCGACGAAGCCCGAGCCCGGCGTGATGGTGCCCAGGCCCGCGACCATGCCGGTGACGATGCCCAGCACCGAGGGCTTGCCGTAGCGCAGGGTCTCGCAGAGCAGCCAGGCGAGGGATCCCGAGGCGGCGCCGATGTGCGTCACCAGCATCGCCATGCCGGCCGCGCCGTCGGCGGCGAGCGCGCTGCCCGCGTTGAAGCCGAACCAGCCCACCCACAGCATGCAGGCGCCGGTCACCGTCATGGTCATGTTGTGCGGCGGCATCGCGGTTTCCGGAAAGCCGCGGCGCCGCCCGAGCACCAGCGCGCAGACCAGCGCCGCCATGCCGGCGTTCAGGTGCACCACCGTTCCGCCCGCGAAATCCATGACGCCCATCTTCTGCAGCCAGCCGTCGCCCCAGACCCAGTGCGCGACGGGGCAGTAGACGGCGAGCAGCCACAGCAGGCTGAAGAGCAGCATGCCCGAGAATTTCACGCGCTCGGCGTAGGCGCCGATCACCAGCGCCGGAGTGATGATCGCGAAAGTCATCTGGAACATGGCGAACACCGTCTCCGGGATGCTGCCCTTGACGGTGGCGACGGCGATGCCGGCGAGGAAGCTCTTGTCCCAGCCGCCGTACCAGGACTGCAGCGTGCCGCCGTCGCCGAAGGCGAGGCTGTAGCCGCAGACGACCCAGGCGAGCGTTACCACGCAGGTGATGGAGAAGCACTGCATCAGCACCGACAGGACGTTCTTCGAGCGCACGAGGCCCGCGTAAAAGAGCGCGAGGCCGGGCAGCGTCATGAACAGGACCAGCACCGTGGCGGTGATCATCCACGCGGTATTGGCCGGATCCAGCTTGGGCGCATCCGCCGCCCAGGAAAGGGGCGCGTACGCCAGAAATGGTGCAAGAAGGAACTTTCCGTTCGCTCGCAAGGCCATGGACCTCCCCCTATCCGGTGCAGAACGCACCCGATGAAAGCATACCCGACTTACTTTATGTCTTCAGCGTGAAAGCCGAACGCACCCTTCGCCCGGTCGGCATACCAGCGCTTGAGCGTCAGGCCTACCGTGCGGAAGGCGATGTCCTTCCAGGGAAGCCTCGCTTCCTCGAACAGCGCGACCTCCAGCGTCTCCACGCCCGGCTTGAAGTCCAGGTCGAGCAGGCGCGCGCGGTAGAACACGTGCACCTGGTTGACGCGCGGCACCGAGATCATGCTGAAGGCGCCCTGCAGCTCGATGCGCGCGCCGGCTTCCTCCAGCGTCTCGCGCAGGGCCGCCTCGCCTGCGGTCTCGTCGTTTTCCATGAAGCCCGCGGGCAGGGTCCAGTATCCGTAGCGCGGCTCGATCGCGCGCCGGCACAGCAGCACGCGGGGGTGCCCGCCTTCTTCCCACACGGGAATCGAGCCCAGCACCATCTTCGGATTGACGTAGTGGATGCTGCCGCAGGCGTCGCAGACATCGCGCGGCAGCGAGTCCCCCGGCGGCACCCGGCGCGTCACCTGCGCGCCGCAATTGGCGCAGTACTTCAAGCGTAAGTTCCAGTATCTGTGAGGAAATTCCCGTCCGATGGTAAACTGCCGCAGGACAGGGAGCAAACACCAGAATGGCCAGTACCGCCGCCGACGATACCGTCGCGCCCGCCGCACCCAAGCCGCAGAAGATGGTCGGCGAGTGGTTCTGGCGCTTCCTCGCGGTCGTCATGCTGATGACCGTGGGTTGGGTCGTCTGGATCATCTACCAGATCAATCCGCAGCCGCTGATCACGCCCGCCGGCTTCGAGGCGGCCGCAAAGGCGCGCGCCTCGCAGGACGCGAAGGGTTTGATCAAGTCTGCCGCGCCCGTCGCCGCCCCCGCGGCCGAATCCGCGCCGCCGGCGGAGACGCCCAAGCCTGCGGCCGAGGCGCCCAAGGCGCCCGCGGAAGCGTCCGCGGCGGCGCCCAAGGAGCCGCCGGTCAACGTCGAGCGGCTTCGCCTCGCGGACTCCATCGAGACCCCGATCCCCGAGCGCGGCAAGAAGAAGTAGCGCCGCGTGGCGGCAGCGATCGATCGCTACGAAGAATTGCACCGCGGCTGGCGCTGGGACGTTCCCGCGCGCCTGAACATCGCCGAGGCCTGCTGCGGCCGCTGGGCGGCCGACCGCTCCCGCTTCGCGCTGTACTGGGAGGACGAGTCGGGCGCGACGGCCAGGTACAGCTTCTGGGACATCCAGCGCGAGGCCAACCGCCTCTCCAACGCGCTTGCCGGCCTGGGCGTGCGCCGCGGCGACCGGGTCGCGCTGATCCTGCCGCAGCGCCCGGA
>JAYRND010000272.1:0-12533 GCA_041904885.1 Burkholderiales bacterium
AAGCTCCGCTCGGTGCTGCGCGCGTTCGGCGATGCGCGCGACTGGGACGTGTTCGAGCAGTCGTTCCGCCGCGCCAAACTGCCGCGCCGCGCGCGCGAATGCGCGGAGGCGGCGCGGCGCCGCAGCAGGGCCATGGCGCGCTCGGCGACCTTGCGCTTCCTTCCCGACGAGGTGCTCGCCTGGGCGAGGTCGCGGCCGTGGCGCAGGCGCGCGAACCCGGGCGAGGTGATCGCCGCCTTCGGCGCCCGCGCGCTCGAGCGCGCCTGCGAGCGCCTCGCGGAAGCCGCCGACGGCCTGGACTGGAGCGACGCGCGTCGCCGGCATCGCGTGCGGATCCTCGTGAAGCGGCTGCGCTACGGTTGCGATTGCTTCGCGGCCGCCTGGCCCGAAGCCGAGGCGAAACCCTTCCTGCGGGCGCTGCGTCGTCTGCAGGACTTCCTCGGCGAGCTGAACGACATCGACGTGCAGCGCCGCCTGCTCGAGGAGATCGCCTTGTCCGCCGCCGGCCAGAAGGAGAGGCTGCTGGGCAAGCTCGCGCGGCGCGAGCGGGTGCTGCTGCCGAAACTGCGCGCCGCGTGGCGCGCGTTCGAAGCGGTCAGCCCGTATTGGCGCCCTCCGGCAGCTGCTCCCGCCGCAGGATGAAGACGGTGCCCGGGTCGCTCGTCTCGGGCCAGGCGAACTCCAGCCGCGGGTAGGCGCGCTCCAGCGCGCGACGGTTGCCGCCGATCTCGCAGACCAGCAGGCCGCCCGGGTTCAGGTGACGCCTCGCCTCGGCGAGGATCCGGCGCACGAGATCCAGGCCGTCCTTGCCGGCCGCCAGAGCGAGCCGGGGCTCGCGGCGGTATTCGGCGGGAAGGCTTTTCATCGATGCCGCCGTCACGTAGGGCGGATTGGCGACGATGAGATCGTACTTGCCGGCCTTCTGCATGAGGTCCGAGCGCAGCGTCCGTACGCGCTTTCCCAGCTCGTATTTGCGAATGTTGATCCGGGCGACTTGCAGCGCGGCGCCGGAGACATCGGCGGCGTCCACCCGCGCCTTTCCGAAGGTCAGGGCAAGGAGCACGGCGAGGCAGCCCGATCCGGTGCACAGGTCGAGCGCGCGCTTCGGTTCCCGGACCAGCCAGGGCGTCAGTCGGTCGCGGAGCAGCTCGGCGATGAAGGAGCGCGGCACGATGACGCGCTCATCCACGTAGAAGGCGTGCTCGCCCAGCCAGGCCTCCTTGAGCAGGTAGGCAAGAGGCTTGCGCGTGCGGATGCGGTGCTTTGCGAGAGCTTCTATTTTCCGGATCTGTCCTGGACCCAGTTCCTGTTCCAGCAGAAAACCGAGAACGGACGAAATCAGCCAGGCGGCCTCTTCACGGGCGTCGTGCGTGCCGTGCCCGTAGCACAGCTTCGCGCGCGAGAACTCCCGCGCGGTTCGCCGAAGCAATTCCGAGACCTTCAAGGAAGCAGTTCGCGCAGGATGTCGAGGTAGATGCGGGAGAGCTGCTCCAGGGCGGCGACCTCGATGTTCTCGTTGAGCTTGTGGATGCTGGCGTTCACGGGGCCGAGCTCGATCACTTCGGGCGAAATTTCGATGATAAAGCGCGCGTCCGATGTTCCCCCGGTGGTCGAGAGCTCGGCGCGTTTTCCGGTATGGCGCTTGCAGACCTCGGTGACTGTCTGCGCGAGCCTGCCCTGGGCGCTCAGGAAGGGCCGGGCGCCGAGGACCCAGGACAACGTGTACTCCAGCTTGTGCTTCTGCAGGATCTCCTCCACCCGGCGCGTCAGCGAGGCGTCGGTGCTCTCGGTGGAGAAGCGGAAATTGAAGTCCACCTCCACCGTTCCCGGGATGACGTTGCCCGCGCCTGTGCCGGCGTGGATGTTCGAGACCTGCCAGGTGGTCGGCGGGAAGCTCTCGTTGCCGCGGTCCCACTGCGTCTTCGCCAGCTCGGCGAGCGCCGGCGCGAGCTGGTGCACCGGGTTGCGGGCAAGATGCGGGTAGGCGACGTGACCCTGCACGCCGCGGACGGTCAGACGGCCCGACAGCGAGCCCCTGCGCCCGTTCTTGAGCGTGTCGCCCAGCGCGTCCACCGAGGTCGGCTCGCCGACGATGCAGTAGTCCATGGTCTCGCCGCGCTTCTTCAGCGCCTCGACCACCTTGACCGTGCCGTCCACCGACGGGCCTTCCTCGTCCGAGGTGAGCAGGAAGGCGATCGAACCGGAATGCCCTGGCCTTTCCTTCACGAAACTTTCCGTGGCTGTCACGAATGCGGCGATCGACGATTTCATGTCCGCCGCGCCGCGGCCGTAGAGCCGCCCGTCGCGCAGCGTGGGAACAAAGGGATCCGAATGCCACTCCGAGAGCGGCCCGGTCGGCACCACGTCGGTATGCCCGGCAAAGCAGACCAGCGGGCGCACAGTGCCGCGCCGCGCCCAGAGGTTGTCGACCTCGCCAAAGCGCATGGGCTCGCAGCGGAAGCCCGCCGCGGCCAGGCGCCCGGCGATGAGGGCCTGGCAGCCCCCGTCCTCGGGCGTGACCGAGCGCCGGGAAATCAGCGCCTGTGCTAGCTCAAGCGCTGGCGTCAATCTTGAAATCGCTGAAGGAGGCGCCGGAGCCGGTGTTGGACAGGATGCCTTCCTTCTTCTCGTCTTTCTTCGCGTCCGGCGACGGGATCGCCTGCATCTGCCCGGTAATGTCGCCGGCCGTCGCCTGGTTGATCAGCCAGAGCATGTTGGTGGCCGAATCGGCGTTGGTCATGCACTCTTCCTGCGTGATCAGGCCATCCATGAACATCTTGAACAGCGCCTGCTCGAAGGTCTGCGAGCCGGGCGCCATGCTTTTTTCCATGGCTTCCTTGATCTCGCCGATGCTGCCCTTCTCGATCAGCTCGGCGATGTGGCGGGTGTTGAGCAGGACCTCGACCGCCGCCTTGCGCGTGCCGGCCTTGGTGCGCACCAGGCGCTGCGAGACGATGGCCTGCAGCGCGGCCGAGAGGTCGAGCAGCAGCGTCGGCCGGTTCTCCAGCGGGTAGAAGCTGATGATCCGGTTCATCGCGTGGTAGCTGTTGTTCGCGTGCAGCGTCGCGAGCGCGAGGTGCCCCGACTGCGCGTAGGCGAGCGCCATGCCCATGGTCTGCTTGTCGCGGATCTCGCCGATCAGGATGCAGTCGGGCGCCTGGCGCAGCGCGTTCTTCAGCGCAATCTCGAAGCTCCTGGTGTCGGAGCCGACCTCGCGCTGGTTGACGATGGACTTCTTGTTCTTGAAGATGAACTCGACCGGGTCTTCCAGGGTCAGGATGTGCCCCGACTTGCGTTCGTTGCGGAAGTCGAGCATCGCCGCAAGCGACGTGGATTTCCCGGAGCCGGTCGCGCCGACCATCAGGATCAGGCCGCGCTTCTGCATGATGATCTCGGTCAGCACGTCCGGCAGCCCCAGCGTGTCGAACTTCGGCACTTCGCCGGGGATGAAGCGCACCACCACCGCGGGGGTGCCCTTCTGGCGGAAGGCGCTGATCCGGAACGCGCCCACTCCTTCCATGGAGTAGGCGGTGTTCAGCTCCATCTCCTTCTCGTATTCCTGGATCTGGTATTCGTTGAGCACCTCGTAGAGGAGCGTCTTGATCGCCTCGGCGTTCAGCACCGTCTGGTTGACGGGCATCGCCACGCCGTTGATCTTGATGTTGATGGGCGAGCCGACCGAAAGAAAGATGTCGGAGGCCTTCTTCTCCGACATCACCTGGAACAACCGCTTCATCGCCGACATGGTTCGCTCCCGGAAATGCTCGACCCCGCTAGTTTAATCCCCACGCAGGAGTTCGTTCAGGCTCGTTTTGGCCCGGGTCCTGGCGTCCACCTTCTTGACGATGACCGCGCAATACAGGGCGCAGCTGCGGTCTCCCGAGGGCATGGTGCCCGCCACCACGACCGAGCCGGCCGGCACGCGGCCGTACAGCACCTCGCCGGTCCCGCGGTCGAAGATCTTGGTGCTCTGGCCGATGAAGACGCCCATCGACAGCACGCTGTTCTCCTCGACGATCACGCCCTCGACGACCTCGGAGCGCGCGCCGATGAAGCAATTGTCCTCGATGATGGTGGGGTTGGCCTGCACCGGCTCGAGCACGCCGCCGATGCCTACGCCCCCCGAGAGGTGCACGTTCTTGCCGATCTGCGCGCAGGAGCCGACCGTCGCCCAGGTATCGACCATCGTGCCCTCGTCGACATAGGCGCCGACATTGACGTAGGAAGGCATGAGGACGACGTTTTTCGCGATGTAGGAACCGCGCCTTGCCATGGCCGGGGGAACAACCCTTACGCCACCCGCCGCAAAATCAAATGATTCGAACTTCGAACTGACCTTGTCGTAATACCTCGTCGCACCACCCTCCATGACGCGGTTGTCTTCCAGGCGGAACGACAGCAGCACCGCCTTCTTGAGCCACTGGTGCGTGATCCACTCCTTGCCGCGCTTCTCGGCGACGCGCAGTCGCCCCGCGTCCAGCCCCGCGATGGCTTCCTCGACCGCCTGGCGCAGCTCCTTCGGCGCGCTGGCGGGGTTGAGAGAGGCCCGGTTCTCCCAGGCTTCTTCGATGACCTTGTTCATAGCATCCTTGCGAGCTCCGCGATGCGCCCGGCCGCCTCGACGCACTCCTCGAGGGGCGCGACCAGGGCGACGCGGACGTGGTTTCGTCCCGGGTTCGTTCCATGCGCCTCGCGCGCGAGGAAGCTGCCGGGCAGGACGAGCACATTATATTGGCCGTGGAGCCGGCGCGCGAAATCGGCGTCGTCGACCGGCGTGCGGATCCAGAGGTAGAACCCGCCCGCGGGCCGTTCTGTTTTCAGGCTCGTCTTCTCGAGCAACGGCAAAACCCGGGAATATTTTTCCGCGTACAGGCGGCGGTTCTCGCGCACGTGCGCCTCGTCGTCCCAGGCCGCGATCGAGGCCCGCTGCACCGCGTGGCTCATGGCCGAGCCGTGGTAGGTGCGGTACAGGAGGTAGGACTTGAGCAGGCCTGCATCCCCGGCGACGAACCCCGAGCGCATGCCGGGCGCGTTGGAGCGCTTGGACAGGCTCGAGAACACCGCCAGGCGGCGGAAATCGCGCCGCCCGAGCCGCCAGGCGGCGTCCAGCGCGCCAAGCGGCGGCGCCTCGCCGCAGTAGATCTCGGCATAGCACTCGTCCGAGGCGATCGCGAAGCCGTGTCGGTCGGAAAGCTCGAACAGCTCGCGCCACTGCTCGAGCCCGAGCACGCGGCCGGTGGGATTGCCGGGCGAGCATACGTAGGCGAGCTGCACTCCGGACCAGTCGATCGCAGTGAACGGCATGCCGTCGTTGAGAAACACGGGCGCCGCGCCCGCCAGCAGCGCCGCGCCCTCGTAGATCTGATAGAAAGGATTGGGAGAAACGACCTTGGCTCCCGCGCCGGGATCGATGACTGCCTGGGCAAAGGAGAACAATGCCTCGCGCGAGCCGTTCACAGGCAGGACCTGCGTCTCGGGATCGAGCGTGTCCAGCGAATAGCGGCGCACCGCCCAGCGGGCGATCGCCTCGCGCAATTCGGGGAGTCCCGCGGTGCGGGGGTACACGGACAGGCCATCCAGTGACCCGGCCAGGGCATCCTTGACCAGCACCGGCGTCGGATGCTTCGGCTCGCCGATGGACAGGTCGATCGGCCGCAGCGCCGGGTTGGGCTTCACCCCGTCGAGGAGCGCGCGCAGGCGCTCGAACGGGTACACCTGCAGCTTGCCGAGGCGGGGATTCAAACGGCTGCTTTCCAGCCGGTCTTCCGGTGCTCCGCGACGACGGACGTATGGATGCCGCCCCGTACGTTGAATTTGGCGGTCAGCCGCATGAAGCGCGGCCGGGTTGCCTTCACGAGGTCGTCCAGGATCCGGTTGGTGACCGCCTCGTGGAAAGCGCCCCGGTCGCGGTAGGACCAGACATAGAGCTTGAGCGACTTCAATTCCACGCAAAGGCGGTCGGGCACGTACTCGAGCGACAGCACCGCGAAGTCGGGCTGCCCCGTCATCGGGCACAGGCAGGTGAATTCCGGAATCTCCATGCAAATCCGGTAGTCGCGGCGCGGCGTCGGATTCGGGAAGGTCTGCAGGCGATTGCTGGGGCGCGAAGGCATCGAAAAAACGCGGAAAAACAGCGGCGGATGAGCGCCTGAATGGTATCATTTTGCAAACTCGAAAACGCCATCCAAAGCGATCGTAAGTGCGCCTCACACAGGTCAAGCTCTCCGGCTTCAAGTCCTTCGTAGATCCCACCGCGATTCACGTGCCCGGCCAGCTGGTCGGCATCGTCGGCCCGAACGGCTGCGGCAAGTCCAACGTCATCGACGCCGTGCGCTGGGTGCTGGGCGAATCGCGCGCCGCGGCGCTGCGCGGCGACTCGATGCAGGACGTCATCTTCAACGGCGCGGGGAGCCGCAAGGCGCTCGCGCGGGCGAGCGTGGAGCTGCTGTTCGACAACTCGCTCGGGCGCGCGGCCGGCCAGTGGTCGCAGTACGCCGAGCTCTCGGTGCGCCGCGTGCTGCAGCGCGACGGCGAATCCTCGTACTACATCAACGGCACGCACGTGCGGCGCCGCGACGTCACCGACGTGTTCCTCGGCACCGGCCTGGGCCCGCGGGCGTACGCCATCATCGAACAGGGAATGATCTCGCGCGTGATCGAGGCGAGGCCCGACGAGCTGCGCGTGTTCCTGGAGGAAGCCGCGGGCGTGTCGCGCTACAAGGACCGCCGCCGCGAGACGGAGAACCGGCTCGCCGACACGCGGGAGAACCTCGCGCGCGTGAACGACATCCGCACCGAGCTGGGCGCGCAGCTCGAGAAGCTCGAGGGGCAGGCGCAGATCGCCTCCCGCTACAAGGAGCTGCAGGGAGACCTGCAGCTCAAGCAGCACTTGCTCTGGTTCCTTCGACGCAAGGACGCCGCGGCCGACCGAGAAAAGCACGCGCGCGACATCGCCGGCGTATCCGGCGAGGTGGAGGCGGGCACCGCGCGCCTGCGCGAGGTGGAAAGCCGCGTGGAAGCGGCGCGCCAGGCGCACTACGGCGCCGGCGATTCGCTGAACTCCGCGCAGGCGGCGGTGTACGGGGCCAACGCCGAGGTCGCGCGCCACGAATCCGAGCTTCGGCACGTGGAGGAGAGCCGCGGGCGCCTGGAGAGCATGCACACGGAGCGGCGGGTGCAGCTTACGTCCTGGCGCGAGCAACGCTCGCAGCTCACGCAGGCGCTGCACATGTGGGCAGCGCGCTCGGACGGCGCCCGGCGCCGCGTCGCCGCGGCGCAGGAGAGCCTCGCCGCGGAGAACCAGCGCCTGCCCGAGTCGGAAAAGGCGTACCGCGGCGCGCAGGAACAGCTCAGCGAGTCCCGCAGCAAGCTGCAGCAGGCCGAGAGCCGGCTGCTGCTCGAGCGCCAGGGCGCAGTTCACCTCGAAGGCAGCCTGCAGTCGCTGGTCCAGCGGCGCGAGCGGCTGGAGGCGGAGCTGCAATCGCTCGCCGAACCGGATGCGGCGGGCATGCAGGCCGCGAACGAGCGCGTACTGCGCCTCGACCGGCAGCTGGCGGAGGCGCAAGCCGCGCTCGACGCGCTCGAGGCCGAGACCGAGACGCTGGCCGCCGCCAGCACGGCGGCGGCGGAAGCCCGCGCGGAAGCGGTTCGCACGCATACGGCGGCGGATGCGCAACTGGCGACGCTGAAGCAAGTGCAGGCCGCGGCCGAGGAGGAGGCGCCGCTGCATGCATGGCTCGAGCGCCACCAACTCGCCTCGCTGCCGCGCTTCTGGCAGAAGATCCGCATCGATCACGGCTGGGAGACGGCGGTCGAGTCCGTTCTGCGCGAGCGCCTGCACGCGCTGGAAGCCGACAGCGGCCCGCTGGGCGGGGACCGCCCGCCGGTGAAGGCGAGCCTGTTCCATGCGGGCGCCGCGGCGCCCGCCCAGGCCTCGGCCGGGCTGACGCCGCTGCAGGACAAGGTGCATGCCGCGGACGCCCGCCTCGCCGGCGCGCTCGGCGACTGGTTCGCGCACGTATACGCGTTCGATGGCGTGCCCGACGCCGCGCGGCGCGCAACGCTGCCTGCGGGTGCGCTGCTGGTCAACCGGCAAGGCGACCAGTTCACGCGGCACACAGTCAGCTTCCATGCGCCGGACCCCGCCGACGCGGGAATCCTCGCCCGGCAGGCCGAGATCGAAGAGCTCGAGGGCCGCTGCAAGTCGCTTGCGGCGGCAGCCGCCGCCGCGGAGGAGGAGGCCGGACGCATCGAGGCGCAGCTTGCGGATCGGACCCTCGCGCTCGACCAGGCGCGGGCGGCGGTGGCCGGCCACCAGCAGGACAAGCACGACGCGCAGATCGAAGCGCTCAAGCTCGGGCAGGCGCTGGAGCGCTACCGCGAGCGCACGGCGCAGATCCGCGAGGAGGTCGCCGTGGTGAGCCAGGTGGCAGAGCGCGAGGGCGGGCGCCTCGGCGCGGCGCGCGAAGCGGCGGCGCGGATCGAGGAAGAGATCCGCGCGGCCAAGGCCACGCTGGAGTCGGTGCGCACCGCCTACGTGGCGGTGGAGACCGCGCTCGCGGCGCAGCGGGTGCGCACACCGCAGGCCGAGCGCGCGGCCCAGGACGCCCTGTTCGGCGAGCGCGAGGTGTCGGCGAAGATCGCCGAGATCGACAACTCGGTGCGCATGATCGACCAGCAGATCACCCGCGCGGAGGAGGAGGTGGGCCGGCTTACGTCGGAGCTCGCCGTCGACCCGGTTCCCGCGGTGCGCGAGGCGCTCGCGCAGGCCGCCGAGGCGCGCATGTCCTGCGAGAAGACGCTCGCCGCGGCGCGCGACGCGGTCGAGGCCGCGGCCGGCGCCCTGCGCGCGCTCGAGGAGGAGAAGCTCAGGATCGAGAGCTCGATCGCCCCGCTGCGCGAGCGCATCAACGAGCTGCGGCTGAAGGAGCAGGCGGCGCAGATCAACCACGACCAGTACGACGCGCAGCTGCGCGAAGCCGCGGCGGACGAGGAGCGCCTGGCAGGCCAGGCCGGCGGCGCGCCGCGCCCCTCCACGCTGCAGGGGGAGATCACGCGCCTGACCCAGGCGGTGAACGAACTGGGCGCGGTCAACCTCGCCGCGCTCGACGAGCTGGCCTCCGGGCGCGAGCGCAAGGGCTTCCTCGACTCGCAGTCGGCCGACCTCGAGGAGGCGGTCACAACCATGGAAGACGCGATCCGGCGCATCGACCGCGAGACGCGCGAGCTCCTGCGCGAGACCTTCGACAGCGTGAACCGGCATTTCGGCTCGCTGTTCCCGCTGCTCTTCGGCGGCGGCGAGGCGAAGCTGGTCATGACCGGCGAGGAGATCCTCGACGCCGGGGTGCAGGTCATGGCGCACCCGCCGGGCAAGCGCAACAGCAGCATCCACCTGCTCTCGGGCGGTGAGAAGGCGCTGACGGCGATCGCGCTGGTGTTCGCGATGTTCCAGCTCAACCCGGCGCCGTTCTGCCTCCTGGACGAGGTGGACGCGCCGCTCGACGACAGCAACACGACGCGCTTCTGCGATCTCGTGCGCAAGATGTCGGCGCAGACCCAGTTCCTGTTCATCAGCCACAACAAGATCACGATGGAGATGGCGAGCCAGCTGATCGGCGTGACCATGCCGGAGGCCGGCGTGTCGCGAGTCGTCGCCGTCGATATCGAGGAAGCGCTCAAGATCCGGGAGGAGCTCGCCGCCTGATGAGCGAGCTTCAGATCGGGCTGCTGCTCATCGGGGGTCTGGTGGTGGTCGGCGTGTTCGGCTACAACCGCGTCCAGGAGCGCCGCGCGCGGCGCGAAGCCGAAGGCGCGTTCCGGTCGGGCCACGCCGACGTGCTTCTGGATGGCGAGGCGCCTGCCCGCGCCCCGCTTCTGCAGACCCCGGGACTGGACTTGCCGCCGGATGCGTCCGACCCGGGCGCCGCCGAGCCCGACCCGGCCATCGATTACATCGTCGAATTCAGCTCCGTGCGGCCCGCGGCAGCGGCGAGCGTGCGCGAGCAGTGGCGCTCGATCCAGCGCAGGCACGCGCCCCGAGCGCTGCTCGGCCAGTCTCCCGATGGCGGATCCTGGCGGGCGGGGCTGCAGCTCGTCTCGCGCGACGGCGCGATCGGCGAGGCCGAGCTGATCGAGTTCCGCTCCTCGGTGGAGACGCTGGCGGCGTCGGTGCAGGGCACGGTGAGCGCCCCGGAGATGCGCGCCGCGGTGGAGGCGGCCCGCGCGCTGGACGACCTGTGCGCGCAGACGGACATCCAGCTGGTGGTGCACGTGCAGGGCATCGCCGCCGGCGGCGACAAGCTGAGCGCCGAGGCGAAGGCCGCGGGGCTGCGGCTCGAAGAAGACGGCAGGTATGCGCTGCGCAACGACCGGCAGCAGCTGCTCTACACGCTGGCCGCGGGCGACGGCGCGCCGGCGGCGCTCACGCTGGCCCTGGATGTCGGGCGCACCCCGGACACGCGCCGCTCGTTCGAGTCCATGGCCCGCCTTGCGCGCCACCTCGCCACGGCGCTGGAAGGCCGCCTGGTGGACGACAACGGCCAGGCGCTCGACGAGCGCGCCGTGGCGGCGATCGCCGGACAGCTGGACGCGGTGTGCGCGCAACTGGAGTCCCGCGGCATCCCGCCCGGCAGCCCTGCGGCGCTGCGCTTGTTCTCCTAGGCGATGGCGGTACCGAAGCAGGCCCGCGAGCACGCGGAGCAGCTGCGCCGGGAGATCGAGCGCCACAACTATTTGTACTACTCGCTGGATAGCCCGGAAATTACGGATGAGGAATTTGATCGCCTCTTCCGGTCGCTGCTCGAGCTGGAAGAAGAATATCCGGACCTCCAGACGAAGGAATCGCCCACCTCGCGCGTTGGCGCGCCGCCGCTGCCGGAATTCGCCGAGGTGCGCCATCGCACGCCGATGTTGTCCCTCGGCAACGCGTTCGACGAGGACGAGGTGCGGGCCTTCGACCGGCGCGCGCGCGAAGCGCTGGAGGTCGCAGAAATCGAGTACGCGGCGGAGCCGAAGTTCGACGGGCTCGCGGTCAGCCTCGCCTATCGCAAGGGAGTCTTCGCGCAGGGCGCGACGCGGGGCGACGGCGCCACGGGCGAGGACGTGACCCCGAACCTGCGCACGGTGCGCACGATCCCGCTGCGGCTGGCCGAAGCTGGCGACCTCGAAGTGCGCGGCGAGGTGCTGTACTACAAGAAGGATTTCGAGAAGCTGAACCAGCGGCAGGAAAAAGCGGGCGAGAAGGTGTTCGCGAACCCGCGCAACGCCGCGGCCGGCAGCCTGCGCCTGCTCGACTCGCGCATCACCGCGAAGCGCCCGCTGCGCTTCTTCGCCTACGGGACCGGATCCGCGCAGGGCCAGGGCTGGAAGACGCACTCGCAAATGCTCGACCGGCTGGAGGAACTGGGGTTTCCGGTCTGCCCGGAGCGCAGCGTGGTAGCCGGCGTGGAGGGGCTGCTCGATTTCTACCGGAAGATCGGCGCCAGGCGCGAGAGCCTGCCCTATGCGATCGACGGCGTGGTCTACAAGGTGAACCGCCTGGACTGGCAGGAGCGGCTCGGCTTCGTCGCGCGCGCGCCGCGCTTCGCGATCGCGCACAAGTATCCGGCGGAAGAGCAGGTCACCGAGGTGCTGAAGATCGAGGTGCAGGTCGGGCGCACGGGCGTGCTCACGCCGGTGGCGCGCCTCAAGCCGGTCGTGGTCGGCGGGGTGACGGTCACCAACGCCACGCTGCACAACGAGGATGACCTGCGCCGGAAGGACGTCTGGGCGGGCGACAGCGTCGTCGTCAGGCGCGCGGGTGACGTCATTCCCGAGGTGGCGCGGGTTTATGCCAAGGGCCCGCGCCGCGAGGAAGACCGCTTTCACATGCCGGCACGCTGCCCGGTGTGCCGCTCTCCCGTGGTGCGCCTGGAAGGCGAGGCGGCCGCCCGCTGCACCGGCGGCCTGTACTGCAGCGCCCAGCGCAAGCAGTCGCTGCAGCACTTCGTCGGGCGTCGCGCGATGGACATCGAGGGCGTGGGCGAGAAGCTGATCGAGCAGCTCGTCGACCGGGGCCTGGTGCAGAACCCGGCCGACCTGTACGGCCTGGACAAGGATGCCCTCGCCGGGATGGAAAGGATGGCGGAGAAATCGGCGCAGAACGTCATGGACAGCATCCAGCGCTCGCGGGACATGGATCTTGCGCGCTTTGTCTTCGCGCTCGGCATTCCCGGCGTGGGCGAGGAGGCGGCCAAGATCCTCGCCCGGCACTTCGGCGCCCTCCAGCCAATCCTTGACGCCGACTGGGAGGCACTGGCCGGAGAGAAGGAAGCGATCCGCAAGGAAAACGCCAGGCGCAAGCGCAAGGACGAACCGCCGCTGGCGGTGCCTTTGGAAGGAATCGGCCCGGAAATCATGGAGAGCGTCGACAAGTTCGTCCACGAGCCGCACAACCGCAAGGTGATCGCGGCGCTGGTCGATCCTGCGCGCGGAATCCGGCTGAAGAGCACCGGGACAGTCCGCGCGGCGGCCGGCGGCAGCAAGACCTTCGTCCT
>JAYRND010000273.1:0-12880 GCA_041904885.1 Burkholderiales bacterium
CGGCGGGCGAAGGCGCGCGGTAGAAGGTGCCGACCATGGGAGATTTGACGACGAGGCCCTCGGCCGGCTGCGGTGGCTGCGCCTCTGCGGCAGCGGCGGGCGCGCCGACCGCAGACGCGGGGGGTGAAGCGGCAGCGACCGCGGCCTGAGCCACCGCTGCCGCGGCCGGCGGTCCAGCCACCGGGGTGACGTTGACGATGCCACCGCGGGCGATTCGTACCCTCTCCTCGCCCTCGGTGATCTCGAGCTCGGCGATGCCCGATTCCTGCACCAGGTCGATCAGCTTTTTCAGTTTGCGCAGATCCATGGGCAATCTCCCCTCGGGTCGGCGGGGCCCTGCGGCCCCCGGGCCGGTCTCCGGACTAGCGAGCCTTCAATTTCCGGATGGCGTACTCGAGCGCGAGGTCGTAGCCGAGGCTGCCCAGGCCGAGCACGCTGCCGACCGCGACCGCCGTGAAATGCGAATGCGCCCGCCACGGCTCTCGGGCGTGGATGTTCGAGAGGTGGACCTCGATGAATGGGATCTGGACCGCGGTCAGGGCGTCGCGCAAGCCGATGCTCGAGTAGGTGAAGGCCGCCGGGTTGAGCAGGATGAATCCGACCCCGTCCACTTTGGCCTGCTGGACCCGGTCGATCATCACCCCCTCGTGGTTGGTCTGGAAGCTTTCCAGCCGGACCCCGGCTGCCTTGGCGGTCGCCGCGAGGCGCCGGTGGATGATATCCAGCGTATCCCTGCCGTAGATCGCCGGCTCCCGAGTACCCAGGAGGTTCAGGTTGGGTCCTTGCAGGACAAGAATAGATCTGGCTTTGGCCTTTTTCATGATTTTCGCCGCAGAAGGTGACATTTTAGCCGAATTTACCCCTCCCCCACCGCTCAAGCTTGGAGGAAGGATTGGATCATCGGCTCCAGTTCGGCCTGCTTCAGCAGGCCGAGCTTGCGGTGGACGACGCCTCCAGTCCGATCAACGATCACCGTGTAGGGGAGGCCGCCACCCTGATTGCCCAGCCCCCGCATCAGATCCAGGCCGCCCGCCTCGGCGACCAGGATAGGATAGGAGATCTTGAACGATGTCGAAAAATCACGGACTTTAGTGACATTATCGATGGCGATACCTACAATTTCCAAGCCCTTGGACCCGTATTTCGCCCGCAGATCGACGAGCATGGGGATCTCTTCCCTGCAGGGTGTGCACCAGGTCGCCCAGAAGTTGCAGATGAGGACCTTGCCCCGCCATTCCGACAATTGCCGGGTTCTGGCCTCCAGATCGGGAAAGCTGGCGGCCGCCAGTAGGTCCGCCTCCCTGCCCCTGCCCGAGCCCAGGAAGAGCGGTCCGATGAGAAAGCCCGCCGCAGCGGCGGCGATCCCGGCCGCTCCTAGGAGCAAGGCCTCACGCCGGCGGGCGACCATGCCCCTCCCCCATCATCGCGCTCAGCTCGGCGATGCCGGCACGGGCGGAGACCCTGCCCGCGAGCGAAGTCTTGAGTGCGGTGCGCTCATCGCGCGGGTCGAAGACCGATAGGCGCACGGGCACGCCCTGCCAGGAGAGCGAGATCACGGCGACCGCGCGCGCACGGTCGCCGGTGTAGCGGCGCTCGTCGCTCGCCTCGTAGGCGATGTCGCGATCGAGAAGGAACAGCTCGACCTCCTTGCTGCTTTCCGGGAACAGCTGCAGGTCGATCTCGGCGTAGGGGCCGGCCAGTCCCTCCAGCACCGGGCCCGTGAGATAGGGGCTGAAGCGCTCGAGCGCGCGCATCGCTTCCAGCGCCACGCGGCGCAGCTCCTCGATCCGCTCGGAATGCTCCTCGGCGCGATAGAGCGCGAGGTAATCGCGCAGCTCGGCGGCGATCTCGTCGTTCGCGGGCAGGGCCTCGCTGTCGCCGGCGCCCAGGCGGCGCGCGGCCTTGCGCTTGGCTAGCGCGAAATCGTCGATGCCCTCCTCCGCCATGATGCGCGCGGCGGCGGCGGCGATGCGGACCCGCAGACCGGAGCGATGCTTGCGGCCCATCCCCCGGATAATAGCGTCGTGCATCTCCACGTCCTCGGCATCTGCGGCACGTTCATGGGCGGCATCGCGGCGATCGCGCAGCAGGCCGGCCACCGGGTAACCGGGTGCGACGCCAACGTCTATCCGCCGATGAGCGAGCAGCTCGGCGCCCTCGGCATCCGGTTGATCGAAGGCTATGGCGCCGACCAGCTCGCCCTGGCCCCCGATCTCTGGGTCATCGGCAACGTCGTGACCCGGGGCAACCCGCTTATGGAGGCAATCCTCGATCGCGGCGACCGCTATCAATCCGGCCCCCAGTGGCTCTCCGAGCAGGTGCTGGCAGGTAAGTGGGTACTGGCTGTCGCAGGAACCCATGGAAAGACGACCACTTCCTCGATGCTGGCCTGGATCCTGGAATGCGCCGGGCGCTCGCCCGGCTACCTGATCGGCGGGATTGCCCCCGACCTCGGAGTTTCAGCCAGAGCCGGCTCAACTGGCCCGTTTGTCATCGAGGCGGATGAATATGACACCGCCTTCTTCGACAAGCGCTCCAAATTTGTGCATTACCGGCCGAAGACCGCCATTTTGAACAACCTTGAGTTCGATCATGCAGACATCTTCGATGATCTTGCAGCCATTGAGCGCCAATTTCATCATTTTGTGCGAACCATACCCAGTGCGGGCAGGATCATTACCAATGGCAAGGACGACGCCCTGAAGCGCGTCCTCGCGCAAGGTTGCTGGACGCCGGTAGAAGCCTTTGGAGTCCCGGATGGCTGGGAGGTAGGCGGGCCGGACGAGGAGGGCGCATTTGAGATCGCCTTTGCGGGGAGGCCGGTTGGCGGGCTGCGCTGGGGCCTGGCGGGCGCCTACAACCGGACCAACGGGCTCGCGGCGATCGCCGCCGCGCGCCACGCCGGGGTCGAACCGGCGCAGGCGATCGAGGCGCTTTCCCGTTTCCAGGGTGTGCGCCGCCGGCTGGAGCTGCGCGGGACGGCGCGCGGGGTCCGGGTGTACGATGATTTCGCGCACCATCCGACGGCGATCCGCGAAACGATCGCCGGCCTGCGCCAGCGCCATCGAACAGGCCGGATCCTGGCTGTGTTCGAACCACGCTCCAACACCCTCAAGCGGGGCGCGCTGAAGGACGCGCTGCCCGGAAGCCTGGCGGCCGCCGACAAGATCTACATCCACAACGCGGGCCTCGCCTGGGACGCGCAGTCGGTGTTCGCTTCGCTGGGCACGCGCGCCTCGTGCGAGCCCGACCTGGCGGCATTGGTGACGGCGATCGCGGCGGAGGCACGCGAGGGCGACCAGATCCTCGTCATGTCCAACGGCGGCTTCGGAGGCATCCACCAGAAGCTGATCGCGGCGTTGCAATGCTGATCTACCTGCATGGTTTCAACAGCTCTCCGGCCTCCCACAAGGCGCAGGTCCTGAAGGCCTACATGGAGGAGAGGGGGGCGGGCGCGCTCTTCGCCTGCCCGGCGCTGCCGGACGAGCCGGCAGGGGCGGTACGAAGGATCGAGCAATCGATGGCCGGCCGAGACCCGCGCGCCATCACGCTGGTCGGAAGTTCCCTGGGCGGCTACTACGCGACCTGGTTCGTGGAGAAGACCGGCTGCCGGGCCGTTCTCATCAATCCGGCGGTGACGCCGCACGTCGGCCTGGAGGCCTACCTCGGCACGCAGAAGAACCTGCACACGGGCGAGCCGTACGAGCTGACGTGCGCGCACCTCGAGGGCTGGCGCCGGCTGCTCGTGGAAAGGGTCGACCCCGAGAAATACCTGCTGTTGCTGGAGACCGGCGACGAGGCGCTCGACTGGCGCGTGGCGGCGCGAAAGTACGAGGGCGCGCGCATGTCGGTGCGGGATGGCGGCGACCACACGCTGCAGGCGTTCGACGAGCACCTGCCGCGCATCCTCGCCTTCGCCGGGATCCGGCCGTGAACGTCCTGTACGAGGAGGAGGGCGAGTTCAAGGTCGGCGCGGTGCTGTCGCAGAGCCCGGCCTCCTTCCAGGTGGAAAGCCCCCACGGCCGGCGCTCGAAGGTCAAGGCGGCAAACGTGGTGCTGCACTTCGAGCGGCCTTCGGGCGCGGAGCTGCTCGCCGAGGCGCGCAGCTTCGCCGACGGCCTCGATACCGATTTTCTCTGGCAATGCCGCAAGGGCGCCGAATTCGGCGTCGAGGAGCTCGCGCGGGACTACGTGGGGCGCGAGCCGCGCCCGGCGGAGACCGCCGGGGTGCTGCTCAAGCTGCACGCCGCGCCGATGTACTTCTACCGCCGCGGCCGCGGCCGCTATCAGGCGGCGCCGGAGGAGACCCTCAAGCTCGCCCTCGCCGGCGTGGAGAAGAAAAAGCGCCTGCAGGCGCAGATCGCGGACTGGACGGCGCGGCTGGCGCGATTCGAATGCCCGGAGGAGATCGCGCGCCTGCGCGACGAGCTGCTCTATGCGCCGGACCGCTCGCGGCCCGAGTCGAAGGCGCTCGAGGCGGCATGCGGCGAGACGGGGCTGACGGCCGCGCGCCTCTTCGAGCGCTGCGGGCTGCTCCCCGACAGCCATGCGTACCACCTCGGCCGCTTCCTGCATGAGTTCCATCCGCAGGGCGACGCATTCCCGGCGCACGCGCCGGCGCTGCCGCCGGCGGACCTGCCGGCGGCGCAGGCCGCAGCGTTCAGCCTGGACGATGTCGGCACCACCGAAATCGACGACGCGTTCTCGCTGACTCGGGTTTCCGAGGACGAGCTGCGCATCGGCATCCACATCGCCGCGCCTGCGCTCGCGTTCGAGCCGGGCTCGACGGTGGACGCGATCGCGCGCGAGCGCCTGTCGACCGCCTACATGCCCGGCTGCAAGTTCACCATGCTTCCCGAGGATGCGATCGAGCAGCTGTCCCTGGACGCGGGAGCGGAGCGGCCCGTGCTTTCGCTCTACCTCAACGTGGGCGCGAAGGACTTCGCGCTGCGCGGCCGGCACACCAGGATCGAGCGGATCCGCGTCGCGGCCAACCTGCGCCACGCGGAGCACGATGCGCTGAACGCCGCGTTCGAGGCGGGCGGCGCGAGCCTGCGTCCTTCGGGCCTCGCCTTCGAAGCGGAGCTGCACGCGCTCTGGCGGTTCGCGCTCGCGCTGGAAGCGCGCCGGGGCAAGCCGAGCACCGGCGGCGCGCAGCCGGAATATACGTTCCGGGTGGAAGAGGGCAGGGTGGCGATCGAGCCGCGCCTGCGCGGCGCGCCGCTCGACAAGCTGGTCGCCGAGCTGATGATCCTGGCCAACGCCAGCTGGGGCGAGCTGCTCGCAGAGCGCGACGTGGCGGCCATTTACCGTGTCCAGGCCTCGGGCAAGGTGCGCATGAGCGTGCATCCGGAGACGCACGAAGGCTTGGGCGTGGCGAGCTATGCCTGGTTCACTTCGCCGCTGCGCCGGTACGTCGACCTCGTCAACCAGTGGCAGCTGGCCGCGGCCGTGCGCGGCCACCGCCCCCCGTTCGCGCGCAATTCGGAGGCGTTGCTTGGCGCACTGCGGGCCTTCGAAGTGGCCACGGCGCGCTACGACGAGCACCAGCGAGCGATGGAGCAGTACTGGTGCCTGCGCTGGCTGGAGCAGGAGCGGGTGCGGGAGGCCGAAGGCGTGGTTCTGCGCGACAACCTGGTGCGCTTCGCGGCGCTGCCGCTCGTCGTGCGCGTGCCTTCGCTGCCGGACATCGCGGCGGGCAGCCGCGTGCGGCTGGAGGTCGGCCCGCCGGACCTGGTCGAGTGCAAGGTGGAGTGCGCCTGGCGCGGCACGCTGGAGCCGGCGGTGCCGGAAGCGCAGGCGCGCGAGCAGAAGCTGCGCTAAGAGCCTAAAATGGCAGGAGTTCTTCGCCTGACGGGGTGACATTGCAGGGCAACGCCGCGAGCCTGTTGCTGGATCCGCGCGATTACTGGAGCGGGCTCGACCGCCAGTCGCGCGTGCTGGTCACGTCGGTGGCGGTGTCGATCCTGCTGCACGCCATCCTGCTCACCATCCATTTCCGTTTCCCCGATGCGATCCGCTGGAAGTCCGACACCCAGCCTCTGGAAGTGGTGCTGGTGAACGCCAAGTCCCGCGACAAGCCCGAGCGCGCCAAGGCGCTCGCGCAGGCGAATCTCGATGGCGGCGGCAACAGCGACGCGAGGCTGCGCGCGACCAGCCCGCTGCCGACCACCAATCCGCGCGAGCCCGGCCGCGACCTTGCTGAGACACGCAAGCGTCAGCGCGAGCTCGAGGCCGAGCAGCAGCGCCTCCTGACGCAGGCCCGGGAGGCGGCTGCGGCCACCTACAAGGAGTCGCCTGGCCGCACCCCGTCCGAGGAGTCTACCCCGCAGATCAGCGGACGCGACCTGGCGGACCGCTCGCTCGCGATGCTCAACCTGCAGGCGCAGATCGAGCGCCAGACGCAGGCCTATCAGGAGCGGCCGCGCAAGCGCTTTATCGGCGCCAACGCGCGCGAATACCGGTTCGCCCAGTACGAGGAAGACTGGCGCGCGAAGATCGAGCGCGTGGGCACCGTCAACTATCCGGCCGAAGCGCGCGGCAAGCTGTACGGCACACTGCAACTCACCGTCACCATCCGGCCCGACGGCACGGTGGAGTCGATCGAGCTGAACAAGTCCTCAGGGCTGAAGGTTCTCGATCAGGCCGCCTTCCGCATCGTGCAGCTGGCTTCGCCGTTTGCCTCGTTTCCCGAGTCGATTCGCAAGGACACCGACCTGCTCGCGATCACGCGCACCTGGTTCTTCGCGCAGGGCGACAAAATCTGGACCGAGTAGTCGAAGGGGCAGGGGGAAACTGATGTCGTTTCCCCCCGCACCCCCCTTCCACCGGATCAACGATGCCTGACCGCTACGCGGTGATCGGCCATCCGGTGGCGCATTCGAAGTCGCCCTGGATCCATGCCGAGTTCGCGCGCCAGACGGGGCAGGACATCGACTATGGGCGCATCGAGGCGCCGCTGGAGGGCTTCGGGCGCGCCGTCGATGAGTTCCGCGCCGCCGGTGGCCGCGGCGCCAATGTCACGCTGCCGTTCAAACAGGAGGCTTACCGGTATTGCACGAACCCGACCCCGCGCGCGCAGGCTGCGGTGGCCGTGAATACCCTTCGCTTCGACGCTGAAGGCGTATTCGGCGACAACACGGACGGCGTCGGGCTGCTCATCGATCTCGAGCGGAACCTGGGCTGCGCAATTGCCGCGAAGCGCGTTCTCCTGATTGGGGCGGGCGGCGCGGCAATGGGCGTTCTCATGGAACTGTGGTCGCGAGGGCCTGCGCAACTCACGATCGCCAACCGTACCGAGCAGCGCGCGCGGGACCTGGCAGACCTGTATCGCGGCGTGAAGGGCGGGGGCTATCGCGAACTGTCCGGCAAGTCCTTCGATCTGGTGATCAATGCGACTTCGGCGGGGCTCACGGACGCGATGCCGCCGCTGCCCGAGGGCGTATTTGCACCCGGAGCACTGGCCTACGACATGGTGTACGGGCGGGAAACGCCGTTTATGCGCAAGGCACGGGAGGCGGGCGCCGCCGCGAGTGACGGCCTGGGCATGCTGGTCGAGCAGGCCGCCGAATCGTTCACCCTGTGGCGCGGCGTGCGCCCGGATACCGCCCCGGTCCTCGCCGCGCTGCGCGGGCGCTGACCTTGGCCCGAGGCGGCATGCGGCGCGCGGCGCGCATTGCCTGGAAAACGTTCAGCTACACACTGGGCATCGTGGTGCTCGCGGCGCTTGCGGTGCAGCTCTGGTTCTTCGTGCAGGTGCTGTGGTGGCGCAGTTTCGAGCTCGAGCAGAGCGCGTTCATGGCGGCGCGCATCGAGCGGTTGCGCGAAAAGGATCCCCGGGCGAAGCTCGCGCACCAGTGGGTCCCCTACGAGCGCATATCCGCGCAGCTGAAGCGCGCGGTGGTGGCCTCGGAGGACGCCAAGTTCCTCGACCACGAGGGCTTCGACTGGCAGGCGATCTCCAAGGCGATCGAGAAGAACGAGCGCAAGGGGAAGGTGGTTTCTGGCGCGTCCACCATCAGCCAGCAGCTGGCGAAGAACCTGTTCCTCTCGGGCGAGCGCTCCTGGCTGCGCAAGGGACAGGAGGCCGCGATCACCTGGATGCTGGAATCCGCCCTTTCCAAGCGGCGCATCCTCGAGCTGTACCTCAACTACGCCGAGTGGGGGGAGGGCGTTTTCGGCGCCGAGGCCGCCGCGCGGTACCACTTCGGGGTGAGCGCGGCATCGCTGAGCGCCCCGCAGGCCGCCTACCTGGCGGCGATCCTGCCCAGCCCGCGGCGCTATGCGGCGGGCCGCGTCACGCCCTATATCGCCGGCCGGATCGAGACTATCCTCGCGCGCATGCCCGCGGCACAGATCCCATGACGGAGCAGCCGACTCGCCTCGAAGTGGAGGACCTGCAGCAGAACCTGCGCTCGGTGCAGGAAGGCATCGCCGCGCACCGCGATCCAGCCGAGCTGCGCGCCGAGCTCGACCGGCTGCACCCGGCCGACGTCGCCTACATCCTCGAGGCGCTGCCGCTCGAGGAGCGGCTGGTGGCCTGGAACCTCGTCAAGGCCGAGCGCGAGGGCGAGATCCTGCTCGAGCTATCGGAGGCCGTGCGCGAGTCGCTGATCGCGACCATGGATGCGAAGGAGCTGGTCGCCGCCGCCGAGACGCTGGAGGCGGACCAGATCGCGGACCTCGCCCCGGACCTGCCGGAGGAGGTGGTGCAGGACGTGATCCGCGCGCTGCCGCAGGAGGAACGCGCGTTGCTGCGCGCGGCGCTGTCGTACGACGAGGGCACGGTCGGCGCGCTGATGGACTTCGACCAGGTCACGGTGCGCGAAGACGTGACGCTGGAGGCGGCCACGCGCTACCTGCGCGCGCTCGACGAGCTGCCGCCGCACACCGACCAGCTGTTCGTGGTCGATCGCGGCGGCAGGCTGCGCGGCACGCTGTCCCTCGCGCGCCTGATCGTCACCGACCTGGAGCGCCAAGTGGGCGAGGTGATGGTTCCGGAGAGCGTAAAGCTGCGGCCGGAGGACCGGGCGGAGGACGCGGCGCAGGCCTTCGAGCGCTACGACCTGGTATCGGCGCCGGTGGTGGACCTGATCACGGGCAACCTCGTCGGCCGCGTGACGGTGAACGATGTCATGGACTACATCCGCGACAAGAGCGCGGAAACGCAGCTCGCCGAGGCCGGCCTGTCGAAGGAAGAGGACGTGTTCGCGCCGGTCCTCGACAGCTTCCGCAACCGCTGGGCCTGGCTGGCGGTCAACCTGGTGACCGCCTTCATCGCCTCGCGCGTGATCGGCGCCTTCGAGGGCTCGATCGAGAAGCTGGTGGCCCTCGCCGCTCTGATGCCGATCGTCGCGGGCATCGGCGGCAACTCGGGCAACCAGACGATCACCATGATCGTGCGCGCCCTCGCGCTGGGGCAGATCCAGTCCAGCTACTGGACGAAGCTGATCGCCAAGGAGCTGGGGCTGGCGATGCTGAACGGCGTGCTCTGGGGCGGCCTGCTCGGCGTCGCAGCGTACCTGCTTTACGACAACGTCGCCCTCGGCGGGGTGATGGCGATGGCCATGATTCTCACCCTGCTGCTCGCCGCCGCGATGGGGGTAGCGATTCCCTACCTGCGCGCCAGACTGGGGCAGGATCCCGCGGTGGGCTCCTCGGTCCTCATCACCGCCTGCACCGATTCCGGCGGCTTCTTCATCTTTCTTGGCCTTGCGACAGTGTTCCTGCTCTAACGCAGCGGCGCAGATCGCGGAGCCGGTCAGGAAATGTAGGGGTCTCCATCGCGCCTATTCCGGTCCCGCTCGACACAGTGGACGGTTACGTCGGCGCAGGTCTTGTAGAAAGTCAGAAGTGCCAGCCCCAAGAGGCCGGCTGGGCCGGCCCCGCCCTTCATCGCTGGCCCAGTAATCATGCATACGATAAACAACGTCGCAAGCGTTACCCCCGGGAGCAAAAGCGGGTCATCGAGGTCCGGCCGGCCCGCGGCATCGGCGCGCATGGACTGCACCAGGTCCCAGCCATACTGCAGGGCAAATACGGCCACACAGGCATAAAACGCGATTGGGCTCTTCTCCATGGCGGTCGGGGACATGCTCATGAAAATCGCGGCCAGGCAGGCAATGCTGAAGATCAAGTAAAACAAGGCAAAGTGGGCCGCAGACTGGCGCTTCTCGGCTGATCTCTCTTCCGGAGAAGCCTCGGACCACCCGCTCTTGCCCTTCACCGAGAAGTCCCGGAGGCGAAGGATCCGGACCAAGGTGCCAATACCGATCAGGACACTGTGTGCCCAGTACACCAAGAGGAGGTCACCGATCGCCATGCCGGCATACAATGCCGTGCCGGCGGCGAAAAGGTTGACCGCCACCAGGTACCACGCCCCACGGTCAAACTCCAGTCCGAGGATTGTCACGATGGCAGCGGACGGAGTTTCCTGTTTCTAACTCCTGAACGCCTCGCGCGCGGCTGCGAGAGTGGCGTCGATTTCTGCGGTGCCATGGGCGGCGGAAACGAAGCCCGCCTCGTAGGCCGAGGGCGCGAGGTAGACACCGCGATCGAGCATCGCGTGGAAGAACCTGTTGAATCGCTCTTTGTCGCACTGCATGACCTCAGCGAAGGAGGTCGGGGGCGAGGCGCGGAAGTAGAGGCCGAACATGCTGCCGATCGATTGCGCCGAGAAGACGACCTTGGCCTTTTGTGCTTCGACCATCAGGCCTTGCACCAGTGATTGGGTCGTCTTTTCGATCTTCGACTGAAAATCTTTCGCCTCAACCAACTTCAATGTCGCCAGGCCGGCGGCGACGGCGACGGGGTTCCCGGAGAGCGTGCCAGCCTGGTAGACAGGCCCAAGCGGCGCGATTTTCTCCATGATCTCGCGCTTGCCGCCGACCGCGCCCACGGGCAGGCCGCCGCCGATCACCTTGCCGAGGGTCGTCAGGTCGGGCCGGATGCCGTAGCGCGCCTGCGCGCCGCCCAGCGCGACGCGAAAGCCGGTCATGACCTCGTCGAACAGGAGCACTGCGCCGTGCTGGCTGCAGCACTTGCGCAGCGACTCGAGGAACCCCGGCCGCGGCAGGACGAGGTTCATGTTGCCGGCGACCGGCTCCACGATCACGCAGGCAATTTCTTTGCCCTTTTCTGTGAAAAGATTCTCAACCTGGTCGATATCGTTGTAGGCAAGCACCAATGTGTGCGCGGCCGTCTCGGGAGGCACGCCGGCGGAGCTCGGGTTGCCAAAGGTGAGTGCACCCGAGCCCGCCTTCACCAGCAGGCTGTCGGCGTGGCCGTGATAGCAGCCCTCGAACTTGACGATCAGGCTGCGGCCGGTGAAGCCGCGCGCAAGGCGAATCGCGGTCATCGTCGCCTCGGTGCCCGAGGAGACGAGGCGCAGCATCTCCACCGAAGGAACGAGGCGGCGGATGGCTTCGGCCAGCTCGACTTCGGCCTCGGTGGGCGCGCCGAAGGAGAGCGCCCGCGCGGCCGCGGCCTGCACGGCCTCCACCACCGCGGGGTGCGTATGCCCCGCCACCATCGGCCCCCAGGAGCCGACGTAATCGACATAGCGCTTGCCGTCGGCGTCCCACAGGTAGGCGCCCGAGGCGCGCTCGAAGAAGGGCGGCGTGCCGCCGACCGCGCCGAACGCGCGCACCGGCGAATTGACGCCCGCCGGGATCAGCCGGCGGGCGCGATCGAAGAGGCTCTGGTTGCGTGAGGTCATGGTGTGAAGAGCTTACCGTAGGCGCGTGCGCGCGCCGCGATGTCGGCGGCGTCGAATACGTCGGAGATCACCGCCAGCGCGTCGGCGCCCGCCTGCAAAAGCAGCGGTGCGTTCTGCAGGTTGATGCCGCCGATGGCGACCAGCGGCACGCCGAGCGCGCGCGCCTCGGCGAAGAGGGCGAGCGGAGCGCGCACCGCCGCGGGCTTGGTGGGCGAGGCGAACACGCTGCCGAAGGCGACATAGTCGGCGCCCGCCGCCACTGCCGCGCGCGCTGCGGCCAGCGAGTCGTAGCAGGAGGCGCCCAGCAGCTTTCCCTGCAGGCGCGTCCGCGCTGCGGCCAGCGCGCCGTCGTCGCGGCCGAGGTGCGCTCCGTCGGCGCCGCACTCGATGGCGAGCGCCACGTCGTCATTGACGACGAACGGCACCCCCTTGCTGCGGCAGAGATCGGCGAGCGCCCGCGCCTCGCGTGCGTCCTGGCGGCCTTTCCTGCGGTATTGCAGCATGGCGATGCCGCCTTCCAGCGCCCGCGCAACCTGGCGCAGGAGCAGGTCGCTGTCGGCGTGCTCGGGCGTGATTGCATAGAGGCCGCGAAGCTTCATCGCGGGCCGAAGAATCGATTCGGCAGCCACTGTCCCTGTCCCGGGCGGTACCCCGCGGCAAGCGCTTTCCAGGTGTAGTCCTGTGCGGCGCGTGACGCGTCGGGCACGTCCATTCCCTTTGCAAGGAACGACGCCAGGGCGGCGGCGAGCGTGCAGCCGGAGCCGTGATAACTGCCGGGGAGGCGCTCCCAGCTCGCCTCGTCCACGACGCCGCGCGCGTCGTAGAGCCTGTTCACCACCGGCCCACCAGGCTCGTGCGTGCCCGTGATGAGCACGTACCGGCAGCCGGCGGCGGTCAGCGCGCGCGCGCAATCGGCCAGCGGCGCATCGGGCGCAGCCTGCGCGAGCGAGCGCGCTTCGAGGCTGTTCGGCGTGAGGACGGTGGTGAGGGGCAGGAGCGAGGCGCGCAGGGCCTGCGCCACTCCGCCCCCGGCCAGCGGATCGCCGCGGCCGGAGGCAAGCACCGGGTCGAGCACCACCGGAGTGCGCGGATGCGCGGCGAGGATCGCGGCGACGCACTCGGCGTTGCGGGCCGAGCCGAGAACGCCCAGCTTGAACGCGGCGA
>JAYRND010000274.1:0-9282 GCA_041904885.1 Burkholderiales bacterium
ATCAGATCCACCATGATCGGCGCGGCCGCCAGCAGCGCGCTCCGCGCCGGCGCGTAGCTGAGCAGGGCAGCCGCCGCCAGCGCATGCAGCGCGAGGGTGACGCCCAGCCCGATCCGGTCCGGCCGCATTGCGCTCAGTGCAGCGTTCCGTCGCCGCTGCCGCCGCATGCGGCGCGCTGCCAGGCGCCGTGCAACCCGGCGCAAATGTCGCGCAGGACGGGCGATGCCTCCGGATGCGTCGCGAGGCATTGCATGTGGCGGGAGACGCAGAGCGCGAGCTTGGGGCAGCCTGTGCGCGCGTAGTACGTCATGAGGTAGAGCAGCGCGGCGGTGACCGTTTCCGGTCGGCTCGATTCGGGTTCGGGAGAGCGCATGTCGGCCAGTTCCTTGTGAGGGCGCTGGCTGGCTGCGGGTCGTCCCCGCTTGCTGGCTCGCGATGGGTTACGCGGTAAGAATCAGTTTTCCGTTCTGTGTCTTGCGCAGGCGGTATTCACGCCCGTTGTGCACGATCACCAGTTCCTGCGCCTGCCCGAGCAGCGCTTCGCTTTCAATCCGCAGTGGTCGGCCCGGAGATTCCAGCGGGGGAGATGACTGTTTGGGCTTTGGCGGCCGAGAGGACATGAGTATTAATAATTCAAGTACTTAAAAGTTAGCGTTCGCTTACAAACAAGAAATATGTTGAGAATAGTTCTCATATTATATGATAATCATTCTCAACACAATATGTATATCTGCCTGTGCAACGCGGTCACCGAACGTCAAGTGCGCGAATGCGCGCGTGGCGGCTGCAACTCGCTGGACGAGCTCTCGTCTCAGCTAGGAGTCGGTACCTGCTGCGGACGCTGCTGCCAGGCGGCAAAGGAAATCCTCGACGAGAAGCGCGTCGTGCCGCTACTCTCGGCGGCATGAAGGGCGACAAGAAAGTCATCCAGCACCTGAACAGGGTGCTCTACAACGAGCTCACCGCGATCAACCAGTATTTCCTGCACGCCCGCATGTTCGGCAACTGGGGGCTGAAGAAGCTGGAGGAGGTCGAAAAGAAGGAATCGATCGACGAGATGAAGCACGCCGACCGGCTGATCGAGCGCATCCTGTTCCTTGAAGGTCTTCCCAATCTGCAGGACCTCGGCAAGCTGATGATCGGCGAGGACGCGCCCGAGGCGCTGAAGTGCGACCTCAAGCTGGAGATGGCAGCCCACCCGGTCCTGAAGGAGGGCATCGCCTACTGCGAGTCCGTAGGCGACTACATCTCGCGCGAGATCCTCGAGGACATTCTGGAGTCGGAAGAGGAGCACATCGACTTCCTCGAAACGCAGCTGGAACTCATCCAGAAAGTCGGCGTGCAGAATTGGCTGCAGTCGCAGTTCAGTTAACCGGCAAGCGGTCGCGACGGCCGCATTTGACATAGATCAGCACTACCTCCGTCCGGGTCGGCTAGCGAAGACGGCGCAAGTCATATCGCCGCGAGCAAGCCAGCTGCCGGCAGCGCGCGCCGCCCTCGGCGCAAGCCCGTACCGATAGCCGCGGACGATGGCCCCGGTCAATACATTCGATTGGACGGGCCGCCGCGCGAGCGATGCAATGAACACTTTCAAGCGACGCACGTTCGGAGGATCCCATGGATGCGGATGTCGACAAGAGCCTGGCCCAGTGCCCGTTCAATCACATCGCCGGCCTTGGCCGGACCAACCGGGACTGGTGGCCCAAGCAGCTGCGGCTTGAGCTGCTGCACCAGCATTCTTCGAAGTCCGACCCGATGGGAAAGGGCTTCGACTACGCGAAAGCGTTCAAGAGCCTCGACTACCAGGCGTTAAAGAGAGATTTGGTCAAGCTGATGACCGACTCGCAGGACTGGTGGCCGGCAGACTTCGGCCACTACGGGCCGCAGTTCATCCGCATGTCCTGGCACGCCGCCGGCACCTACCGCATGCACGACGGGCGGGGCGGCGCCGGCCGCGGCCAGCAGCGCTTCGCGCCGCTCGACAGCTGGCCCGACAACGTCAACATCGACAAGTCGCGGCGCCTGCTCTGGCCGATCAAGCAGAAGTACGGCGACAAGATCTCCTGGGCCGACCTGCTGATTCTCGCCGGTAACGTGGCGCTGGAATCGATGGGCTTCCGCACGGCCGGCTTCGGCGGCGGCCGCGCCGACGTCTGGGAGCCGGACGAGGACGTGAACTGGGGCGAGGAAATCGCCTGGCTCGGCGTCGACAAGCGCTTCTCCGGCAACCGCGACCTGCTGGCGCCGTTCGGCGCTACCCACATGGGCCTCATCTACGTCAACCCGGAAGGTCCGGATGCAAGCGGAGACTACATGGCTGCCGCCAAGGACATCCGCGCCACCTTCGGCCGCATGGCAATGAACGACGAGGAAACCGTCGCGCTCATCGCCGGCGGCCATACGTTCGGCAAGGCGCATGGCGCGGCGCCGGAATCGCACAAGGGTCCGGACCCGGAAGGCGCGCCGCTGGAAGCGCAGGGCCTGGGCTGGATGAGCGACTACGGCACGGGGCACGGCAAGGACACTATCTCCAGCGGCATCGAGGTCACCTGGACCAGGACCCCGGCGCTGTGGAGCAACAACTTCTTCGAGAACCTGTTCAAGTACGAATGGGAGCTGACCAAGTCGCCGGCCGGCGCCAAGCAGTGGGTGGCGAAGAACGCGCCGGAGATCATTCCCGACGCGCACGTCCCGGGCAAGTTCCACAAGCCGACGATGCTGACCACCGACCTGACGCTGCGCTTCGACCCGGAATTCGGCAAGATTTCGCGCCGGTTCCTGGAGGATCCGCAGGCCTTCGCCGACGCCTTCGCGCGCGCCTGGTTCAAGCTGACGCACCGAGACATGGGGCCGCGCGCCCGTTACCTGGGGCCGGAAGTGCCCAGGGAAGAACTCATCTGGCAGGATCCGATTCCCGCGGTCGACCACAAGCTGATCGGCGAGAAGGAGATCGCGGAGCTCAAGAAGAAGATCCTCGCCTCGAAGCTGACGGTGGCGCAGTTGGTGTCCACGGCCTGGGCGTCGGCTTCGACGTTCCGCGGCTCGGACAAGCGCGGCGGCGCCAACGGCGCGCGCATCCGCCTCGCGCCGCAGAAGGACTGGGAAGTAAACCAGCCGGCGCAGCTCGCGAAGGTGCTGAAAGTCCTTGAAGGCATCCGGGCCGATTTCAACAAGAAAGCGAAGGGCGGCAAAAAGGTCTCGCTGGCCGACCTGATCGTGCTCGCCGGCTGCGCGGGCGTAGAGAAGTCCGCGGGCAAGGCCGGCGTCAGCGTCAAGGTTCCGTTCAAGCCCGGCCGCATGGACGCGCGGCAGGACCAGACCGATGCCGTGTCCTTCGCGGTCCTCGAGCCGATGGCCGACGGCTTCCGGAACTACCTGAAGGGCAAGTTCGCGGTCCCCGCCGAACACCTGCTGCTGGACAAGGCGCAGCTGCTCACGCTCACCGCGCCGGAGATGACGGTCCTGATCGGCGGTCTGCGCGTTCTCGGCGCCAATGCCGGCGGTGCGAAGCACGGCGTATTCACCGCGAAGGCGGAGACGCTGTCCAACGACTTCTTCGTCAACCTGCTCGACATGGGTACGGAGTGGAAGCCGGTCTCGGACGCGAAAGACGTGTTCGAGGGGCGCGACCGCAAGACCGGCAAGGCCAAGTGGACCGGCACGCGCGTCGACCTCGTGATCGGCTCCGACTCGCGGCTGCGCGCGCTTGCCGAGGTCTACGCGAGCACCGACGCGAAGGAGAAGTTCGTGCAGGATTTCGTCGCGGCGTGGACCAAGGTGATGAACCTGGACCGCTTCGACCTGGCGCGCTAGCAAGGCGCTCGCCAGGCCGCCGCCGGTCGGCGTATGCTGGCGTCCATGGGGTAGCTGCTCTCCTTGCCCTGGCGCTTGCTCTGTTCGCGCCCGCCGGCGCGGCCGCGGACGCCCTCTATCGGCTACCGTGGCCGGAGGGGATGACCTTCCGCTTCGGCCAGGCGCCCGGCGGTGTGCTCTTCACCCACACGGCCCTCGAGAACCTTCACGCAGTAGACATCCCGATGCCCGAGGGCACGCCAGTGGTCGCGGCGCGCGACGGCGTGGTCGAGCAGGCCGAGTGGTGGCACAGCAGCGGGCCCGAGGTGGAGCCGGCGTCCTTCTACGGCAACTTCATCCAGGTGCGGCACGCCGACGGCACGGCGGCGCTGTATGGCCACCTTGCGACCGGCGGAGTGACGGTGCGGCCGGGAGACCGGGTCGCCGCGGGGCAGCGGATTGGAGAATCGGGCACGAGCGGCGAATCGGACGTGCCGCTGCTGCACTTCGGTGTTACCCGACCGGCGCGCGAGGGATCGAGGTGGGCGGAATCGGTGCGCTTCCGGTTCTACGTCGGCGCTCCGCCTCTGCCCTTCGAGCCGCGCGCGACGATGACGGTGACGGCGGACTACTCGCCGGGCGCGCGCCCCGCGTATTTTGCGCTTGCCGCGCCGCGGCTGGTGGAATGGAAGCCGCCGGAGCAGACGCCCGAGACCTGGCGCGACGGGCTTTCGGTCCTCGGGCTCTTCCTCGCCGCCGGGCTGGCCGGGATGTGGTGGTACTGGCGGTTTTCGAGGAGCTAGCGCTTCCGGAACGCCTCGCAGGGATCCGGCCGGTCGTGGCGAGGGGTGAACCAGAGATAGTCGAAGCTCGCGGGCGTGGCAAATCCCTCGAGGTAGGCGGCGGGCGCGCCCTTGTCGGCGTCGATCTCGATCAGGGCGATGCTGACGACATCCCCGTCCGGGAGGTAAAGCGGCACGCCGACATCCTTGCGCGCGTGGCCGTTGCCGGCGATCAACACGCTCGCCGCCTGTGCGATCGCCCGCGCCATCCGCGCGTCGCGCGCGCGCTGCGCCTCGATCATGCCGCCGAGGCGCGCGGCAGGCGGCCGGCTGCCGCAATGCCCTCCGATCAGGTCCCGCTCGAGCGATTCGCGGAGCTGCGGGTCGGGCGGCGGAAGCCCCGCGCGCGCAGGATCAGCGACGATCTCGCGGGCCTCGCCGCGCGACAGGTTCGCCGCGGAGAGCGGCCAGCCGTGCGCCACCGCCAGCTCGACCAGCGGCTGGTACATCTCCCAGCCCCAGCCCTTGCGGTCGAAGCGGCCGGCCTCGGCCAGCGCGTCGGCGCCCGCGCCTCGAGCGCGCGCGCCGTCGAGCGCGGCCTGGTGCTCGCCATCGAACTGTTCCATCGCCAGCGTGCGGCGAGTGCCATGCGCCGCGAGCGCCTCGAGCGCGCGGAGCTGCAGGCGATGGTGCTCCGGATTGTCGTGGACCTCGCCGAGAATCACGCGCCGTGCGCCGGCGGCACGCTCGAGCATGTCACCGGCTTCCACGAACCGCGCGGCGCGCACGTCCCAGATCCGCCCCGCCAGTCCGGGCGAAGCGGAAGGCGGCACCGCGCACGCGGCCAGCAGCAGCGCGCAGGCGGCGACGGCGGCGCGGGCGTTCAACGCTCCCCTAGACCGGCGTGCGGACCGGCTTCCCGGCGAAGTGCAGGCGCAGGTTCTCGACCTGCAGGTCGCCCATGGCGGTGCGCGTCTCCACGGTCGCGCTGCCCACGTGCGGGAAGAGCACGGCGTTCTCCACGCCGAACCACTCGGGGCTGATTTTCGGCTCGCCCTCGAAGACATCCAGGCCCGCGCCGGCGATCTTCTTTTCCTTGAGGTACTTGAGCAGCACCGGCTCGTCCACGACCGAGCCGCGCGATATGTTGACGAGGTAGCCCTCGGGTCCGAGCGCGTCGAGGACACTGGCGTTGATGATCTTGCTGGTTTCCGCGCCACCGGGCGTCGCCACCAGCAGCACGTCGGAGTTCTTCGCGAGCGCCACCACGTCGCCGTCGTAGGCGTAGGGCAGGTCCTTGCGGTTGCGGTTGTGGTAACGGATCTTCATGCCGAAGGCGAGCGCGCGCCGGGCGATCGACTCGCCGATGCGCCCGAGTCCGAGGATGCCGAGCGTCTTGCCGCCCAGGGAAGTCGAGAGCGGATAGGCGCCGCGCGTCGCCCAGTAGCCGGAGCGCAGGTACGCCTCCGACTGGGGAAACCGGCGGAGCACGTTCAGCACCAGCGCCATCGCCACGTCGGACACGCATTCATTCAGCACGTCGGGAGTGTTGGTGACGATGATCTTGCGCTGCCGCGCGGCGGCGACGTCGATCGCGTCCACGCCCACGCCGAAGTTGGAGATGATCTCCAGCTTCGGCAGTGCGTCCATCAACTTCGCGTCCGCCCCCGAGGCGCCGAAGGTGGCGAGCGCGCGCACCTTGCCGGCGAGCGATTTCAGGAACGCCGGCTTGTCCTCCGCCTCGTAGAGCTTGTGGCAGGCGAACTCCTTGTCGAGCTTCTCCTGCGTGCGGGCAAAGATCTTCCCTACGACGATGATTTCCGGCTTCATGTCCTTCCCGTCAGCTGAATTTCGCACGGAGCGCTTCGGCGCCGCGCGCGAGCAGCCCCGTATCCGCCCCCACCGCGCAGAACAGGCACCCGGCGGCGAGCATTCGCTTGGCGTCGGCCTCGACCGGCGAGAGGTAGCCCGGCGCCTTGCCCGCCTTGCGGATGCGGCGCATCGCCTCCTCGATCAGCGGCAGCACCGCCGGGTTGGCGGTCTCGCCGGGATAGCCCATCGAGGCGTGCAGGTCGGCCGGCCCGATGAACACGCCGTCCACGCCGTCCACCGCGCAGATGGCCTCCAGCTGGTCGAGCGCGGGCTTGGTCTCGACCTGCACCAGCACGCAGATCTCCTCGTGCGCGCGCTTGGCGTAGTCCTTGACGCGGCCGAAGCGGGTGGCGCGCGTCGTTCCCGCGACGCCGCGCACGCCGGCCGGCGGATAGCGCGTCGCCGCGACCGCGGCCTTCGCCTCCTCGGGGCTGCATACGTAGGGGACCAGCAGCGACTGTGCGCCGATGTCGAGCACGCGCTTGATGTTGACCATGTCGTTCCAGGGCACGCGCACGATGGATGTGGTCGGATAGGGCGCCGCCGCCTGCAGCTGGGTGAGCAGCGACTCCAGGTCGTTCGGCGAATGCTCGCTGTCGAGCAGGATCCAGTCGAAACCGGCCCCTGCGATGATCTCCACCGTGTAGTTGGACGAGAGGCTCGACCAGAGCCCGATCTGCGGCCGGCCTGCTTTCAGCGCGCGCTTGAATGCGTTTTGCGGGAGTTCCATGGTCGGTGCAATTTCCTAGTCGAATTTCGTTCCGGATTCCTTGACGACCTTGGCCCAGCGCGCCTGCTCGGCCGTCATCCACTTGCCCAGGTCCTCGGGCGTGCCGGTACGCACCTCGGTGCCCTGCTTGGCGAAGCGCTCCTTCATGTCGGCGGCGTTGAGCACCTTGGTCAGCTCGGCGTTGAGCTTCATGACGATCTCGCGCGGCGTGCCTGGGGCGCCGACCACGCCTTGGAAGGACCCGGTCTCGAATCCGGGCAGGCCCTGCTCGGCGACAGTCGGCGTGTCGGGCGCGGCCGGAACGCGCTTCGCGCTGGAGATGCCGATGGCGCGCAGCTTGCCGCCGGTGACCGAGGGCCAGGTGGCGAGCATGCCGTTGAAGAGCACGTGCGCCTGGCCGCCGACCACGCCCGTCACGGCGTCCGAGCCGCCCTTGTAGGGGATGTAGGTCCAGTCCACGCCGGTGCGCTGCGCGAACTCGATTCCCGCCAGCTGCGGCGCGCCGCCGATGCCGGAGATCGCGAAATTGAGCTTGCCGGGATGCGCCTTCGCCATCGCCACCAGCTCCTTCACGTCCTTGACCTGGACTGACGGGTGGACGGCGAGCACGTGCGGCGAGTAGGAAACCATCACCACCGGCGAGAAATCCTTCGAGGGGTTGAACGGCAGCTTCGGGTATACGCTCGCGCTGATGACGAGGCCGCCCAGATCGGTGAGCAGCAGCGTGTAGCCGTCCGGCGCGCTCTTCGAGACGAACTCGGCGCCGACGTTGCCGTTCGCGCCCGGCTTGTTCTCGACGATCACCGGCTGGCCCCAGGCCTCGGTGAGCTTCGGCCCGATCTGGCGCGCAAGGATGTCGGAAGTGCCGCCGGCCGCGTACGGAACCACGACGCGGATCGGCTTGCTTGGAAACTGCTGGGCCTGCGCCGGCAGCACGGCGAGCAGGGCGAAAGCGAGCAGTGTGGAAAGGGGTTTCATTTTCTCCTCCTGGGCCCGTCGTGGGGCGAGCGCGGCATTGTAAACTTGCGGCACCCAGCAAGAAACCCCCGAGGAGGAAAAAAGAGTGAACCGGATAGTTACCATCGCCGCGGCCCTGCTCGCCGCAGGCCTGGCAGGCGGCGCGCACGCGCAGGCCTACCCCACCAAGCCGATCAAGGTCATCATTCCCTTCGTCGCCGGCGGCTCCTCCGACATCGTCGGCCGCGCCATCGCCTCCAAGTTCCAGGAGTACCTGGGGCAGCCGGGCGTCGTCGAGAACACGCCCGGCGCAAACGGCGCCATCGCGGCGGAGTTCGTCGCCAAGTCGGATCCGGACGGTTACACCATGCTGGTCGGCTCGATCGGGGTGTTCTCGATCAACCAGGCCCTGTTCAAGGACCTGCGCTACAACGCGCTGCGGGATTTCGCGCCGATCACGTTGGCAGTCACCACGCCCAACGTGCTCGTCACCCGGCCCGACCTGCCCGCGACCACCATGAAGGAGTTGGTCGAATACGCGAAGAAGAACCCGGGCAAGCTCTCCTACTGCTCCAGCGGCACGGGTTCCTCGGACCACCTGACCGGCGAAGTATTCAAGCAGGGCGCCGGCCTCTTCGCGGTGCACGTGCCGTACCGCGGCGGCGCCGGCTGCCAGACCGACCTGATGGGAAGCCAGGTCGACTTCTCCTTCCAGAACCTGGGCGCGGTCACCAACTACATCAAGGGCGGGCGGATGAAGGCGCTGGCGGTCACCGCGTCGGCGCGCAATCCGCAGCTGCCGAATGTGCCGACCACCGGCGAGGCGGGATTCAAGGACCTCGTGGTCACCTCGTGGCAGGCGGCGGCGGTCCCGGCGAAGACGCCGCGCGATATTGTCACGAAGCTGCACGGTGCGGTCGTGCGGGCGCTGCGCGCCCCCGACGTGCGCGAGCGCATGAGCCAGATCGGATTCGACGTGGTTGCGGGCACGCCCGAGGAATTCGGCGCGTTCATGAAGGCGGAGGTCGATCGCTGGACCAAGGCGGTCGAGCGCGGCGGCATCCAGCCCGACTGATTTCAATTTCCCGTCCTATGAAAGTACTAAAGAAGGAAGTTCTTTCGAAATGCATTGAAACGGTAGTCCTCGCC
>JAYRND010000038.1:0-1762 GCA_041904885.1 Burkholderiales bacterium
CACCGCCTGCGCAGCGGCGAGCACGAGCAGCGGGCGCACTCGCTTGCCGCCGTCGAGCACGCCGTAGCGCATCGCCTGGCCGAGCCCGGCCGGCGCATCGGTCGGCACCCAGCGCTCGAGCGCCCGCTCGACCGCATCGAGCTCGCTTCGCATCCAGGCGTCGAAATCGGCCAGCTTCATGCGTCGATCCAGGGTTTGAGCTGCCCGTCCTCGAGCACCTTGACCTGCGTCTCGACCGCCTCCAACCGGCCGCGGCAGAACGCGAGCAGTTCGGCGCCACGACGGTAGCTCTGCAGCAGGCTGTCGAGCGGCATCTGCCCGCCTTCCATCGCGCTCACCAGGCGCTCGAGCTCGGTCAAGGCGTCTTCGTAGTTGGCTGGCGCCGCAGGCGTTGGCGGATTCGGCGTGGCGTGAGGGGACTTGGCCATCTTGCTCGGCAAAGTGGTGATTGTAGTCAGCCCGTTCTCGAAGGGGGTCTTCGAGACGGCGCGCAGCAAACCGTCCTGGGTAGAATCCCCGCTCCGACCGAAGCCACGAGGTACGCGCGGTGGCGCCCCTCGGGCCGACCCTGCTGCCCCACACCACGCGCGCTTCGCGCCGGGCGTTGATTCAACCGTGTTGCCAAGGAGGAACTGCGGGACCATGTCCGACCTGAGCCTGGCACAGGGCACGCTCGACCGCAGTCGCTCCCAACTCCCGGTCTCGGCCTATTTCGATCCGGCGCTGTTCGAACGCGAACTGGCGCAGATCTTCTCCCGATCGGCGCGCTACCTCGGCCACGAACTGATGGTGCCCGGGATCGGCGACCACTACGCGTTGCCCCAGGAGGGCGACGGCCGCGCGCTGGTGCGCACCGACCGCGGGGTCGAACTGATCTCGAACGTCTGCCGCCATCGCCAGGCGGTGATCCTGCGCGGGCGCGGTACGACGCGCGGCAACATCGTCTGCCCGTTGCACCGCTGGACCTACGACCTGCACGGCCGGCTGCTCGGCGCGCCGCATTTCCCGGAAGACCCGTGCCTGAGCCTGCGCAACTACCCGACGCAGACCTGGAACGGCCTCGTCTTCGATGCCGGGCCTACCGACATCGCGGCCGAGCTGGCGAATCTCGAAGCACGCCGCAGCTTCGACTTCAGCGGCCATGTGCTCGATCGCATCCACGTGCACGAGTGCGACTACAACTGGAAGACCTTCATCGAGGTCTACCTCGAGGACTACCACGTCGGCCCCTTCCACCCGGGGCTCGGCAACTTCGTCACCTGCGAGGACTTGCGCTGGCAGATGGGCGAGTCGCACTCGGTGCAGACGGTGGGCGTCGCGAGCGACTTCGGCAAGGCACTCGGCAAGGCCGGCTCGCCGGCCTACGCGCGCTGGCAGGCCGAGGTGATGCGATTCCAGCAGGGCCGCGCGCCCGAGCACGGCGCGGTCTGGCTGACGCTGTACCCGACCGTGATGGTCGAGTGGTATCCGAACGCGCTCGTCGTCTCGACGCTCTATGCGAAGGGGCCGCAGCGCACGACCAACGTCGTCGAGTTCTACTACCCGGAGGAGATCGCCGCCTTCGAGCGCGACTACGTGCAAGCCCAGCAGGAAGCCTACCTCGAGACCTGCAACGAGGACGACGAGATCGCGCTGCGCATGGATCAGGGCCGCGCCGCGCTGCTCGCGCGCGGCGACGACGAGGTCGGCCCCTACCAGTCGCCGATGGAAGACGGCATGCAGCACTTCCACGAGTGGTACCGGCGCATGATCGGCGCGCCCG
>JAYRND010000275.1:0-3256 GCA_041904885.1 Burkholderiales bacterium
AGCATCACCTTCCAGGTGGGCTCCCTGATCACCGTGAAGGACGGCCAGGAGGTGAATGTGGGCGACGTGCTGGCACGCATCCCCCAGGAAACCTCCAAGACCCGCGACATCACCGGCGGTCTTCCCCGGGTCGCGGAACTGTTCGAGGCGCGCTCGCCGAAGGACGCCGGCATGCTGGCGGAAGTCACCGGCACGGTCAGTTTCGGCAAGGACACCAAGGGCAAGCAGCGGCTGGTGATCACCGATCTCGACCAGCAGCAGCACGAGTACCTGATCGCCAAGGACAAGCACCTGCTGGTGCACGACGGCCAGGTGGTCAACAAGGGCGAAATGATCGTCGACGGCCCGGTGGATCCGCACGACCTGCTGCGCCTCCTGGGCGTGGAAGAGCTCGCGCGCTACATCATCGACGAGGTGCAGGACGTGTACCGCCTCCAGGGCGTGAAGATCAACGACAAGCACATCGAGGTGATCGTGCGGCAGATGCTGCGCCGCGTGGAGATCACGGAGCCGGGCGACACCCCGTTCATCACGGGGGAGCAGGCCGAGCGCGCCGACGTGCTGGAGGAGAACGAGAAGGCGGAGAAGGAAGGCAAGAAGCCGGCGCAGTACGCCTACATGCTGCTGGGCATCACCAAGGCCTCCCTGTCGACCGACTCGTTCATCTCCGCGGCCTCCTTCCAGGAGACCACGCGCGTGCTGACCGAGGCGGCGATCATGGGCAAGCGCGATGGACTGCGCGGCCTGAAGGAGAACGTCATCGTCGGCCGGCTGATCCCGGCGGGCACGGGCATGGCGTACCACAAGATCCGCAAGGACCAGGCGAACGAGCCTCCGGTGCTGGACCTGCCGGCGGCGGAAGCGCCGGCGCCTGCGGCGGAGGCCACGGCAGGCGGCGGGTGAGGGCGCTCGTCCTGTAGCGGGAGGGATTGCGGATGGCGCGCCTCCCGCCGTACGTCGCGCCCAGGCTGGACGCCGTCACCAGCTTCGCGATCCCCGTTTCCTGGCAGATCGCGGACGTCCCGCGCTTCATGCGCCTGATGGAGGAAGCGAGCAGCCTGGTGGCGGGCGGGCTGTATTTCGGCGACAACCTGTTCACCTGGGCCCGCAACAACTCGCTGTTCGACGACCTCGCGTTTCGCAAGGCCTGGGAAGACAACGCGCAGAGCGAGTCGGACCGGGCGATCGCGTGGCGCCGCTACATCCTCGCCACCCTGGCCTATCACGCCGTGCAATGCGATGGCGACTTCGTGGAGTGCGGCGTCTACCAGGGCAGCGGCGTCAAGACGGTCGTCGACTACCTGGGCGGGACTTCGTTTCCAAAGACCTTCTGGGCGTACGACACCTACGACTACAACCCGGTCGAAGGGCACGCGTTTGAAAACCAGGGGCCCGGCCTGTACGACCGGGTGCGGCAGCGCTTCGCGGGCTACGATCAGGTCAGGATCCTGAAGGGACTGATTCCCGACGTATTCGCCCAGCATTGTCCGGAGAAGATCGCCTACCTCCACATCGACCTGAACAACGCCGCGGCGGAAATCGCGACGCTCGAGCACCTGTTCCACCGCGTCGTACCAGGCGGTGTCATCGTGTTCGACGACTACGAGTGGGCGGGCATTTATCGCCCGCAAAAACTTGCGGAAGATCCCTGGCTGGATGCGAAGGGGTACAAGCCTGTCCCGCTGCCGACGGGCCAGGCTTTCGTGATCAAGCGCTGAGCTCGTCCTGTTTCTGCAGCCATTCCTCCTCGAGCACTCCCAGCTCGTGGACGATGTGCGCGAGTTCGGCCTGCACTTCCTGCAGCGCCGGCCTTGACGCCTCTTCGTAGATCGCGGAGTCGGCAAGGCGCGCCTCGGCCTCGGCCCTCCTCGCGCTGAGGCGGGACATCAGTTCCTCGAGCCGCCGGATGCGCGATTCCAGGTTCTTGCGGGCTGCGGGGGGCTTGGCGCGGCGCGCAGGTGCCGGAGCAGCCGGCTTGGGTACCGGTGCCGGCTCCACCGGCTTGCCTGACTTCGTCCGCAGCAGCCAATCCCGGTAATCGTCGAGGTCGCCGTCGAAAGGTTTCAGGCGGCCTTCGGCCACGATCAGGAACTGCTCGGTCGTCGCCCTCAGCAGGTGCCGGTCGTGCGATACCAGCACCAGCGTCCCCTCGAACTGGGCGAGCGCCACCGTGAGCGCCTCGCGGGTCTCCAGGTCCAGGTGGTTGGTCGGCTCGTCCAGCAGCAGCAGGTTCGGCCGCTGCCAGACGATGAGCGCGAGCGCGAGGCGCGCCTTCTCGCCGCCGGAAAAGTTGGCGATGGGACCCAGCGCCATGTCGCCCGGAAAGTTGAACATGCCGAGAAAGTTGCGCAAGTCCTGCTCGCGCTGGTCGGGCGCGAGGCGCTGCAGGTGCAGGAGCGGCGAGGCCGCGTCGTCGAGCATCTCCAGCTGGTGTTGCGCGAAGTAGCCGACCGCCAGACCCTTGTTGTAGGTGGCGGTACCGGCGAGCGGCGCGAGCTCGCCGGCGATGGTCTTGATGAACGTCGATTTGCCCGCGCCGTTGATGCCGAGCAGGCCGTAGCGCTCGCCCGACTGCAGGGAAAAATCGATGCCGGAAAGAACCGTCTTCGCGCCCGCGTCTCCCCTGTACCCAGCGGCGACGCCTTCCAGCACCAGCAGCGGATTGGGTGCGCGCAACGGCTCCCGGAACTCGAAGGAGAAGGGCGCCGCTACGTGCAGGGGCGCGAGCTCCTCCATCCGCGCCAGCATCTTCATGCGGCTCTGCGCCTGGCGCGCCTTGGTCGCCTTGGCACGGAACCGGTCGATGAACGACTGCAGGTGGTCGCGCTCGCGCTCCTGCTTCACGCGCTGGCTCTCGGCGAGCACCACCGCCTGCGCGCGCTGCGCCTCGAATGCAGAGTAGTTGCCGGCATAGCGGCGGAACTTCCTTTGGTCGATGTGGAGGATGGTGGTGACCAGGCCGTCGAGGAAGTCCCGGTCGTGCGAGATGACGATCAGCGTTCCCGCATAGCGCTTCAGCCACTCCTCGACCCAGAGGATGGCGTCGAGGTCGAGGTGGTTGGTCGGCTCGTCGAGCAGCAGCAGGTCGGAAGGGCACATCAGCGCCTGCGCGAGATTGAGGCGCATGCGCCAGCCGCCGGAAAAGCCCGAGACCGGCTGGCCAAGCTCCTCCTGCCGGAACCCCAGGCCGACCAGCAGTCGCTCGGCGCGCGACCGCGCCGTATAGGCGTCCGCGTCGGCGAGCTGAGCGTGAATC
>JAYRND010000039.1:0-4322 GCA_041904885.1 Burkholderiales bacterium
ATCCTGCAGGTGGCGCTGATCCTGGTGTTCGGCGTGGACCAGCGGCTGGTGGACGCCGACTACATCGGCACCAGCTTCGAGCTGGGCGAGCTGTTCAACGACATGCGCGTGCCCAAGCGCATGGTGGTGGCCTTCGGCGTGGCGCTCGCGCTGACCTCGGCGCTGGCGCTCTATCTTTCCCGCACCTTCACCGGCCGTGCGATCAAGGCGGTGGCGCAGGACGAGGGCGCGCTGCGCCTGATGGGGGCGGACCCGGTACGCATCAAGCGCTGGGCCTTCGGCATCGCCACCGCCACCTGCGCGGTCGCCGGCGCGCTGCTGATCATCGTCGGCCCCGTGGACCCGAACCTCGACCGCCTCTACATCGGGCGCACCTTCTGCGTGGTGGTGCTGGCGGGCCTGGGCAGCATGAGCGGCACGCTGGTGGCGGGATTGATCCTCGGCGTGGCCGAGTCGGTGGTGCTGAGCACCGTCGGCACGGCCTGGGCGCCGGCGGTGGCATTCGGCATCCTGCTGCTTGTGCTGGGAGTCCGGCCGGCCGGGCTGTTCGGCAAATGACCCGCTTCCTCGCGGGCGCGGTGGTCGTGCTGGGCCTGCTTGCGGCCGCGCCGCTCGTCTTCAGGAACGAATACTACTTTTTCGCGGCCTACGTCGTGCTGCAGTTCATCGTGCTCGCCACCGCCTGGAACATCCTCGGCGGCTACGCTGGCTACGTGAATTTCGGCTCCGGCGCGTTCTTCGCGGTCGGGGCCTATACCGCGGTTGCCCTCTACAAGGCCTACGCGCTGCCGCTCGGGCTGCAGATTCTCGCCGGCGCCGCCGTCTCCGCGCTGCTTGGCTTCGGCGTCGGCCTGCTGACCCTGCGCCTGCGGGGCATCTTTTTCTCCATCGCCACCATCGCGGTCGCCATTGTCCTGGAGACGGTGGTGGTGAACTGGGCTTACGTGGGGGGCGCCAAGGGACTGCCGACGCTGCGGCCGGCGGAAGCGCCGTTCTTCGAGAGCTACACAGTGTGGCTGTTCTTCGTGATGGGAGTGCTCGCGGTCGTCGCGGTGGGCGTGGCCCGCTACATCGAGACGTCCTGGGTCGGCCGGGGCCTGCGCGCGATCCGCGACAACGAAGGCGCCGCCGAATGCTCCGGCGTCCCCACCCTGAAGCTGAAGCTGGTCGCCGCGGCGATCTCCGGCGGGCTGATGGGCGCGGCCGGCGCGCCTTTCGCGCAATACCTGTCGTTCATCGAGCCCAGCTCCTCGTTCAGCCTCAACTATGCGGTGAACGCGCTCGCCATGCCGATGATCGGCGGCATGGGCCACTGGATCGGGCCGGTAATCGGCGCGGTGCTGCTCGGAACGGTGCAGCAGGTCGTGACCGTGACGATCTCCTCCGAGATGAACGTGCTCGTGGTCGGAGTGCTGCTGGTGATTTTCGTCGTCGCCGCGCCCGAGGGCATCCTGGGCCTGGTGAAGAAGCATTCGCGGAGAGGGAAGTGAACAATCTCCTGAAGATTCAGGGCCTCTCCAAGCAGTTCGGCGGATTCGCCGCGCTGGAGGACGTCAGCATCGACATCCGCAGGGGCGAGCGCTTCGGACTGATCGGGCCGAACGGCTCCGGCAAGACCACGCTCATCAACTGCGTCTCGGGCGCGCTCCCCAACGACGGCGGCAGCATCCGCTTCGACGGCGAGGAGATCTCGCGGCTTCCGGCCTACCAGCGCACGCGGCGCGGCATCGCGCGCAGCTTCCAGATCCCGCGCCCCTTCGCCAGCATGTCGGTGCTCGAGAACCTGGTGGTGCCGCTGGAATACGTGGTGCATCGGGCCTCGCTTCATACCGCCGATACGCGCGCCGAGGCCATGGAAATCCTGCGCGGAATGGGGCTCGCGGACAAGGCGGACACGCTCTCCAACCAGCTCTCGCAGGTGGAGCTGCGCAAGCTGGAGCTCGCGCGCGCCATGGCGGCGCGCCCGAAGCTGCTGATTTCGGACGAGGCCATGGCCGGGCTTTCGTCGAACGAGGTGAGCGAGGTGCTGGAGATCCTCTTCCGGCTGAACGGCGCCGGCATCACCATCATCATGATCGAGCACATCATGCAGGCGGTGATGAAGTTCTCGCAGCGCGTGGTGTGCCTGGATGCCGGGCGCATCATCTGCGAGGGCACGCCCGCCGAAATCGTCGCCAACCACGAAGTGCAGAGGGCCTACCTTGGCGCTTGAGCTGGAGGTCCGCGAAATCGAGGCGAGCTACGGCGCGGTGCGCGCGCTGCACGGCATCTCGCTCTCGGTGCGCGAGAAGGAATCGGTCGCCCTGCTCGGCACCAACGGCAACGGCAAGAGCACGCTCATGAAGTGCGTGATGGGGATGGTGCGCCCCACCAGGGGGAGCATCTCCCTCTCCGTGGATGGAAAATCCTTCGATTTGACCAGGCTTTCGACGGAGGAGATCGTCAACCTCGGCGTAGCGCTGGTCCCCGAGGGGCGGCGGCTGTTTCCCAAGCTCACGGTGGAGGAGAACCTGCTGCTGGGCGCGTTCCGTCCGCAGGCGCGCGCTGACATCGACCGCAACCTCGCGCTCTGCTACGAGACCTTCGAGGTGCTCAATGCGCGCCGCGGCCAGCTCGCCGGATCGATGTCCGGCGGGCAGCAGCAGATGCTGGCGATCGCGCGCGCGCTCATGTCCTCGCCGCGGCTGCTGCTGGTGGACGAACCCTCGGTCGGCCTGTCGCCGCTGCTGGTGTCGAACACGGTGACCATGATCCAGCAGTTAAAGAGGAAACACGGCCTGACCGTGCTGATGGCCGAGCAGAATTTCCACCAGGCGATCCGCATCGCCGACCGCGGCTACATCATCGTCCACGGCGAAATCGTCTTCGAGGGCCGATCGGTCGCCGAGCTCGAGTCGAACGACCTCGTGAAGAACTACTACCTCGGCACAGGCTGAGGGAGCGCGTGGACCGCAAGCCGCTCGACGGCACCGCGTTCGCGGTCATGGTGCTCTGCACCGCGCTGTGGGGCTTCCAGCAGGTGGTCATCAAGCTCACCGCCGCCGACATTTCCTACGTGATGCAGGCGGGAATTCGCTCGGTCCTGGCCTCGGTCCTGCTGCTGCTGTGGGTCTTCTCTCGCAGGTTGAACTTATGGGAACGGGATGGAACCCTCTGGCCGGGCATCTGGGCAGGGCTGCTCTTCGGCGGCGAATTCGTCTTCATCTACGCGGGCCTGGAGCACACCGCTGCCTCGCGCATGGTCGTTTTCATCTACCTCGCGCCGATCTTCACGGCGCTCGGCCTGCACTGGTGGGTGCCCGGCGAGAAGCTGGCGCCCGGGCAATGGCTGGGCGTGGCGCTGGCCTTCGGCGGGATCGCCTTCGCGTTCTGGGAAGGGTTCTCCAATCCGTCCCGGAGCACGCTGCTCGGCGATGCGTTCGGGGTCATCGGCGCGGCGCTCTGGGCGGCGACCACGGTCCTGATCCGCGCCACCCGCCTCGCCCGGGCCAGCGCCACGAAGACGCTCTTCTACCAGCTCGCCGTGTCGGCGCTGATGCTGCCGGCCGCCTCGATCGCCATGGGCGAGAAGGGCGTGGTCGCGGTCACGGCCGTCGGCGTCGCCGGCATCGCCTACCAGGCGGTGATCGTCGCGTTCGCGAGCTACCTCGCCTGGTTCTGGCTGCTGACGCGCTACCTGGCGGCGCGGCTCGCGGTGTTCTCGTTCCTGAGCCCGCTGTTCGGCGTGCTCGCCGGGGTGCTGGTCCTCGACGAGCCGCTCACGGCGCGCTTCGCGGTCGCGGCGCTGCTGGTCGGCGCCGGCATCGTCCTGGTGAACCGGAAGGGCTGAGCGCTCAGCTCCTGCGCATCGCCTCCTCGGCGAGCAGCCGCTCGATGTCCTGCCGGCCCCGCTGTGTGACGGCGATCAGGCGCTTCACCTCGTTGCGGTGCGGGGCCTGGTCGGCGAGCAGCTCCTCGTCGTGGCGCCGGAAGCGCGCCACCACCCGGCGCGCGGCGACCGGCCCGTGGTCGAGCGCGCGCAGGGCGGCTTCGGCCGCGTCCAGCGCCGAGCCGAAGGTCTCGCGCACGGCCTGTACGCCCATCTCGTGGTACTCGAAGGCGTCGGTGCGGCTGTGCGCGCGCACGATCAGCCTGAGGTGGCGAAAGTGGCGGCGCGCCAGCCTGACGATCTGCATGGCGCGTTCCGGATTGTCGACCGCCACCACCAGCAGCCGCGCCCGGCGCGCGCCCGCCGCCTCGAGCAGGTCGAGGCGCGTGGCGTCGCCGTAGTAGGCCTTGTTCCCAAAGCGGCGCACCAGCTCGATCTGGTTCGGATCGACGTC
>JAYRND010000276.1:0-8247 GCA_041904885.1 Burkholderiales bacterium
AAGTACAAGCGCATCCTGCTCAAGCTCTCGGGCGAGGCGCTCATGGGCGAGGGCAGCTTCGGCATCAGCCGGGAGACCATCGAGGGCATCGTCGCCGAGATCGCGGTCGTGCAGAAGCTCGGCGTCGAGATCGGCGTGGTCATCGGCGGCGGCAACATCTTCCGCGGCCTCGCTCCGGGCGCCGCGGGCATGGACCGCGCGACCGCCGACTACATGGGGATGCTCGCGACCGTGATGAACGCGCTCGCGCTGCAGGACGCCATGCGCCGCGCGGGCCTCGCCAGCCGCGTGCAGTCCGCGCTTAACATCGAGCAGGTCATCGAGCCTTACATCCGCGGCAAGGCGATCCGCTACCTCGAGGAGGGGAAGGTGGTGATCTTCGCCGCGGGAACCGGCAACCCGTTCTTCACGACCGACACCGCGGCCGCGTTGCGCGCCAGCGAGGTCGGCGCGGAGATCGTGCTCAAGGCGACCAAGGTCGACGGCGTGTACACTAGCGACCCGAAGAAGGACGCGGGCGCGAAGCGCTACAGCCGGATCAGCTTCGACGAGGCGATCCAGCGGCACCTCAAGGTGATGGATGCGACCGCGCTCGCGCTGTGCCGGGACCAGCGCCTGCCGGTCAACGTGTTCAGCATTTTCCGCAGCGGCGCGCTCGGACGGGTGGTCGCCGGCGAGGACGAAGGCACCCTGGTGCACGCATAGCGGGCGACGGAGGCGGCGATGATCGCGGAACTGAAGAAAAGCACCGAAGCGAAAATGCACAAGAGCGTGGAGGCCTTCAAGGCCGACCTCGCGAAAATCCGGACCGGCCGCGCGCACCCCGGCATCCTCGACCACATCACCGTCGACTACTACGGCGCGCAGACGCCGCTCAACCAGGTCGCCAAGATCACGCTCATCGACGGCCGCACGATCGGCGTGGCGCCGTTCGAGAAGAAGCTCGGCCAGGCGATCGAGAAGGCGATCCGCGACTCGAACCTCGGCCTCAACCCGGCCTCGGCGGGCGACATGATCCGCGTGCCGATGCCCTCCCTGACCGAGGAGCGGCGCAAGGAGCTCACGCGCGTGGTGCACAAGGAGGCCGAGACTGCGCGCGTCGCCGTGCGCAACCTGCGCCGCGACGCCATCCACGCGGTCAAGGAAGCGCTCAAGAAGAAGACCATCTCCGAGAACGACGAGCGCCGCGCCGCCGACGACGTGCAGAAGCTCACGGACCGCCACATCGCGGACATCGACAAGCTGCTCGCGCAGAAGGAAGCGGAACTGATGGCGGTGTGAGGGGCACGATGCCGAAGACCAGCCCGCATCCCAGCTCCACCGCCGAGATTCCCGAGCACGGCGACTTGCCTCGCCATGTCGCCATCATCATGGACGGCAACGGCCGCTGGGCACGGCGGCGCAGGCTGCCGCGCATCGCCGGCCACAAGCGCGGCGTCGAGGCGGTGCGCGGCACGGTGAAGGCCTGCGCGGAGCGCGGCGTCGGCTTCCTCACGCTGTTCGCCTTCAGCTCCGAGAACTGGCGCCGCCCGCCGGACGAGGTGGCGCTGCTCATGCAGCTGTTCATCGGCGCGCTCGAGAACGAGGTGCAGAAGCTGCACGCCAACGGCATCCGGCTCAAGGTGATCGGCGAGCGAACGAGGTTTGACCCGAAGATCCAGGCGCTGATCGCCGAGGGCGAGCGGCTGACCTCGGCCAACCCGGGGCTGACCCTGACCATTGCCGCGAATTACGGGGGGCGGTGGGACGTGCTGCAGGCGCTGTCGCGCCTCGCCCGCGAGCGGCCCGAGGCGATGTCGGGCCCGCTGCGCGAGGACGCGCTCACGCCCTACCTCGCGATGAGCTATGCGCCGGAGCCGGATCTCTTCATCCGCACCGGCGGCGAGCAGCGCGTGAGCAATTTCCTGCTCTGGCAGATGGCCTACACCGAGCTGCATTTCACCGACACGCTGTGGCCGGACTTCGATGCCGCCGCGCTGGACGCGGCGTTCGCCTGGTACGCGAAGCGCGAGCGGCGCTTCGGCCGCACCAGCGAGCAGCTGGAAGAGGCCTCGCGCCACCCGGGCAGGCGCTCGCCGCTGCCCGTCGCCAGCGACGCCTGAGCGCTTGCTCCTCGTCCGCGTCCTGACCGCCGCCGCGCTGCTGGCGGCGTTCCTTTCGGCGCTGTGGTTCCTCGACCGGGCCGCATTCGCCGTGCTGGTGGCCGCGGTCGTGGGCCTGGGCGGCTACGAGTGGGCGCAACTGGGCAAATCGCGCAGGCCCGCCGCCGCCGCGTACGGCCTCGGCTGCGCGCTCCTTTTCCTCGCGCTCGCGCGCTGGAGCGCCGCAGCGCCGTGGATCTTCGCGCTGGCGGGAGCCTTCTGGGTCCTCGTCGTTCCGTCGTGGCTGGCACGCGGCTTTCACGCCTGCCCGGCGCCGCTCCTGCCCGGCGTCGGCCTGGTCGTGCTCGTACCCGCCGGGCTCGCGCTCGCGTCGCTCGAGCGGAGCGAGGTCCTGATGCTGCTGGGGCTGGTGTGGATCGCCGATATCGCGGCGTACTTCGCCGGCAGGGCCTTCGGCAGGCGCAAGCTCGCCCCCACCATCAGCCCGGGCAAGACCTGGGAGGGCGTCGCCGGCGCGGTCGTCGCGACGATCATCTACGCTATCATCTGGGCAAGCCTCGATCCCGAGTGGCGGGCGCGCCTGGAGGGGGCGGCCTGGGCGCTCTACCTTGGCGGCACGGTTCTCCTGTGCGCCGCGAGCGTGCTCGGCGACCTGTTCGAGTCCGCCGCCAAGCGGCGCGCCGGCGTCAAGGACAGCGGCAGCCTGCTGCCCGGGCACGGCGGCGTGCTGGACCGCATCGACAGCGCCACCGCGATGCTCCCGGTGGCGCTGCTGCTCATGCATGCGACTGGCCTGAAATGACGAGCCCGAGATGACGCAGGGACTGACATTGCTGGGAGCGACCGGATCGATCGGCTCGAGCACGCTCGACGTCCTGGCGCGCCATCCCGGGCGCTTCCACGCCTTCGCGCTCACCGCGCACCGCTCGGCGGACGCGTTGCTCGGGCTGTGCCTGCGCCATGCGCCGAAGTACGCGGTGCTGTCGGGATTGCAGGAGGACGCTTCGCTGCGGCGCCGCTTCGCCGAGGCCGGCTGCCGGAGCGAGCTGCTGTTCGGGGCGCAGGCGCTGGAGCGCGTCGCCGCCGATCCCGGCTGTGGCGTGCTGATGGCGGCGATCGTGGGCGCGGCGGGGCTCGCGCCGACCCTGGCCGGCGCGCGCGCCGGCAAGCGCGTGCTGCTCGCAAACAAGGAAGCGCTGGTGATGGCCGGCCCGTTCTTCATGCGCGCGGTGCGCGAGTGCGGCGCGACGCTGCTGCCCATCGACAGCGAGCACAACGCGGTGTTCCAGTGCCTGCCGCAGGGCGCGACGAAGGCGGGCGGCGGCGCGGGGGCCGCGGTGCGCCGGATCCTGCTCACCGCCTCGGGCGGGCCGTTCCGCGCCGTGCCGCTGGAGCGGCTGCCGGCCGTAACGCCAGACGAGGCCTGCGCGCACCCCAACTGGGTGATGGGCCGCAAGATCTCGGTGGACTCGGCGACGATGATGAACAAGGGGCTGGAGGTCATCGAGGCGCGCTGGCTGTTCGACGTCGCGCCCGAGCGCATCGAGGTCCTGATCCACTCGCAGAGCATCATCCACTCGCTGGTCGAGTACGTGGATGGATCCGTGATCGCGCAGCTCTCCAATCCCGACATGCGGGTGCCGATCGCGCATGCGCTCGGGTTTCCCGAGCGCATCGAATCCGGCGCCGCGCCCCTCGACCTGCCTGCGATCGGCGCGCTGTCGTTCGCCAAGCCGGAGCCCGCGCGCTTTCCCTGCCTCGACCTCGCCTACGCGGCGCTGCGCGAGGGCGGCACGGCGCCCGCCGTGCTCAACGCGGCCAATGAAGTCGCGGTGGCCGCGTTCCTCGAGGGCAAGCTGCGGTTCACCGCGATCCCGCAGGCCATCGAGCATGCCATGCGCGCCGTGCCGGCCGAACCGGCGGAAGGACTGGACGCCGTGCTGGACGCCGACCGCCGGGCGCGGCGCGCCGCGGGCGAGGGCGTCGCGGCGCTGATGGGAAGGGCAGCATGAGGTTCCGCGCATGAGCTTCCTGCATACCGTCGTCTCCTTCATCGTCGCGCTGGGCGTGCTGATCGTCGTCCACGAATACGGCCACTATCTCGCGGCGCGGCTCTGCAACGTCAAGGTGCTGCGCTTCTCGGTCGGCTTCGGCCGGTCGGTCGCGACCTGGCGCCTGGGGCGCGACGCCACCGAGTGGTCGATCGCCGCCATACCGTTCGGCGGCTACGTGAAGATGCTGGACGAGCGCGAGGCGCCTGTCGCGGCGGAGGACCTGCCCCGCGCCTTCAACCGCCAGAGCGTCTGGCGGCGCTTCCTGATCGTCGTCGCGGGTCCCGCGTTCAATTTCCTGTTCGCGATCGCGGTGTACGCCGGGCTCTACATGCACGGGCTGCCCGAGGCGCGTCCCGTGCTCGCCCAGCCGGCCGCGGGAACCCTGGCGCAGGCCGCCGGGCTGCGTTCCGGCGACACCGTGCGCTCGATCGACGGGCAGGTCATCGCCACCTGGCAAGACCTGCGCTGGCGCGTGCTGCAGGGCGCGCTGCAGCGCGAAGCGCTGCGCGTGGAGGTGAGCGACGCGCGCGGCGACATTTCCACGCACGTGCTGGACCTGCGCGGGTATCCGTCCGAGGAAGTGGAGGCCGACGCCATGGAGCGCATCGGCCTGCGGCTGTACCGGCCGCCGCTGGAGCCCGTGCTCGGCAAGATCGTGGGCGGAGGCGCCGCGGACCGGGCGGGGCTCAAGGCGGGCGACCGGGTCACGCACGCGGGCGGCGCGCCGGTGCGCGACTGGGGCGCCCTGGTCCAGGCGGTGCGCAGCCATCCGTCGGCGACGCTGCGCCTGACGGTCGAGCGGGAAGGGGCGCGCCTTGCCGTCGACGTGGTGCCCGACGCGGTGACCGAGAACGGCGCGCGGGTCGGCCGCATCGGCGCCGCGCCGCTGATCCCGGCCGCCGAGGCCGAGCGCAGCATCGTGCGCGTGAGCTACGGCCCGCTCGACAGCCTCGCCAAGGCGGTGGCCAAGACCTGGGACATCTCGGTGTTCAGCCTGCGCATGCTCGGCAAGATGCTGGTGGGCGAAGTGTCGTGGAAGCACCTCTCGGGACCGGTCACCATCGCCGACTACGCCGGCCAATCCGCGCAGCTGGGCTGGATCGCCTACGCGACCTTCCTCGCGCTGATCAGCATCAGCCTCGGCGTGCTGAATCTGCTGCCGATTCCGCTGCTGGACGGCGGGCACTTGATGTATTATTTGCTCGAAATCATAAAGGGGAGCCCGGTGTCCGAGCGCGCCATGGAGCTCGGCCAGCGGGTGGGGATTGCGCTACTCCTCGTCGTCATGGCTTTCGCTTTCTACAACGACCTGAACCGCCTTTTCGCCGGATAACATGCGCAAGCGACTTCTCGCGGCGGCTGCCGTCGTGCTGCTGGCCGTTGCGACCGGAGCGCTCGGGCAGTCGTTCCGCCCCTTCGTGGTGAAGGACATCCGGGTCGAGGGCCTGCAGAGGACCGAGGCCGGCACCGTGTTCAGCTACCTCCCGGTCAAGGTCGGCGAGACCATGACCGAGGAAAAGGCGCAGCAGGCGCTGCGCGCCCTGTTCGCCACGGGCTTTTTCCGCGACGTGCGCCTGGAAGTCGAGAACGACGTGCTGCTGATCGTCGTCGAGGAGCGCCCCTCGATCGCGCAGATCGATCTGCTCGGCGTCAAGGAGTTCGAGAGCGACGTGGTCAAGCGCATCCTGCGCGACACCGGGCTCGCCGAGGGCCGCAGCTTCGACCGGGCGGTTCTCGACCGCGCCGAGCAGGAGCTGAAGCGCCAGTACCTGTCGCGCGGCCGCTATGCGGCGGAGGTCGTGTCGACGGTGACGCCGCTGGAGCGCAACCGCGTCGGCATCAGCATCTCGGTCACCGAAGGGGACGTGGCGAAGATCCGCTCCATCAACATCGTCGGCGCGCAGGTATTCAGCGAGCAGACGCTGCTCGACCAGCTCTCGCTGCGCACGCCCGGCTGGCTGACCTGGTACACCAAGGCCGACCAGTATTCGCGGCCCAAGCTGGCGGCGGACCTCGAGACGCTGAAGTCCTACTACCAGGACCGCGGCTACATCGATTTTGTGGTCGAGTCGACGCAGGTCTCCATCACACCCGACAAGCGCGACATCTACATCACCGTCAACGTCGTCGAGGGCGAGAAATACACCGTGTCCGACGTGCAGCTGGGCGGCGAGATGCTGCTGCCCAGGGAGGAGCTGCAGAAGCTGGTGAAAGTCAAGGCAGGCGAGGTGTTCTCGCGGGCGCGCGTGACGGAATCCACCAAGGCGATCACCGACCGGCTGGGCAACGACGGCTACGCCTTCGCCAACGCCAGCGCGGTGCCGCAGCTTGACAAGGAAAAGCGCACGGTGGCGCTCAACTTCCTGGTCGACCCCGGCCGGCGCGTCTACGTGCGGCGCATCAACGTCGGCGGCAACACGCGCACGCGCGACGAAGTGGTGCGGCGCGAGATGCGCCAGCTCGAGGGCGCCTACTACGACTCGTCCAAGATCGAGCTCTCCAAGCGCCGGCTGGACCGCACGCAGTACTTCAAGGACGTGACCGTGGAGACGGTGCCGGTCGCGGGCAGCGCCGACCAGATCGACGTCAACTTCACCATCGAGGAGAAGCCGACCGGCGCGATCCAGCTGGGGGCGGGGATCTCCTCCACGGACGGCGCGGTGTTCTCGGGCTCGGTGTCGCAGTCGAACATCTTCGGCAGCGGCAAGTACGTGGCGGCCAACGTGAGCACCAGCAAGGTCAACCGGACTTATGCGCTGTCGTACCTCAACCCGTATTTCACGGTCGACGGCGTCAGCCAGGGATTCGACATCTATTCCCGCCGCATCGACGCCACCAGCCTGTCGGTCGGCAAGTACAAGACCGACACGCTGGGCGGCGGCCTGAAGTTCGGCTATCCGCTGAACGAGACCGATTCCATCAGCTACGGCGCGATCCTCGAGAACGTCAAGCTCGACCTGTTCGAGAGCAGCCCGACGCGGTTCATCGAATTCGAGCAGCAATTCGGCAACCATTACAAGTACGGGGCGTTCAACATGGGCTGGCTGCGCGACCGGCGCGACAGCGCCCTGCTGCCGACGAAGGGCACGCTCACCCGGGTCGGCGGGGAGGTGTCTGCGGGAGACCTCAAGTATTACCGCACGAACCTCTTCCACCAGTGGCTGACCCCGCTGTCGCGCACGACCACGCTGTCGCTGCGGGGGGACTTCGGCTACGTGGGCGGCTATCAAGGCGATCCGGTGCCGTTCTTCAAGAACTTCTACGCCGGCGGGCCGGACTCGGTGCGGGGCTACGAAGCGTTCTCGCTGGGTCCCCAGGACCAGTTCGGCAACGTCCTCGGTGGCACGCGCAAGATCACCGGCAGCGCCGAAGTGCTGTTCCCGATCCCGGGCGCCCAGAACGACAAGTCCCTGCGCCTGGCCGCCTTCGTCGATACCGGCCAGGTGTATGGCGCAGGGGAGAAACTCTCCCTCAGCGAGTTGCGCTACTCGGCCGGCCTGGGCCTCGCCTGGACCTCGCCATTCGGGCCGCTGCGCATCTCCTTCGCCGAGCCGCTGAACGAGAAGAAGGGCTTCGACAAGGTCCAGAGGCTACAATTCACCTTTGGCTCCTCTTTCTAGGCCCTATCGGACAGGCTGGACCGACCTATGCCACGCAATCGACAAGCTTTTCGCACCTTCCTGATGCTCGCGGCGGGCCTGCTGCTCGCCGTGCCCGCGGGCGCCGCCCTGGCGCAGGGCAAGATCGGCGTCGTCCAGATCGAGCGCATCGTGCGCGATTCGGCGCCGGCGCTGCGCGCGCAGAAGAAGCTGGAGGCGGAGTTCTCCAAACGCGAGGTTGAGCTCAACAAGATGGCGGACCAGCTCAAGCGCATGCAGGACGAGCTGGAGAAGGACGGGGTGACGATGTCCGAGTCCCAGCGCCGGACCAAGGAGCGCGATTTCGGCGAGTTGCAGCGCGACTTCCAGAAGCGCCAGCGCGACTACCGGGAAGACGTGAACCAGCGCCGCAACGAGGAGCTCTCGCAGGTCGTCGACCAGGCGAACCGCATCATCCGCCAGATCGCCGAGCAGGAGAAATACGACATCATC
>JAYRND010000277.1:0-3354 GCA_041904885.1 Burkholderiales bacterium
CGGCCAGGTGATCGGCATGCACCTCGATGAGCGCTACGTGAAGAACGGCCGCTTCGACCTTGCCGCTGTCCGGCCGATCGCGCGCTGCGGCTATGACGAGTACACCGTGGTCGAGAGCGTGTTCTCCATGACGCGCCCCGAGGGCGGCGGCAACGCGAGCGGCGCCAGCTAGCCGGCCGGATGCAGTCAGCCCGGCCGGCCGTCGATCCGCGGGCTGGAGAGAATCGGCATGAACGCCGCGCAGAACAGGATGAACGCCGCGCTCCAGAGCGCGGCAGAGACGGCGACGCTCGCCGCGTAGGCCTGCGGCAGGGCGATCGGAACCAGTACGCGCGCGAGCGCGGCAGCCTGCACGAGGACGTACGCCCAGACCTCGGCGCGGCCCGCCTGCAGCGGCCGGCCGGTGTGGCCGCGCGCGGTGCGCGTCATCATGCCCAGCGTGAGCCCGCCGATGCCGCCGATGGTGAGTGCGTGCGTCGCCAGCACCGCGGGAACTAGGCCCCAGCCGGCGATCCCGCGCAGCGCGAGGTGCGCGACGACCCAGGCGTACGAAAGGTGCAGGATCCAGAGGATCGGCCTGTCGCGCGTCCTGAGCGGCGACCACAGCGCCAGGCGCATTCCGTGAAACACGGCCGCCGCGAGCGCCACTGGAGCGGCGGCGGGCGCCTCCGCGAGATCGAGCGCGAGCAGCAGAAGCACCGAGCCGAGCGCGGCGATTTCCAGGGCCCGCAGGGACCGGGCGCCCGCGCCCGGCACGGCGGCGTTCGTGAACGCCGGGATCACGCGCCCGCCCATCAGGGCGATGATGAAGAGGACCACGTCCAGGCCGGCCGAGAGCGCGATGCGCGGCCAGACCTGGAAGGCGATGCTCGCGGCGCCCAGCGCGAGCACGAGGGGAATGAAATACCAGTTGCGGTTGCCGCTGGAGAGGATCGGCCAACCGATGCCCCAGGCCACCGCGACGGCGAACGCGGCGTCGGCCCAGGACGCCGCCGCCGGCCAGAAGAAGGCGAGCGCGCGCGCGGCGATCCACAACCCGGCGATGGCCGCGAGCGCCGCGCCGGCCGGCGTGGGGCGGGCCGTCCAGTTGCGCACCGCGGTGAACAGGAACCCGGCGATCACGGCGAAGGCGTAGCCGAACAGCATTTCGTGCGCGTGCCAGAGCGGATTCGCGCCAGGCAGCCAGCCCGCGTACTGCGCGGCCCAGAGCGGCACGCTGAGCGCCGCGTACAGGCCGGCGAGCAGATAAAACGGCCGGAAGCCGAGCGCGAACAGGGCGTTCACTTCAGTCTTGCGCTTTGCGATCCACGTTGGCCGCAATTTTTGCGGAACGCAACGTCGCTGCGCTTGATGCATATCAAGCGGCGCCGGCGGCTTTGGCACTGCCGTCGGCAGGGTCTATCAGCTCTTGAGAGCCGCCTTCAGCACGCGCGCATAGTTCAGGCACGCTACGCGCTCGATGGTGGAGGCTGGCAGCTTCATTTCCTCCAGGTTGGCGATCACCTTGCGCACGTCGCCATAGCTGTTGAGCGCCCAGTTGGGCCCGACGCCCTCGATATCCGTGCCGAACGCGACGTGGTCGGCGCCGATCAGCTTGACGAGCTTGACGATCTCGCTCGCGTAGGACCAGTTGTCGCGTTCGCCCACCGGCCAGCCGAGCCCCGGCCTGGCCAGGCCCAGCCCCCAGAGCCCGATCACGCCGCCGCGGTCGGCGATCTTCTTCGCGTGCGCGACCGACAGGCGCCGCCGGAGGAATCCGTAGCGGTCCTGCCAGTTGCCGCCGTCGCCTTCGACCCAGCCGTGCGACCAGATCATCGGCACCTTGGAGATCGCCAGCGCCTGGTCCACCGAGGGCAGGGTGGAGTGGGCGAGGTCGACGAGGAGGCCTTTCTCGTTGCAGGCCTCGACCAGCTTCCTGCCCATCTCGCTCAGCCCGTTGTGCACCGGCGCGACGGTCTGGAAGTCGCCGACCGGCGTGCGGATGTAGTGGACGAGCTGCAGGTGGCGCAGGCCCTTCGCGTAGGCGGCATCCAGGCCTTCGACCCGGCCCTCGAGGAAATCCGCGCCTTCGGAGGCGAGCACCACGCCCGCATCGCCGGCAAGGCAGGCATCGACGTCCGCGCGGGCCAGCACCATGCGCAATTTGTGCTCGGCGACGTAGCTCCGCATCCGCTCGATCGAGCTGTTGAAGAACTGGGAGAGGTCGCCCGGCGCCGGCTCGCGGAACTGCTCGATCCCGGTGCTGGTGCCGCGGATCCAGCGCGCGTCCGCGACCAGCTTCCAGGCGACCAGCGCCACGCGCTCGTTGCGCATGTCCTCGGCGAATCCGGAATCGGCGAAGCGCCGCAGGATCATGCCGTAATGGCTGTGCATGTCCGCGATCGGGATGCGCGGCTGCTGCGCGCGCGCGGCGAGCGGGCCGGCGGCGGCCAGCGCGAGCGCCGCCTGCAATACGCGGCGGCGGTCCGGGCAGGGGAGGCGGTGATTCATGGCGCGCATCGGATTGGCGCGACCGCCTTGCCCTGTGGCACGCTCATCCCGTCGCGGTAGCAGGTCACCTTGCCGGGACCGTCGGCCCAGAACGCGTGCGGATTGATGTGGCGCTTGGGGTCGGCCGCGATGCGCAGCTCGTAGTGGACATGCTCGCGCGAGGCGTGACAAGGAGTGTGGCGAAGCGGAATGGTGGTGCCCAGCGGGTCGCCCGGTTTCAGCTGCTGCCCCGCTTTCAGCTTGGGATAGGCCTCTACGTGAGCGTAGCGCACGAATACCGGTCCCTCGCCGCTCGCGTCGCTCGCGGAAAAATCCGTCTTGACCGTGATGCCATGGCCGGAGCATTCGTCGAAATTCCGGCGCACGAAGGTGCCGTAGGTCGCGGAGATCACTTCAGTGCCGGCGACACCTCCGAAATCGATGCCGTCGTGGATCGGGCGCTTTTTGCCGACGCAGTTGACGCGCGACTGGTAGTCCGAGCACAGGTCCTGCGCTCCGCTCAGGCCGGCCGAGGCGAGCAGCAGGGCGAGAACGGCGCTACGCGGGGCTCTTCTCAAGCAATTCCTGGCCCGCTTCCAGGCGCACGTAGGCGTCCTTCTCGTTGAAGGCGACGCAGGCGGGATCGCCGCCCTCGGCGACGATCTTCAGCTGCTGCTCGAGGAAACGGCGCAGGCGCGCGATGCCGCCGTCGCTGCCCGCGAGGTGCTCATCCGAATGCAGGGTGATCGGACCCTGGCCGGTCTGCGCCTCGTAGTCGCCGGGATACCGGCGGTGCTCGTCCTCGGTCAGCTCCCACCAGAACTTGCCGGCCATCTTCGAGCGGAAGCGCGAGAGCTCGCCCTTCTCGGTGACGCGGCCGGCGAC
>JAYRND010000278.1:0-17493 GCA_041904885.1 Burkholderiales bacterium
AGCTCATCATCAACAAGGAGTGGGGCCTCGCGAAGAACGAGAACCCGAACCAGGGCTCGTTCGTCATCGAAGAGCTCACTGACCTGGTCGAGGAAGCGGTGCTGAAGGAATTCGAGGCGATCAGCGCGCGCGGCGGCGTGCTGGGGGCGATGGAAACCGGCTACCAGCGCGGAAAGATCCAGGAAGAGTCCATGCACTACGAGCACCTCAAGCACTCGGGGGACTACCCGATCGTCGGCGTGAACACCTTCCGCAATCCGCACGGCGACCCGGTGCCGGCGAAGCTCGAGCTGATCCGCTCGAGCGAGGAGGAAAAGCGGTCGCAGTTGAAACGATTGCGCTCCTTTCAGGAGAGAAATTCTTCTCTTTCAAAACCCATGTTGAAGCGCCTGCAACAGGCGGTGATCGACAACGAAAACGTCTTCGCCGTGCTAATGGATGCGGTGCGCGTCTGTTCCCTGGGCCAGGTCACGCACGCGCTCTTCGAAGTCGGCGGGCAATACCGCAGAAGCATGTGACCGGCCGTCAGTGCCGGGCCCGCGGGGCGTCAGCCGCGTGCAAGCTTGTGGGCGCATATTGCTGGGCTCAAAGGCCATTCCGGAGTCCCGCATGAGAGCCCTCAGGTCCGTGTTCTTTTTCGCCGCCGCCAGCGCCGCCTGCTTCGCCGACAACAGCGTGAAGCGCAGCATCGCTCGCACCGCGCGGGTGTTCGTCGCTCTGTTCACGGTGCTGTTCATCATCGCCGAAGCGATGGAGCTGCTCAGCTAGGCGGCCGTTTTCTTCAGCACCTCCGCGTCCGCGCGCAGCGCGTGGACGATGGAGATGCTCCAGGGCCGGCAGGCAAGCAGCACGCCCAGCGTCACGCGTTTCTTCGCGGGCGTGGCGGCGTCGATCTCGACCATCTCGTTGATCTCTGCCGCGACTTTCTCGAGGCGCCGCTTGACGACAATCGCCGATTCGGGCGAGAGCTCCTGGGCCTCGAAATGGAACGCGTCCTGGGGGGCGTCGAAGCGCGCGCGCATGAATTCGTTGACCACGCGCAGCCCGTAGGTTTTGCGCAGCGGTCCGCCGGCGCGCCAGACGTAGTGCTTGGGCACGCGCAGGCGTGCCCGGTTGCCGGGCCGCCAGTCGATCAGCCGTAGCCGCTCCAGGCGGGCGAAATACGAGGTGATCTGCGCTGCGCCCAGCCGGAACTCCGCCACGATCTCGTCGAACCGCCACTCGTTGCACAGCAACCAGAACACCGAAAACAGGCGCGCATCCTTGGCGAGCGCCGTTTCCTGCTCGAGCGACAGCTCCGTCGGGCCGCCGCGGCGCCCGTGGCCCATGCGCGCAAGCTCGTAGAAATCGATCTCGAGGACCTTCAGGATCTCTTCCAGCCGCTCCAGCGTGAAGGTGCGCTGCGAGAACAGGCGCTTCACGGTCGGTGTCGACACGCGCAGTGCGAGCGCGAGGTCCGCGTAAGTCATGCCGCGCGCCTTCAGGATCTTCTTCAGCGTCTCCACAAGCGCGCGGGTCATGGCGGGGCGCGGACCTCAGGGCTTCTTGCCGCCCAGCACCGCTTTCCAGCGGTTCATTTCGGCGAACAGGAAGCTGCCGAATTCCTCCGGCGTGCTCGACTTCGGCACCAGCCCCATGTCGTCGAAGCGTTTGCGCAGGTCCGGGCTGGCGATCGCCTTGGCGATCTCGCCGTTCAGCCGGAGCACGATGTCGCGCGGCGTTCCCGCCGGCGCGAAAACCCCGCCCCAGCTGGCGAAGTCGTAGCCCGGCACGCCCGCTTCCACCGCCGTGGGAACGCCTGGAAAGGATGGGTTGCGTTGCGGCGTGCTGACCGCGAGTGCCCGCAGCGCGCCCGACTTGATGTGCGGCGCGGAAGCCGCCAGCGGGTCGATCATGAAGGTGATGCGGTCCGAGATCAGGTCCGGATGCGCCGCCGAGCTGCCCTTGTAGGCCACTTCGGTGATCGCCGGCAGCGACTGCAGCTGCGCGAGCAGCAGCGTGGCCAGCAGCTGCGGGCTGCCCGGCCCGGTGGTGCCGTAGCTCACCTTGCCCGGGCTCTCGCGCACGAACTTCAGCAGTTCCGGGAGCGACTTGATCGGCGATTTCTCGCTCACCACGAACACGTATGGGGTGAGGTGCGTGAGGGACACCGGGGCGAAATCCTTCGCGGTGTCGTAGGGCAGGTCGTTCATGAGGATCGGGTTGATGGCCATGTTGGCTGCGGCCTGCAGCAGCGTGTAGCCGTCCGGGTCCGACTTGGCCACCGCTGCGGCGCCCACGGTCTGCGAAGCGCCAGGCCGGTTCTCGATGATCACCGGCTTGCCCAACGCGGTCGACAGCTTTTCTCCCAGAATGCGCGCCACCAGATCGCTCGGCCCGCCCGTGGTCACCGGTACGACGAGCTTGACGGGCTTCGCGGGGTAGCCGCCCTGCGCGGCGGAATCGGGTCCGGCAAGGCCCAACGCAATGGCCGCCATCAGGCCGGCAACTCTTCGCATGCGCTGTATTCCTCCCGCTCAGTAGCTTACATCGCGACGGCGGGGCCGGTTTCTCCCGGCGTCCGAGAATGCGCTCGGCTGGAACGCCGATCTTTTCGTGCAATGCGCTGTTTCACATTATAAAATCCACGGCGATCCCAGAGGGGGAAACCATGGCGGAAGCGCTTTCCGGTCTCGATACCTTTCCGAAGCTCCTGCTGCACCACGCGAAAGCGCGGGCGGGCCGCCCCGCGATCCGCGAGAAGGACTTGGGCATCTGGCAGACCTGGACCTGGCACCAGTTTGCCGAGGAAGTGCGCGCAATGGCCTGCGGACTTGCGGAGCACGGATTCAAGCGCGGCGACCACCTGGCTCTGGTGGGAGACAATCGCCCGCGCATCTACGCGGCGATGTGCGCCGCGCAGTGCCTGGGCGGGATCCCGGTGCCGCTGTACCAGGACGCGGTGGCTGCGGAAATGGCCTACCCCATCCAGAACGCGGCGATCACGCACGCGCTCGCCGAGGACCAGGAGCAGGTGGACAAGCTGCTCGAGATCCTGCCGCAATGTACGACGCTGGGGCGCATCTATTTTGACGATCCGCGCGGGTTGCGGCACTACCAGCAGCCGCAGCTCATGGGTTGCGATGCCCTGGTCGAGCTCGGCCGCGAAGCCGATCGGCGCGCCCCGGCGTTCCTGGAGGCCGAGATCGCCAAAGGCTCGGGCGCCGACACCGCCGCTATGTTCTTCACTTCCGGCACGACCGGCGCTCCCAAGGGCGTGGTGCTCACGCACGCGAGCCTCATCGACCGGGCGCGCGCTGCCGCGGAGATGGAGAACCTGGGCGACGCCGACGTGGTACTCGCCTATTTGCCGCCCGCCTGGATCGGCCAAAACATCTTCTCCTATGCGCAGCCCTTCGTCACCGGCTACTGCATCTGCTGCCCCGAGTCCTCCGACACCGTGATGAGCGACATGCGCGAGATCGGGCCGACCTATTACTTCGCGCCGCCGCGCGTGCTGGAGGCGCTGCTGACGCAGGTCTCGATCCGCATGGAGGACGCCGGCGCGATTAAGCGCGCGCTGTACGGGTATTTCATGGAAGTCGCCCGACGAACCGGCGGAGCGCTGCTGGATGGCAAACCCGTGGGCCTCGCCGCGCGGCTGTTGTATCGGTTGGGCGACCTGCTGGTCTACGGTCCCTTGCGCAACGTGCTCGGCATGAGCCGCGTGCGCGTGGCCTACACCGCCGGCGAGGCGATCGGGCCGGATTTGTTCCGCTTCTACCGCTCGATCGGCGTCAACCTCAAGCAACTGTACGGCTCCACCGAGACGAGCGTGTTCGTCTGCGTGCAGCCGAATGGCCAGGTGAAGGCCGATACCGTCGGCCCGGCGGTGAAGGGGGTCGAGCTCTCGTTCACGCCTGAGCGCGAGCTGCTCATCCGCTCGCCGGGGCTGTTCAAGGAGTACTACAAGAATCCCCAGGCCACCGCTGAGGCCAAGGACCCGCAGGGTTGGTTCCACACCGGCGACGCGGGCTACTTCGACGCCGACGGGCACGTCAAGATCATCGACCGCGTGAAGGACGTCGGCAAGCTCGCAGACGGGTCGCTGTTCGCGCCGAAGTACCTGGAGAACAAGCTCAAGTTCTTCCCCTACATCAAGGAGGCGGTCGCCTTCGGCCACGGCCGCGACCAGGTCTGCGCGTTCATCAACATGGACATGGAGGCAGTCGGCAACTGGGCCGAGAAGCGCAACCTGCCGTACGCGGGCTACGTCGACCTCGCCTCGAGAGACGAGGTCTACGAGCTCGTGCGCGATTGCATCGAGAAGGTGAACGCCGACCTCGCGGCCGAGCCCGAGTTGGCCGGATCGCAGATCCACCGCTTCCTGATCCTGCACAAGCAGCTCGAGGCGGACGACGGCGAGCTCACGCGCACGGCGAAGGTGCGCCGCGGCCATGTCGGCGAGAAGTACGCCGCGCTCGTGGACGCGCTTTACGGCGGCGCAAAGACCGTGCACGTCGAGGCGCAGGTCCGCTACGAGGACGGGCGCACCGGCTCGATCTCGGCGGACCTCAAGATCCGCGACGCGAAGACCTTTCCGCCGGCGGCGGCGCGCAAGGCGGCCTGATGTCGCAGCGCGCGCATTCCGTCGGCGACGTGATCCTCGCGGTCGAGGGCGTATCGCTTGCGTTCGGAGGCGTGCAGGCCCTGCGCGAGGTGTCGTTCGACGTGCGCGAGCACGAGGTGCGCGCGATCATCGGGCCGAACGGCGCCGGCAAGAGCTCGATGCTGAACGTGATCAACGGCGTCTACCACCCGCAAAAGGGGACGATCCGCTACCTCGGGCGCGAGTACCACGACATGGATTCGCACGAGGTCGCCGTCAGCGGCATCTCGCGCACTTTCCAGAACCTGGCGTTGTTCAAGGGCATGACGGTGCTCGACAACATCATGGCCGGCCGCAACCTGAAGATGCGGACCAATCTGCTGCTGCAGGCGCTGCGCATCGGCCCGGCGCTGCGCGAGGAGCTGGAGCACCGGGAGGCGGTGGAGCGCATCATCGACTTCCTCGAGATCCAGGCCTACCGCAAGGTCCCGGTCGGACGGCTGCCCTATGGGCTGCAAAAGCGCGTTGACCTTGCGCGCGCGCTCGCCATGGAGCCGCGCCTGCTGCTGCTGGACGAGCCGATGGCCGGCATGAACCTGGAGGAGAAGCAGGACATGTGCCGCTTCATCCTCGACGTCAACGACCAGTTCGGCACCACCATCGTGCTCATCGAGCACGACATGGGCGTGGTCATGGACATATCCGACCGCGTCGTGGTGCTCGATTACGGCAGGAAGATCGGCGACGGCACGCCCGACGAGGTGCGTGCCAACCAGGCTGTGATCGACGCCTACCTCGGGGTGAGCCACTGAAATGAAGAAGAACTGGCCCGTCCTCTCGCTGGGCGCGGTGCTGCTGGTCGGGCTCGCGCTGCCGCTCGCGACCGGCGTTTCGCCGCCCGGCTTCTACATCGAGGTGCTTCTCGGCGGCCTGATGACCGGCGTGCTGTATTCGCTGGTCGCGCTCGGCTTTGCCCTGATCTTCAAGGCCTCGGGCGTCTTCAACTTCGCGCAGGGCGCAATGGTGCTGTTTGCCGCGCTCGCGGTGGCGCGCCTTGCCGAGCAGGTGCCCCTGTGGCTGGCGATCATCTTTGCGACGGCGATCATGGTCGCGCTTGCGTGGGTCATCGAACGCGTCGTGCTGCGACCGCTCGTCAACCAGGAAGGAGTGGCGCTGCTCATGGCGACGCTCGGCGTCACTTATTTCCTCGATGGCTTCGGCCAGACGGTCTGGGGCAGCGACATCTACAAGATCGACCTGGGTATCGCCAAGGAGCCGGTGATGATCCTGGACAAGCTGTTCCAGGGCGGCATCCTCGTCAACAAGGAGGACCTTGTCGCCGCGATGGTGGCTGCCGGGCTGGTGGCCGGGCTCACGCTCTTTTTCCAGAAGACCGCGACAGGACGCGCCTTGCGCGCGGTCGCCGACGACCACCAGGCCGCGCAGTCGATCGGCATCCCGCTCAATCGCATCTGGGTCATCGTCTGGTCGGTGGCGGGGTTCGTGGCGCTCGTCGCGGGCGTGATCTGGGGATCGCAGCTCGGCGTGCAGTTCTCGCTGGCGCAGGTGGCGCTGAAGGCGCTGCCTGTGGTGATCCTGGGCGGCTTCACCTCGATCGCGGGCGCCATCGTCGGGGGCCTGATCATCGGCGTGGGCGAGAAGATGGCCGAGGTGTTCCTGGGGCCGGTGCTCGTCAAGGCCTTCGACCTTGCGGGCGGCGGCATCGAGAACTGGTTCGCCTACGTGCTGGCGCTCCTCTTCCTGCTGGTGCGGCCCGAGGGCCTCTTCGGCGAGAAGCACATCGACCGCGTATAGCAGGAATCCACCCGGAGAAACCCGCGCGCTATGCTCTATCGCGAAAACGGCCAGTTCAAGTCGACCTACTCGTCGGACCAGCAGATGCTGCCGATCGCGCAGGACCGGCTGTTCATGTTCGGCCTGCTGACGATTGCATTCCTGGTGGTGCCCTTCGTCGTCTCCGACTACGTGTTCCTGTCGCTGCTGATCCCGTTCCTGATCCTCACGCTTGCGGCGATCGGGCTCAACATCCTGGTGGGCTACTGCGGCCAGATCTCGATCGGCCACGCGTCCTTCATGGCGGTCGGCGCGTACGCGGCCTACAACCTGGTGCTGCGCGTGCCGCAGCTCAATTTCCTCGTGGTGCTGGTACTCGCGGGCCTCATCGCCGCGGCGCTCGGCATGATCTTCGGCGTGCCCAGCTTGCGCATCAAGGGCCTGTACCTCGCGGTCGCGACGCTCGCCGCCCAGTTCTTCACCGACTGGATGTTCGCGCGCGTCAAGTGGTTCACGGACTACTCGTCCTCCGGTTCCGTGTCGACGGCGGCGATCGAGATGTTCGGCTGGACGATCGACACGCCGGTGGAGAAGTACCTGTTCCTGCTCGCGGTGCTGATCTTCTTCACGCTGCTGGCGAAGAACCTGGTGCGCGGTCGGATCGGCCGCGAGTGGATGGCGATGCGCGACATGGACGTCGCGGCGGAGGTGATCGGCATCCGGCCCGTGTACGCCAAGCTGACGGCATTCGGCGTCAGCGCCTTCTACTGCGGGGTGGCGGGGGCGCTGTGGGGCTTCGTGTACCTCGGCGCCTGGGAGCCGCTCGCTTTCAGCCTGAACCTGTCCCTGAACCTTCTTTTCATGATCATCATCGGCGGCATGGGCTCGCTGCTCGGCTGCTTCTTCGGGGCCGCGTTCATCGTGGTCCTGCCTATCCTGCTCGACCAGGTGCCGATCTGGCTGGGTGTGCCGATCTCGACGGCGACCGCATCGCACCTCGCGTTCATGATCTTCGGCGCGCTGATCGTGTTCTTCCTGATCGTCGAGCCGCACGGCCTGGCCCGGCTGTGGGCCATCGGCAAGGAAAAGCTGCGTCTATGGCCGTTCCCGCATTGACGGGGTTATCATTCTGCTGGGCACTTACTGGAGGAGGTAGGAAATGAAACAAGCGTCTAAATTCACGGTCCTCGCGGCGAGCCTCGCTGTGGCGGCCGCATTCGGCAGCACGGCCGCGCTGGGGCAGGCCAAGAAGGCGGAGGCGAAGAAGATGGAAGCCCCGTCCAAGGGCGGCGAGCAGTTCTTCCCGGTGCTCTCGTACCGGACCGGCGCCTACGCGCCAAACGGCATTCCGTTCGCCAACGGCTACGTCGACTATCTCAAGCTCGTGAATGCCCGCGACGGCGGCATCAACGGCGTGAAGATCATCTTCGAGGAGTGCGAGACCGGCTACGCGACCGACAAGGGCGTGGAGTGCTACGAGCGGTTGAAGGGCAAGGGCCCGACCGGCGCTGCGGTGCTGCATACGCTCTCGACGGGGATCACTTACGCGGTCACCGACAAGACCTTCGCCGACAAGATTCCGATCATCACCGCCGGCTACGGGCGCGCGGACTCCGTGGACGGTACGGTGTTCGGCTACAACTTCCCGCTCGGCGGAACCTACTGGGACGCGGCGGACATGCTGGTGCAGTACGTCGGCAAGAAGGAAGGCGGACTGGACAAGCTGAAAGGCAAGAAGATCGCGCTCGTGTACCACGACTCGCCCTACGGCAAGGAGCCGATCGCGCTGCTGGAAGAGCGCAAGAAGATGCACGGCTACGAATTGCTGCTGCTGCCCGTCACGCATCCGGGTGTCGAGCAGAAGGCGACCTGGCTGCAGGTCCGCCAGCAGCGGCCCGACTACGTGTTCCTGTGGGGCTGGGGCGTCATGAACTCGACCTCGATCAAGGAGGCGGTCGCTACCGGCTACCCGCGCGAAAAGATGTACGGCGTGTGGTGGTCGGGCGCCGAGCCCGACGTCACCCCGGCCGGCGAAGGCGCGAAGGGATACAACGCGCTGGTGTTTCTCGCGCCCGCGGGCCAAGGCCAGGTGCACAAGGACGTGATCAAGTACGTCTACGACAAGGGCCAGGGCACGGGCAAGAAGGAGGACATCGGCGAGGTGCTCTACAACCGCGGCCTCACGGCGGCGCTCCTGTCGGTGGAAGGGGTGCGCAAGGCGCAGTTCAAGTACGGCAAGAAGCCCCTCAAGGGCGAGGAAGTGCGCTGGGGCCTGGAGAACCTGGCGATCGATGATGCGGCGATCAAGCGCCTCGGTTTTGCCGGCTTCATGACGCCGGTGAGCACGAGCTGCGTCAACCACTCCGGAGAGGCGCAGGCGACGATCCACATCTGGGACGGCAAGAAGTGGAACGTGCAGCCGGGCGTCCTGCACGCCGACAACAGCATCATCAAACCGATGATTCGCACGTCCGCCGAGAAGTATGCGGCCGAGAAGAAGCTCACCAAGCGCGACTGCGCCAAGGAAGCCGGCTGATCGTCAAGGGATAGCAGGCAAGCAAACGCGGCGCCGGGTCGATCCCGGCGCCGTTTTTTCAGGAGGAAGCCGATGTCCGCAGCCGCTCCGGCGCTGCTCAGCGTGAACGGCATCGAGGTGATCTATAACCACGTGATCCTCGTGCTGAAGGGCGTTTCGCTCACCGTGCGCGAGGGCGGCATCGTCGCGCTGCTGGGCGCCAACGGCGCGGGCAAGACCACCACGCTGCGCGCGGTGTCCAACCTGCTCAGGGCCGAGCGCGGCGAGGTTACCAAGGGCTACATCGAGTACATGGGCGAGCGCATCGAGCGGCTCACGCCCGCCGACCTCGTCAAGCGCGGCGTGGTGCAGGTGATGGAGGGGCGCCACTGCTTCGCCCACCTTACGGTGGAGGAGAACCTGCTTACTGGCGGCTACACGCGCAGCGGCGCCGAGACGCGCGAAGGCCTGGAGCGCGTCTACCAGTATTTCCCACGCCTGAAGGAGCGGCGTCACTCGCAGAGCGGCTACACCTCCGGCGGCGAGCAGCAGATGACGGCGATCGGCCGCGCCCTCATGGCGCGCCCGAAAATGATCCTTCTCGACGAGCCCTCGATGGGGCTCGCGCCCCAGCTGGTCGAGGAGATCTTCGAAATCGTGAAGGAGCTGAACGCGAAGGAAAAAGTAAGCTTCCTGCTCGCCGAGCAGAACACCAACATCGCGCTCAAGTACGCCGGCTACGGCTACATCCTGGAGAACGGGCGGGTGGTCATGGACGGCGAGGGCGCGGCGCTCGCGCAGAACGAGGACGTCAAGGAGTTCTACCTGGGTTTTTCCTCCGGCGGGCGCAAGAGCTTCCGCGACGTGAAGTCCTACCGGCGCCGCAAGCGCTGGCTCTGACTTAACGCATCTCGAACCCTGCGTAGCCCGCCGCCGCGACCTCCTCGCAGCGCTGGCGGAACTTCGGGGCGCCTCCGGCGTAGACCATGACGGTACGGCCGCGGGGGTGCCTCACCTCCGAGTGCACGCCGGTCATCCATGAGTCCACCTTGGTGAACAGCATGCGCGCCGCCGTCTCGTGGACGTGCGCGGTCCACTCGGCCTCAGCTGGCGCCGAGGCTTCGGCGCGCGCATGGCCTCGCGCGCGCATGTGCGCGAGCAGCGCGACGACCCAGTCGACGTTCTGCTCGATGCAGCGCGTCATGTTGCAGAACAACGCCGCGCTGTGCGGGCCGATGAGTGTGAAAAGATTCGGAAAACCGGCTACCTGCAGGCCGAGGTAGGTGCGCGGGCCGTGGGCCCACTTTGCCTTGAGCGTCTGCCCACCGGTGCCACGGAACTCGATGCGGTCGAACCCGCCGGTGATGGCGTCGAACCCCGTGGCATAGACGAGCATGTCGAGCGCGTGCTCGCCGGCGCGCGTGCGCACGCCGGCGGCGGTGATGCGCTCGATCGGCGCCGCGCGCAGGTCCACCAGGCGGACATTCGGCTGGTTGAACACCTCGTAGTAACCGCTTTCCAGCGGCACCCGCCGTGTGCCGAATCCGTGATTCTTCGGAATCAGCAGGTCCGCAATCGCCGGGTCGTGGACGCGCGCGCGGATCTTTCGCTCCATGAACGCGGTCAGCGTAGCGTTGGCCGCTTCGTCGACCAGGACGTCGCGGAAGTTGCCCATCCATTTCGCGAAGCCGGGCTGTGCGTAGGTCTTCTCGTACTGCGCCTCACGCTCTTCGGCGCTCACCTCCATCGCGTTGCGCGGATCGGCGTCGTGGATGAAGCAGCCGTAGGACTCCCGGCACTTCGCGAAGATCTCCGGATAGGTGGCGTGGATGCGGCGCTGCGTCTCCGCGTCGATCGGGCCGTTGCGCAGCGGCGCGCACCAGTTGGGCGTGCGCTGGAATACGGTCAGGTGGCCGGCCGTCTTGGCGATCTCCGTGATCGCCTGCACGCCGGTCGCGCCCGTGCCGATCACGCCGATGCGCTTGCCCGCGAACGATACCGGATGGTGGGGCCAGAGCCCGGTGTGGTAGGCCTCGCCGGCGAAGTCCCCGATACCCGGAATGTCGGGCATCACCGGCGCGGAGAGCGGCCCTACCGCCGTCATTAGGAAGCGTGCACGCGATTTTGCGCCACTGGTCGACTCCACTTCCCATTCGCCCGCGGCATCGTCCCAGCGCGCCGAGGCGATGCGCTGGTTGAACGTGATGTCGCGGCGCAGGTCGAACTTGTCCGCGACCAGGTTGCAGTAGCGCAGGTTCTCCGGCTGGCCGGAGAAGTGTTCGCTCCAGTTCCACTCGCGCAGCAGCTCTTCCGAGAAGGAGAAGCCGTAGGTCCAGCTTTCCGAGTCGAAGCGGGCGCCCGGGTAGCGGTTCCAGTACCAGGTGCCGCCCACATCTCCGCCGGCCTCGAATGCCTGGGCCCGGAAGCCTTGCTCGCGCAGGCGGTGCAGTGCGTACATGCCGGAGAGCCCGGCCCCGATGATGATCGCGTCGCTGGTCGCCATACGGTCAACCTCGCTTTGTCGCAGGGTGGAACTCGCGCAGGAAAGCCGGTTGCAGCCGCCAGGGCCTGCCCGCCATAAGGCCGCCGTCCACTGCGATCGCCTGCCCGGTAACGTAGCTCGCTGCATCGCCCGCGAGCCAGAGCACCGCCGCGGCAATCTCCTGTGGGAGGCCCATGCGCTCGATCGGCTGGTAATCCCTGAAGCCCGGCCGGATATGGTCCAACCGCTCCACCCAGCGCTCGTCGGTGACGCCGGTATGGATCGGGGTCTCGATGGCGCCGGGACAGACCGCGTTGACGCGGATGCCGGACTCCGCGAGCTCCAGCGCCACCGACTGCGTCATCCCGATCACCGCCGCCTTGCAGGCGCTATAGACGTGCGGGCCGTGGCCGCCGGCGAGGCCCGCGACGCTCGCGATGTTGACGATGGCGCCGCTTTGCCGCGGCTGCATGGCCCGCGCCGCCTCGCGCATGCCGAGGAAAACGCTGCGCTGGATGATGCCGCAGGCGTACTCGTACTCTTCCAGCGGGATTTCGGCGATCGGCCCCAGCACGCCCGCGATCGCCGCATTGTTGACGAGGCAATCCAGCCGCCCCCAGCGGTCGAGCACTGCCTTCACCGCGGCAGCGAAATCGGCCTCGCTGGACACGTCGAGGCGCTGGAACAGGGCATTTGCGCCGATTTTTCCCGCGAGCGCCGTGCCCTTTTCCACCTGGACATCGCCGAAGGCTACGCGGTATCCGGCGGCGGCAAAGGCCTCGACGCAAGCCGCGCCGATGCCGCTCGCGCCGCCGGTGATGAGGCAGGCAGGGGAATCGCTCACGCCGTCGAGAATATCCTAGATAATCGCGCGGGGAAGCCGGAACCGTGAAACGTCAGACGCAACTCGAGCTCGCGCGCATCCTGCAGGCACAGGCGAAGGTCGGTGCGGCCCCGCAGGCGCCGGCCGTGTTCCGCAACCCGGTGCGCTCCTACAGCGATCCGGAGATCGCGCGCCGCGAGCGCGACCGGCTTTTTCGCACCATGCCGCTGTTCGTCGGCATGTCCTGCCGGCTGCCCAGGCCGGGCGACTACCTGGCCGAGGAGTTTGCCGGCGTTCCGGTGCTCGTCGTGCGTGGCGCGGACGGCGCGCTGCGGGCGTTCGCGAACATCTGCCGGCATCGGGGCGCGCCCGTGGCTGCGGGCTGCGGGCACGCGCGCGTGTTTTCCTGCCCTTACCACGGCTGGACCTACTCGCTCGACGGCCGGCTGGCGGGCATCCCCGAGTCCGCGTCGTTCGGGGAGGTGGACAAGGCCGCGCACGGGCTGACGCAGCTGCCGGCCGGCGAGCGGCACGGCATGATTTTCATCCGCCTGTCCCCCGACGCGCCGCTGGCGATCGACGTGGATGCTCACCTGGCAGGGCTGGGCGAGGATCTCGCCGCGTACGGCTTCGAGCGCTACAGCTACTTCGCCTCGCAGTCGATGACGCCCGCCATCAACTGGAAGTTCGGCATCGACACGTTCCTGGAAAGCTACCACCTGCCGGCGCTGCACCGCGCCACCGTCGCCTCGCTGATCCGCGGCAACATCGGCGCTTTCCAGCCGTTCGGCGACCACTGTCGGCTGACCATGCTCCGGTTCAGCGCCAGCGAGTGGGACGGCAAGCCGGAGGCCGAGTGGAACGTGCTTGCGCACATCCTGCCGATCTATCGGCTGTTGCCGAACAGTGTGCTGGTGTTCCAGTCCGACCACCTGGAGACCTGGCGCATGCTGCCGGGCCCGACGCCGGAGCGCAGTGTCATCGAATTCGCGCTCTATACGCCGGAGCCGCCAGCCACCGACAAGGCGCGCAACTACTGGCAGAAGAACTACGACCTCGCCATCCGGACGGTGCTGGACGAGGACTTCGCGCTCGGCGAGAAGATGCAGCGCGGCTTCATGAGCGGCCTGCAGCCCGAGGTGGTGTACGGCCGCAACGAGCCCGCGCTGATCCACTTCCACGAGCGCCTGCGCGCAGCGCTCGCCGACTGAATCGGGCGCTCGTTTACGACAACCAGCGCTTTCTCCGCCGGTAGCGCTTGGTATCCCGGTAGGACTTGCGGCCGCCGACCTCATTCAAGCCGAGGTAGAACTCCTTGACGTCGGAATTCTGCGCCAGCGCTTCGGCCGCGCCCTCCAGCACGATGCGCCCGGTTTCGATCACATAACCGCGGTCCGCGATCGCGAGCGCGAGCGCTGCGTTCTGCTCGACCAGCAGCACGGCGATCTTCTCCCTCTCGACCAGCCGGCGCACGATGCTGAAGATCTCCTCGACCAGCATGGGTGCGAGGCCAAGCGATGGCTCGTCCAGCATGATGAGCTTCGGGCGCGACATCAGGCCGCGGCCGATGGCGAGCATCTGCTGCTCGCCCCCCGACAGGTAGCCCGCCTGCTGCGCGCGGCGCTCCTTGAGCCGCGGGAAGTAACGGTAGACGAGGTCGATCCCCTCGCGCACGGCTCGAAGGTCGACCAGCGTGTGCCCGCCGGCGACGAGGTTTTCCTCGACATTGAGATGCTCGAAGACGCGGCGCCCCTCGAAGACCTGCACGATGCCGTGCGTGACGATCTCATGCGGCGGCAGGCGGTCGATCCGCTTGCCGTCGAACTCGATCGAGCCCTTGCACACCTCGCCGCGCTCGGCGCGCAGGATGCCGGAAATCGCCTTCAGCGTCGTGGTCTTGCCGGCGCCGTTGCCGCCGAGCAGCGTGGTAATGCGGCCGTCGGGGACTTCCAGGGAAACCCCCTTCAGCACGAGGACGACGCCGTCGTAGACGACTTCGATGTTGTTGAGCGTCAGCATCCTCGTGCCGCAGGGGGCCGGCGGCTCAGCCGCCGGTCGCGAGCATCTTCTTCAGCAGGGTGGGGTAGGCCTTGAACCAGTCGGTCTGCTTCACCCACTTGCCGCCCTTTGCCTGGAAGATCTGCACCCAGCCGCCGCCTTCATGGTCGACGTTGTTGATCTCCAGTGGCGGCACCAGCCCGCCCAGCGAAAAGCCCTTGATCTGCTCGAAGCCGAGCTTCACGTCCTGCGGTGTGATGTTGGCGCCGCCCTTGGCCTTGATGGCGTTGCGGATCGCCTCGACGTGCACGGCGGCGATCAGCACTCCGCGGTTGTAGAACACCGTGGCGGACATCTCCTTGGGCGTCGGCTTGCCCTGCTTCTTGTACATCTCGGCGATTTCCTTGAGCACCGGGTAATCGGAGCCCACGCCCGCGAACTGGATGGCGTTGTAGCCCTCGGCCACTGCCCAGCCGCCCGCTGCCTCGATGTCGGCTTCCGACGCGCCCCAGACGAAGGACACCACCTTGGAGAGCGGGTAGCCCGCGCGCTTCAGCTCCTTGATCGAAACCGAAGGCGAGCGGCCGAAGAGGTGCGTGATCACGAAATCGGGCCGGAATCGCTGCGCGATGTCGAGGACCTGCGCGCCCATCTCCACGCCCGGCGGAGGCACGGCGAAGGTGCGCATCTCGAAGCCTTCCTCCTTCGCCAGCGCTTCCAGCACCGGCATGGGCTCCTTGCCGGCGGGGTTGTCGTAGAAGAGGTAGGCGATCTTCTTGCCCTTCAGGCTGCCGCCCAGCTTGTTCTTGGCGAACTGTACCGCGCCGGCGGCCTGCGACCAGTAGGTCGCCGCGATCGGAAAGATGTACGGATAGCGATCACCGTTGGCCGCAGCCGCCGCGCCGAAGCCGGGCGACGTGCCGGCGATCTTGTCTTCGGTCAGGCGCTGGGTGAGCGCCAGCGTCTGCGGCGTGCCGTAGATGCCGATCAGCACGGCGCCTTCCTTTTTGTGCCGCTCGTAGGATTCCACGGCCGCCGGAACCTTGTACTCGTGGTCGATTTCGAGCGCCTTGACCCTCGTGCCGTTGATCCCGCCCTTGGAGTTCACCAGCGCTATGTAGTCGTGATAGCCGGGGCACAGGAATACGCCGACCGTCTGGGTCGGCCCGGTGCGGTCGCATTGCAGGCCGATCACGATCTCCTTCTGTGCAGCAGCCGGAACCGCGACGGCGAGCAATGCCGCCGCCAGCGTGCCCCTCAACAGGTTGCTCGTCATGACGATCCTCCTCCTTTGGCGCCCCAGGGTTAGTACGAGAACGGCCAGATCCGGAAATAGCTCCGGATGTTGCGCCAGAGCCGGTTGAGGCCTTCCGGCTCCAGCACCAGAAACACGATGATAAGCCCGCCAAACAGCATCAGGCGCAGATTCGGGATCAGGTTGTTGATGTCGGCGCCGCCGAAGAGCGACGTCCCCCAGCTCTCCATCCCCAGCCGGATGGCGATCGGCAGCAGGGTGACGAAGATCGCGCCGAAGATGGAGCCGAGGATCGAGCCCAGCCCGCCGATGATGATCATCGCCAGGTAGTCGATGGAAGTGACGATCGTAAACTGCTCGTAGTTGGCGATGCCGAGGTAATAGGTGTACAGCACGCCAGTGACGCCGGCATAAAAGGAGCTGATCGCGAAGGCGAGCAGCTTGTAGCGGAAGATGTTGATACCGATGATCTCCGCGGCGATGTCCTGGTCGCGGATGGCGATGAAGGCGCGGCCGATCCGGCTGCGGACAAGATTGAGCGTACCGACGATCGCAAGCACGGCGAAGAAGAGCAGGAACCAGTAGAGCTGGAACTGGGTCTTGAGCTGCGTGCCGAACAGGGTGGGCCGCGGCACCTCGATCGAGGCCTGCACGCCCCCCGAGATCCAGGGCACGTGGTTGATCGTCCACTCGATGATCAGCTGGCCGGCGAGCGTGGCGATGGCGAGGTACAGGCCCTTGATGCGCAGCGACGGAATGCCGACGATGGCGCCGATGGCCGCCGCCATCAGCCCGCCCGCGGGCAGCGTTACCCAGAACGGCAGGTCCATCCGCACCGCGAGGTTGGCGGCCGTGTAGGCGCCTACCGACATGAAGGCCGCGTGGCCGATGGAAATCTGGCCGGTATAGCCGACCAGGATGTTGAGGCCGAGCGCCCCCACGGTCGCCACCAGGATCAGGTTGAGGATCGAAACGTAGTACTCGTGCAGGAAGAACGGCGCCATGCACATTGCCAGCGCGACCGCCGCGACCGACCAGCGCGCGACCGGCAGCGGATAGAGCGCCATGTCGGCCGCGTAGCTGGTTTTGTAGTAGCCGCTTTCCCGATGGAACACGCTTCGCTTCCTCTCCTAGACCCGCTCGATCCGGCGCTTGCCGAAGATGCCGTACGGCCGGATCATCAGCATCACGATCATCAGCACGTACGGCGCGAAATCCTTGGTGCCCCCGCCCACCAGCGGGTCGAGGTAGCCGGCGGCGAGGTTCTCGACCACGCCGATGATCAGCCCGCCGACGATGGCGCCGAGGATGGAGTCCAGGCCGCCCATGATCACCACCGGGAACACCTTCAGGCCGATGAGCGCGAGATGCACGTCGACGCCGAGCAGCGCGCCCCAGGCGAGCCCGCCCAGCGCCGAGACGATGCCCGCCATGCCCCAGGCGATCGCGAAGTAACGCTCGACGTGGATTCCCATCGCCATCGCGACCTGCTGGTTGTCGGCCACCGCGCGCATGGCCACGCCCATGCGGCTCTTCAGGAAGAACCAGGTGAAGGCGCCGAGGAAGCCGAGCGAGAGCAGGGCGCCCACCACCTGCACCGGCGGCAGCGAGACGAACCCGAGCGAAATAGGCTCGTCGGAGATCGGCAGTACGATCGAGCGCGTCTCGGCGCCGAAGAAAAGCGGCGCCGCGCCGCGCAGCACGCTCGCCAGGCCGATGGTGGCCATGATCACGGCGATGATGGGTCGGCCGATCAGCGGGCGCAGGACGACGCGCTCCAGGCCGAAGCCGAAGGCGACCATGCCGCCGACGGCGAGCGCTACGCCGACCCAGAACGGCGCCCCTCCCAGCACGACCGCGCCCGCCAGGACGAAGCCGGCGAGCATGACGAACTCGCCCTGCGCGAAATTGATGGCGTCGGTGGCCTTGTAGACCAGCACGAAGCCGAGCGCGATCAGCGAGTACATCAGGCCGATCAGCAGGCCGTTGGTCACCAGCACCAGCGTGAAGCCCCAGTCAAACATGCACGTCCTCTATC
>JAYRND010000279.1:0-6781 GCA_041904885.1 Burkholderiales bacterium
ATTCGTGCACGGGGTCATGAACACCGACAACATGTCCTTCCTCGGCCTGACGATCGACTACGGCCCCTACGGCTGGCTCGAGGGCTACGACCTTGCCTGGACGCCCAACACCACGGATGCCGAGGGCAGGCGCTACTGCTACGGCAACCAGCCGCACATCGCGCAGTGGAACCTCGCGCGCCTGGCCGAAGCGCTGCTGCCGCTGGGCGCCGACAAGGCACGCCTGGTGGATGGCCTGGAGCTCTACTCGAGCACGTTCACTGACGCCTGGCGCCATGCGCTCGCCGCGAAGCTCGGCCTCGCGGCGCTCGACCGGCCCGGCGACGATGCGCTGGTGGAGGAGCTCTTCGCGGCCTTGCAGGAGTCGGAGACCGACTTCACGCTGTTCTTCCGGAACCTGAGCGCATTGAGCTTCGAGGCGCTGCGGCCGGCGTTCTACGCTGAATCCGCGAAGCATGAAAAGCTGAAGGCCTGGCTGGAGAAGTACGCGCTGCGCGCCGAAGGCGAAACCGGCCGCGTCGAACGCATGAACGCGGTGAACCCGAAGTACGTGTTCCGCAACTACCTCGCGCAGCTCGCGATCGATGCGCTGGAGAAAGGCGACGCGTCGGTGCTCGAGCGGCTGATGCGGGTGCTGCGGCGGCCCTATGACGAGCAGCCCGGGCACGAGGACCTCGCCGCGCGGCGCCCGGAATGGGCGCGCCACCGCGCCGGCTGCTCCGCACTGTCCTGCAGTTCCTGAGGGCCGGGGTCCGCCCCGTTGCGGGGGCCTGACAAGGGCAGGTTTTTGCAATCGGCATATGATCCGCCCTCATGGCACCCCCGGGCCCCATGCCCGTGGCCGACGATGAGGTCTTCGCGCCCACGGAAAAAGGCAACCGCGAGCTGAAGTCCGCGGGTACCTCCCTGTCCGTCGCCGAGCTGGAGGTGCTGGTCCTCGTCGATGGCATGTCGAGCTTCGCGGAGATCGTCGCGCGCGCCCCGGGGCAGACTCGCGACGATGTGACCGCTGCCGTGCGCAAGCTCGCCGCCGGCAAGATGATCGTCTCGACCACGGGGCCGGAAGCCGACGCGATGGGCTCCGGGTTCTCGACCATCGCGGTTCCCGCGGGCTTCTTCAGCGGCCTGACTCTGGATGCGAGCCCCGAGGCCGACGGCGGCACCTCGATCCTGTCGAAGAAAGGCTACTTCGTGCGTATCGCCCGCCGACCGCAGGAGCGGCGCGAGATCAAGGCCGGCTGGCAGCCGACGGTCCTGGTCATCGACGACGACCCGGACCTGCAGAAGCTGGTGCGGACTTACCTGTCGCTCGAGGGTTTCAAGATGCGCGCGGCGCTCAAGCGCGCCGATATCATGATCGCGCTGCGCCAGCAGCCGCCGCCCGACCTGATCCTGCTCGACGTGCAGCTGCCGGACGTCAACGGCTTCGACATCCTCGCCGGGATGCGCCACCACCCGGTGTTGCGGACCATGCCGGTCATCATGCTCACCGCGGAGACCACGCGCGAAGCCGTGCTGAAGGGCCTGCAGGGCGGTGCCGACGGCTACGTCACCAAGCCCTTCGAGCCCGACATCCTGATCACCGCGGTGAAAGCGGTGCTGGGCATGGCGCCCGCGCCGGCGGCGAAAAAGGCGTAGCGGCGCCTACTTCGGCTGCTTCGCCTCGTAGTCGGCGATCGCCTTCTTCAGCAGGGTGAACTCCTGGCAGGAAAAGAAGCACAGGTCGTCCAGCACCTTCAGCTGCTCCTTCGCCTTGGCCAGGTTGCCAACCATCAGGTAAGCCTCGCCCAGGTACTCGTGCGCGCCCCGGTGCCTGGGGTCGAGGCGCAGCGCCTCGTTATAGTGCTTGAAGACCAGGTCCATCTCCGGGTTGGGGCCCTTTCGCAGCGAGTACGCATAGAGGTTGTGGTACTCGGCGTTGCGCGCATCCCTCTCGATGCTCGCGCGCGCCAGCGAACGCGCCTGCGCCCAGTCCGATCGCGCCACGGCGGCCTGGATCGCCGCCAGCGCGGGGTCCCTTGGCTCGGCGTGGGCAGGGTCTGTCCCGCCCCCCGCGGCCCAGGCGGACCCGGCGGCCAGCGTGAAGAGAGCGACTGCGAATCTGAGTGGCTTACCCATGGCTGCCTCCTTGGCGCCCTGTGCGGCAAACATCGTCTTGGCCCCGGCTATTCCCTGGCCGTTCATCGCAGCCGGAACCGCACCGGCAGCAGGGCTTCGCGCGGCGCGCTCGCGGGCAGCGAGCGCAGCGTACGCGCCGCGCGCACCGCGGCGTCGTCCAGCAATGCATGCCCGCTGCTTTCCTCCAGCCGCGCCGCGACCGCGTTGCCCCGCTCGTCCAGGAACAGCAGCACCAGCGCCTCGCCCTGCAGGCCTCGCTCGATCGCCTCGATCGGGTACAGGAGCTCGCGCGCCATCTGCTCGCCTGCGGCCCTTGCCGCCTCGCCCGAGAGCCGTTCCAGCGAGACCGTCTGCCGCGAAACGGGCTGCGGCGCCGGTTTGGGCGCGGCCTGGCGCGACGGCTTTTGCGGCACAACCGGCGCGGGCAGCTCCAGGACCGGTGACTGCGGCGCCGGGACAACCACAGGTTCGCGCAACGAAACGGTGAGCGGCGGGTACGGCGGCGGCTTGCCGCGCAGGCCCGGCGCGGCGATCAGCAGGGCGTGCAGCGCGAGCGAAATCAGCAGTGCCCAGCCAAGAAAGGGATGCGCGCGGCTTATCATGCTCGGCGGGATGACCGTTCCGTGACGCGACACTCTATCAGCGCCAGGCTGGCCCTGGGCCTCGCTTGCGCGCTCCTGCACCTGGGCGCCGCGCAAGCCCAGTGGCGCCTGCCCTGGCAGCTGTCCACGTCGCCGCCCGACGCCGCCGAATACGGCGTGACGCTTGAAATGAGCAACCTGCCGCAGGTGCGGGCCTGGCTGGACGCGGGCATGGACCCGGATTTCCTCGCCGACCGCGTGGGCACGGGCTTGATGTTCGCCGCCTGGCATGGCGACCTGGCGATGATGGAGTTGCTGGTCAGCCGCGGCGCCGACGTCAACAAGGCCAATGACCTCGGCGAGAGCGCGCTGATGCACGCCGCATGGCGCGGCCACCTGGAGGCGGTCAAATGGCTGCTGGCGAAGGGCGCCAGGGTCAATTCCGGCCCGATGCGCTGGAGCGCGCTGCACTACGCGGTCTTCGCGGGGAACTGGGAGGTCGCCAACCAGCTGCTGCTCAACGGCGCCGACATCAACGCGCGCAGCACCAACGGCTCGAGCGTGCTGATGATGGCGGTCTACGAAGGCCACGAGCCGATCGTGCGCCGGCTGCTGGCGCGCGGCGCGGACCCGGGAATCAAGAACGACCGCGGAGATGGCGCGCTCGAATGGGCGTTCAAGTTCCAGCGCCTCGCGATCGCCCGAATGGTCGCCGACCCCTCCGAATTCGCTCTCGCCGCCAACCGTCCCAAGGCGGACTGGGGAAAGGCGCAGCGCTCGCAACCGTCGGCAAGTGCGCCTTCGGAGGAGCCGGCCGCGCCCGCCGAGCCCGTGCCCGGCAGCGAGATCGCCGCGAAGATCGAAGAGCTGGAGCGCCTGCGCAACACCCTCGCCTCGCGCGGCATGGGCGAGGCGGTGAAGAAGATGGACGCGCGCATCGCGACGCTGCGAGCGCAGCGCGTGCGTGCGGAGCGCGAGCACACGCCCGCTGCGGTGCTCGAGATCAGCGCGAGCCGCGCCTCACCCGAGGACCAGAGGATGCGCGTCGTCTTCGGCACCGACGGTGCGCCGCCGTGAGCCGGCCGAAATTCCGCCACGTCGACTTCCTGCCGCCGAGCGTCCTCGTCGAGCGGCGCGCCGACGGCAGCATGGTGCTGCGCTCCGGCTATCCCCTGGAGGGAGTCGAGCCCAACGTCTGCACCTACCTGCGCCGCTGGGCGCGCGAGGCGCCGGAGCGGAGCTATCTGGCCGAACGCGACGCCGCCGGGGAATGGCGACCGATCAGCTTCGGCGCGATGCGCGCGGCGGCGGATTCGGTGGCCCAGGCGCTGCTCGACCGCGGACTGGGACCCGGGCGGCCGGTGATGCTGCTCTCGGGAAACAGCATCGCGCACGCTTCCCTCGTCTACGGCGCGATGACCGCCGGCGTGACCGCCGTGCCGGTATCGCCGGCGTATTCCCTGATGAGCCGCGACCACGCGAAGCTGAAGGCCGTCTTCGATCTGATCCGGCCGGCGATGGTGTTCGTGCAGGATGGCAGGAAGTTCGGCGCGGCGCTGCGTGCCCTGCCGCTGGACGGCGTCGAGGTGGTCTACGCGGACGCGCCGCCCGGGAATTCCCGCGCGACCGCTTTCGCGGACCTCCTCTCGCGCACGCCGACACCCGCGGTCGAGGAAGCCTTTGCGCGCGTGGGCCCGGATACGGTCGCGAAGATCCTCTTCACCTCGGGCTCGACCGGCATGCCGAAGGGCGTGATCAACACCCAGCGCATGCTCGCCGCCAACCAGGCGATGTCCGCGACCGTGACACGGCTGGATCGAGGGGAGCCCCCGGTGGTGCTCGACTGGCTTCCCTGGCACCACACATTCGGCGGCAACTTCAACCTGCACGGGGCGCTGCGGCTCGGCGGCACCCTGTACATCGACGGCGGGCGCCCGATTCCCGGCATGTTCGAGCAGACCATCCGCAACCTGCGCGACCTGTCGCCCACCGCGTTCTCCAACGTCCCGGTCGGCTTCGCCATGCTCGCGCCGGTGCTCGAGCGCGATGCGGCGCTGCGGGCGACCTTCTTCCGGCGGCTGAAGCTGCTCGGCTACGGCGGCGCAAGCCTGCCGCACGAGCTCTGGCAGCGCATGCAGGACCTCGCGGTCGCGACGATCGGCGAGCGCATCGTCTTCACCTGCGGTTGGGGCTCGACCGAAACCGCGCCCACCGCGACTTCCGTCCACTGGGAAATCGAAGGCGCCGGGGTGATCGGCCTGCCGCTGCCGGGCGTGGAGATCAAGATGGTCCCCGTCGGCTCGAAGTACGAGCTGCGCGTGCGCGGCCCGATCGTGACACCGGGCTACTACGGGCGGCCCGACCTGACCGCCGCCGCCTTCGACGAGGAAGGCTTCTACCGGATCGGCGACGCGGGGCGGCTGGTCGATCCCGCCGACGCGAGCAAGGGGCTCGCCTTCGACGGGCGCGTGGTGGAGGACTTCAAGCTCGCCACCGGCACCTGGGTCGCGGTCGGCGCCCTGCGACTCAAGTCCCTCGACGCGGCGGCGCCCGCGCTGCAGGATGCGGTGGTCACCGGCCACGACCGCGCGTACGCCGGGCTGCTCGCCTGGCCCAACGTTGCCGCCTGCGCGGCGCTGTGCCGCGAACCGGCAAACGCGGGCTCGGCCGCAACCCTGGTGCGCGACGCCGGCGTGATCGAGCACGTGCGCAAGGGACTCGCCGCGCTCAACTCCCGGGCGGGCGGTTCCTCGGAGCGCATCGGGCGAGCGATCCTGATGGCCGAGCCGGCCTCGCTGGACGCCGGCGAGCTGACCGACAAGGGTTACGTCAACCAGCGCGCGACGCTGGAGCGGCGCAAGGATCTCGTGGAAGCGCTGTACGCGGAGCCGCCCGGCGAGGGCGTCCTCGTCGTCGCCTGAAGCAGCGCGGCAGCTACAGCAGGATCACCGCCAAGCACTGCAGCACCAGCCAGGCGGAGAGCAGGCCCACCACCCAGGCAAGCAACCGCTGGTGCCGCGCGAACTCGCGCCCTACCTCGGGCGACACGAACTTGTCGGCAAAGCGCGGAACTTCGCGTACGTACAGAAATGTCAGGAGCGCACCGACGGTGGTCACGAAGAGCCCGATGGCGTTCAGGACCCATGCAGTAGTCATGCAAGCCTCCTATGCGCGCTGAAGAGTTCGGGTGCATGGTAGCACCGCTCGCCCGGGCCCGCAGTGGAGGAATCCCGGCCCACGATTTCTTGCATTGTTCGCGCCGTCCTGCGGCCTTGCGGAACGCGAGCGCTAGAGTGGCGCCATCAGCTGCACGACCGAGCCGCTGCCGTCCTTGGCCACGTTCACGACGCACTCGCGCTTGTCCTTCTTCGCCGAGAGCATGGCCGCGTCGCCCATGGTCATCGTCGCCTCGATCTCCCAGCCCTTGGCCTTGAGGTTGTCCTGGTAGAACTTGAGCGCGTCGGCCTGCGAGGCGGATACGCTGTAATTCACGGTCAGCCCGCCGGCGGAGGACGCCGCCATCTTGACGATCGCGCCCGGCATGATCGGCACGTCGGACGGGAACTTGTCGGGCAGCGCCACGCCCTTGTCGCTCGCCGTGACCTTGACCTTCTCGCCCTGCGAGCTCACTTCGACTGTCGTGCTGCCCCCCTGCTGCGAGACCTTGGCGCTGCCTCCGGGGACTGCGATGTTCTGCTCCTTCTTGCCGCAGCCACCCAGCAGCGCCATTGCAACGAGGCCGCCCAGCAGCCCGTAGAAAATGCTGCTTGCTTCCGTGCGCATGATTTTCCCCTTCGCAGTAAGGACGTTCGCGGAATTGCAGCATGCATTCGACGCGCTCGCTTGATGCAGGTCAACGTCGCCCGATCGCGACAAGGAAGACCCGAATCGAGTCAGGAAGGAAAAAAGAAAAGGGCCAGCGATTGCTGGCCCTTGTATAGTTGGCGCGCCCGGCAGGATTTGAACCCACGACCCCTTGGTTCGTAGCCAAGTACTCTATCCAACTGAGCTACGGGCGCGAGGGGCGAATTATATCAAACACTTAGGAGATCAGATGGCGCTCGTATTGCAGGTGAACATCC
>JAYRND010000280.1:0-3966 GCA_041904885.1 Burkholderiales bacterium
ATGGATTCGGCGATGGACGCGATCATCACCGTCGACGAGACGCAGCACGTGGTGCTCTTCAACCAGGCGGCCGAGGCGATGTTCGGCTGCAGCCGGAGCGATGCGCTCGGCTCTACGCTGGACCGGTTCCTGCCGGAGCGCTATCGCGCCGGGCACGGCAGCCACATCCGGCGCTACGGCGCCACCGGCATCACCAACCGCCGCATGGGCGACGCGAGCACGCTGTGGGCACTGCGCGCCGACGGCACGGAGTTTCCCATCGAGGCCTCGATTTCGCAGTCGAGCGAGGGCGACCATCGCCTCTACACCGTGATCCTGCGCGACATCACGCGGCGCAAGGAATACGAGGACCTGCTCGCCCGGCAACAGGCCGAATTGCGCGAAATCTCGGCGCGAGTGCTGGATGCGCGGGAGGAGGAAAAGACCCTCCTTGCGCGCGAGCTGCACGACGAGCTCGGCCAGCTGCTGACCGCCATGAAGATGAACCTCGCCTGGCTGCGCGAACGCCTGCCGGCGGGCAACCCCGGCCTCGCTGAAAAGGCCGCGCAGATGGGCGCGACGCTCGACCGCACCGTGGGCTCGGTGCGGCGCATCTCGGCCGAGCTGCGTCCGCAGATGCTCGATGACCTCGGCCTCGCCGACGCGATCGGCTGGCTGACCGAGGAATTCTCGAAGAACTCGGGCATCCCCTGCACCTTGAGCGCGCCGCCCGAGGGTTCGCTCGCCAACGTGGACCGCCGGGTCGCGATCACCTTGTACCGCGTGCTGCAGGAATCGCTCACCAATGTGGCTCGCCACTCCGGCGCACGCTCGGTGCGCGTGACGCTGGCCGAGCCGGGCGGTATGCTCGAGCTGACGGTCGAGGATGACGGGCGCGGCATCGTCGAGGCCAACCTCGCCGGCAAGCGCTCGCTCGGCCTGAAGGGCATGAGCGAACGCGTACGCTATATCGGAGGTGAAGTGGACATCGGCCCGGCACCCGGGCGTGGCACTGTAGTGCACGTGCGTGTTCCCAGGCACCCCGTGGAGGAGAACGCGGCGTGATCAAGGTGCTGATTGCAGACGATCACACGCTGGTGCGCGAAGGCCTGCGCCAGCTGCTCGCCGCCACGACCGACATCCGCGTCGAGGGCGAGGCGGCGGACGGCGACGAGGCGCTCGCGCTGCTGAAAGCGAACGACTATGACCTTGCGGTGTTCGACATGTCGATGCCCGGGGTCGCCGGCATCGAGCTGATCAAGCGCGCGCGCCTGGAGAAGCCGCGCATGCGGGTGCTGGTTCTCTCCATGCACGGCGAGGCGCAATACGCGGCGCGCGCGCTCAAGGCGGGCGCCTCGGGATACCTGACGAAAGACGCGGCCTCCGAGCAGCTGGTGGGCGCGATCCGCAAGGTCGCCGCGGGCGGTGTGCACATCAGCGAGGCCGCCGCCGCGCAGCTCGTCACCGCCGGCGCAGCCGCGGGCGAAGCCGCCCCGCATACGCGGCTCTCCAACCGCGAATTCGAGGTCTTCCGCCTGCTCGTGGAAGGCCTCGGCCCGACCGAGATCGCCGACCGGATCCACCTCTCGGTAAAAACCGTCAGCACCCACAAGACCCGCATCCTCGAGAAGATGGGCATGGACAGCACCGCCGACCTGGTGCGCTACGCCGTGGAGAAGAAGCTGACGTAGGACGATTCCTACCCCCAGAATCAGCCTGCGCCGATACCCCGCCCACCCCCTCCGGCGGGAGACTGCCTCCAACACAAGGAGGCGTCATGAGTGCTCAGGTCGCAACGGTTTGCCGGATTTCCCCGAAGTTTGCACCGCGCAAGTTCGAATCAAGCTGCACGAACTGCAACCTGAAGGAGCTCTGCCTGCCGATGCGCATCGGCGAGGAGGACATGGCCCGGGTCGAGCAGATCGTGTTTGCGCGCCGGCGCCTGAAGCGGGGCGACTCCTTGTTCAAGGCGGGCGACCCGTTCAACGCGCTCTACGCCATCCGCAGCGGCTTCATGAAGACCACGGTGCTCAACGCCGACGGCCGCGAGCAGGTCACCGGCTTCCAGATGGCCGGCGAGCTGCTGGGCCTGGACGGCATCGGCACCGGCCGCTACAACGGCAACGCGGTGGCGCTGGAGGATAGCGAGGTCTGCGTGCTGCCGTTTGCGATGATCGAGGAATTGGGCCGCGACATCCCGGCGATCCAGCGCAACCTGCACAGCGTGCTCTCGCGCGAGATCGTGCGCGACCATGGCGTGATGATGCTGCTGGGCTCGATGAGCGCCGAGGAGCGCCTCGCCGCGTTCCTGCTCAACCTCTCGCGCCGCTTCACCGCGCGCGGCTACTCGTCCTCGGATTTCCACCTGCGCATGACGCGCGAGGAAATCGGCAGCTACCTGGGCCTGAAGCTGGAGACGGTGAGCCGCCTGTTCTCGCGCTTCCAGACCGAAGAGCTGATCGAGGTGCAGCAGAAGCACGTGCGCATCCGCAACATCCCCGGGCTGGAACAGCAACTACACGCCTGAAGCCGCGGGGCGCCTCAGTGCGCCATCAGCACGGGCACGGTCATTGACTCGAGAAGGGTGCGCGTCACCCCGCCCAGCACCAGCTCGCGCAGCCGCGAGTGGCCCCAGGCGCCCATCACGATGAGGTCGGAGGAGAGGTCGAAGGCGCGCGACAGCAGCTGGTTGCCGACGTCCAGGTCCGGCGCGTCCACGCGCGACACCATGACCTTGACCCCGTGCCGCGCCAGGTACAGGCCGATGTCGGCGCCCGGCTCGTCGCCGTGCGCGCCGCGCGATTTCTCCGGATCGAAGGAAACGACATCGACGTGGCTCGCCCGCTTGAGCAGGGGCAGCGCGTCGTTCACGGCGCGCGCGGCCTCGCGGCTCGCGTTCCAGGCGACCAGGATGCGCTTGCCCACCGGCCGGCGCTCGAAGGCGTAGGGCACGACCAGCACGGGTCGGCCGACGGCGATCGGCGCGCTGCGCTCGAAGTCCTTGTCGACGCCGCTTTCCCAGTCGGGATTCTGCTGGCCGATCACGACCAGGTCGGCGTAGCGCGCATGCAGGGTCAGCGCGTCCAGCGCGTCCGCATCGCTCGCCCGCCACTCGGCCTTGTCGAAGCCGGTGCGGCGCAGGCATTCGTCGTAGCTGCGGCGCGCTTCCTTCCGGTTTTCCTCCCGGCGGCGGCGCTGCGCCTCCAGGAGCATTTCCCGCGCCTCGACCGCCGCCGAGGGCATCGGCTCGTGCTTCAGCGCGTACAGGCAGGCAAGATGGGAGCCGAAGGCGGCAGCGAGCTCCACGCCGATGTCGAGGCGAACCGGGGCGCCCTTGCCGGAGTCGTAGTGGACGAGGATGGTTTTGTAGTCGCTCATGGAAACATCCTATCCTCCCGCGGGCCGCTGTGCTTGACCAGGATCAACCGGCGTTCTTCCCCCTACCTTCGCCGCGCCAGCTTGGCGAGCTCCAGCCAGGCGATCCCCAGCACGCCCGCCCCCAGGGCGACCGTGAGATCAAGCGCGCCCAGCGGCGCGAAGCGGAAAATCTGCGCCGCCGGCGGGAAGTAGATGGCGCCGGCGAGCGCCGACAGCGCTCCCCCGAGGATCCACCACAGCGCCGGGTTCGGTCTTCGCAAGGTGTCGAGGATGGTGCGCTCGCGCGAGCGGTTGGCGAGGATCAGCGCGAGGTTGCCGAACACGATGGCGGCGAAGCCGAGCGCGCGCAGCTCGTTTTCGCTGCGGCCGGTTTCCCTCGCCCAGGCGCAGGCGAGCAGCACCGCCGCCAGCATGCTCGCGCCCAGGCCCAGCGCCACCAGCAGCATCCTGGCGTCGAACAGGCGCTCGCGCGGGTCGCGCGGCGGGCGGCGCATCGTCTCCTCGTCGCTGCCTTCGGCCTCGTACACGATCGTGCAGGCCGGGTCGATCACGAACTCGAGGAACACCACGTGCACCGGCAGCAGCAGCGGCGGCCAGCCGAAGGCGATG
>JAYRND010000281.1:0-2651 GCA_041904885.1 Burkholderiales bacterium
CGGGCGCAATTTCGCGGCCGGCATGTCCGGCGGCATCGCCTACGTGCTCGATGAGCGCGGCGAATTCGCGAAGTACTGCAACACCGCGATGGTGACGCTGGAGCCGCTCGTCGCCGAGTCCGAGCAGGAAGCGAAGCTGGAACGCGGGCTCTGGCACCGGGGCCATTCCGACGAGTCCCACGCGCGACGGCTCATCGAGCGCCACGCGCGCCTCACGGGCAGCGCGCAGGCCAGGCGCGTGCTCGAGCGTTGGAGCGAATTCCGCGCAAAGTTCGTCAAGGTGTTCCCGAACGAGTACCGGCGCGCGCTGGGCGAGCTTGCCGCCAAGTACAAGCGCCTCGCTGCGTAGGGGGCGCCACCTTGGGCAAAGTTACCGGATTCTTGGAATACGAGCGCCTGGACGAGCCGCACGAGGAACCGCAGGCGCGCAAGAAGCACTATCGCGAATTCTACCTGCGGCTTGCGGACGAGGACGCGAAGATTCAGGGCGCCCGCTGCATGGATTGCGGGATTCCGTTCTGCATGCAGGGCTGTCCGGTCAACAACATCATTCCGGACTTCAACGACCTGGTCTATCGGCAGGACTGGCAGCGCGCGATCGAGTCCCTGCACTCGACCAACAATTTCCCCGAGTTCACCGGGCGCGTGTGCCCGGCGCCCTGCGAGGAAGCCTGCGTGCTCCGGATCAACGAAGACCCGGTGGGGATCAAGTCGATCGAGCACGCCATCATCGACAGGGCCTGGGAATCCGGCTGGGTGGTGCCGCAGCCGGCCGCGCGCAAAACCGGCAAGTCAGTCGCGGTCGTAGGCTCCGGACCCGCCGGTCTTGCGTGCGCGCAGCAACTGGCGCGCGCGGGCCACGCGGTCACGGTATTCGATAAGAACAATCGGATCGGCGGCCTGTTGCGCTACGGAATCCCGGATTTCAAGCTGGAAAAGCGCGTGATCGACCGCCGCCTGGAGCAGATGCGCGCGGAAGGCGTCGAGTTCCGCGCCGGCGTTTGGGTCGGCAAGGCGCGCCCGGGCAAGGGCGTGCCGGACGACGCGACGCAGGCGATCGCTCCGGAGAAGCTGCTGTCCGACTACGACGCGATCGTGCTTAGCGGCGGCGCCGAAGTACCGCGCGATCTGCCGATTCCGGGGCGTGAGCTGGACGGCGTGCACTTTGCGATGGAATTCCTGCCGCTGCAGAACAAGCGCGTCGCTGGCGACAAGGACGTGGCGGGCCTCCGGGCCGACCGCAAGCACGTGGTCGTGATCGGCGGCGGTGACACCGGCTCGGACTGTGTAGGCACCTCCAACAGGCATGGCGCGGCCTCGGTGACGCAGTTCGAGCTTCTGCCGATGCCGCCGGAGGTGGAAAGGAACCCGGTCTGGCCGTACTGGCCCACGCGGCTGCGCACCTCGTCCTCGCATGAGGAGGGCGTGGAGCGTGACTGGTCGATCGCCACCAAGGCACTGCTTGGCGAGGGCGGTAAGGTGGCGAAGCTCAAGGCCGTGCGGCTCGCGTGGAAGGACGGGAAGCCCGCTGAGGTTCCCGGCTCGGAGTTCGAGATTCCCGCGGACCTGGTGCTGCTGGCGATGGGATTCGTGTCGCCAGTGCAATCGCTGCTTCGGGAATTCGGAGTGCAGCTGGATGCGCGCGGCAATGCGCTTGCGGATACGGAAGGAACCCGCCCCTATGCGACCTCGGTGAGCAAGGTGTTCGCCGCAGGGGACATGCGCCGGGGCCAGTCGCTCGTCGTCTGGGCGATCCGCGAGGGGCGGCAATGCGCGCGCGCGGTGGACGAGTTCCTGACCGGCTCTTCCGAGCTGCCCCGCTAGGACTGGCGCCGGAGCCTCAGCCCCTTCGGGCTGCGGCGTAGCTATACTGCGCTGGGGGGGACTCAGTGGGCGGGCGCAATTGAAGCCGGGCGACGCCGTAATCGCGAGGAGTCAGGAGGTTCGCGGGATCAAGCGCGGGCGCCTCTTTCGCAAGTATTTCCTGCTGATCCTTGCGCTGGTTTGCGGGGCCCTGCTGATCTCGGGCTCGATCGGGCTGTACTTTTCCTACCAGGAGAACAAGGTCGCGCTCGCCAGCGTGCAGCGGGAGAAGGCGGTCGGAGCGGCTGCGCGCATCGAGCAGTTCATCCGCCAGATCGAGCAGCAGCTCACCTACGCCGCCATGGGCCAGCTGGGCCCCGGCGGCATGGAGCAGCGCCGGGTCGAGTTCCTCAAGCTGCAGCGGCAGGTGCCTGCCATCACGGACATCGCGCAGATCGACGCGCGGGGCAAGGAACAGCTCTCCGTTTCCCGCCTGGGCATGGACGTCATGGATTCCGGAGCCGATCGATCGGGCGATCCGGCGTTCAAGGGCGCCAAGCCGGACCAGACCTGGTTCGGCCCGGTGAGCTTCCGCAAGGAGACAGAGCCCTATATGTCAATCGCGGTGCGCGCCAAGGGCAACGCCGGCGCGGTCACCGTCGCGGACGTGAACCTGAAGTTCATCTGGGACGTGGTGACGCGAATCAAGATCGGCAAGAAAGGCAAAGCCTACGTCGTGGACGGCAGCGGCCACCTGGTCGCGGATCCGGACATCGGCCTGGTGCTGCGCAAGACCGACCTGTCGAAGCTGCCGCAGGTGCAATGGTCTTTGAAGAAGGACGCCGAAG
>JAYRND010000282.1:0-7218 GCA_041904885.1 Burkholderiales bacterium
GGCGGCCCGGCGATCATCAACTACACCGCCCGGACGCTGGTCGGCGTTCTCGACTGGAACCTCAGCCTGCAGCAGTCGATCGCCGCACCAAACATGGGCAGCCGGAACCGCGAGACGGAGATCGAGCTGGGCAGCAGCCTGGAAAAGGCCGTCGCGGCCTTGCGCGCGCTAGGCCACCCCGTGGCGGTCGTGCCGATGCCGAGCGGGCTGCACGGGATCCAGCGCACACCCCGGGGACTGGCGGGCGGCGCCGACCCGCGGCGAGAGGGCGTGGCGCTGGGCGAGCAGCTAGGCAAGCGCAGGCCGGGTCATTAGAATTGCTCCCTGCTCAATCGGGAGACCTCCATGAAACGCATTGCCCTCGCCGCCCTTTCCCTGTTTGCGCTCGCCAGCTTCGGTGCGCTCGCTCAGGAGGGCACGCTGAAGAAGATCAAGGACACCGGCACCATCACGATCGGCCACCGCGACGCGTCAATTCCATTCTCGTACTACGACGACAAGCAGCAGCCCATCGGCTACGCGATGGACTTGTGCATGAAGATCGCCGATGCGGTGAAGGCCGAGCTCAAGCTGCCCAAGCTCGAGGTCAAGTACCAGCTCGTGACTTCCGCCAACCGCATCCCGCTGATGGCGAACGGCACCATCGATCTGGAGTGCGGCTCGACGACCAACAACATCCCGCGCCAGGAACAGGTCTGGTTCACGATCACGCACTTCGTCACCGCCAACCGCTGGGTGTCGAAGAAATCCTCGAACGTGAAGAAGCTCGCGGACCTGAAGGGCAAGACCATCGTCTCGACTGCCGGCACCACCAACATCAAGCAGATCACCGAGATCAATGCGGCGCAGAACCTCGGCATGAACATCATCTCGGCCAACGGCCACCCCGAGGCCTTCCAGATGGTCGAGACCGGCCGCGCGGTGGCGTTCGTTATGGACGACATTCTGCTCGCGAGCCTCGCCGCGTCGTCACGCTCGCCTGGGGACTACGAGATCTCGGCCGAGTCCCTGTCGGTGGAACCCTATGGGATCATGGTGCGCAAGGACGACAAGGCGTTCAAGGCGGTCGTCGACCGCGCCATGACCAACGTCTACAAATCGGGCGAGATCAACGCCATCTACTCGAAGTGGTTCGAGAAGCCGGTGCCGCCCAAGGGCATCAACCTCGCGCTGCCGATGGGCGCGGCGCTCAAGAAGGTGGTGGCGAACCCCACCGATTCGGGCGACCCCAAGGTCTACCAGTAAGGCGTGCATGACCAGAGACGGGGAACTGCGGTTCCCCGTTTTTCATTGGTAGTCCTGCAAGCGCTCCCGTGAACTACAACTGGAACTGGGGCATCCTGCTGCAGCCCGAGCCCGGCGGCACGGGAACTTACCTGTATTACCTCGTGGTCGGCTTGGGCTGGACGATCGCCACCGCGCTCGCGGCCTGGGTGATCGCTCTCGCGATCGGCTCGGTGGTCGGCACGCTGCGCACCACGCCGATGCCGTGGGTGGTGCGCCTGGGCAACGCCTACGTAGAGATCTTCCGGAACGTCCCGCTCATCGTGCAGATGTTCCTGTGGTTTTTCGTCGTGCCGGAGCTCCTGCCCAAGGGCCTCGGCGACTGGGTCAAGCAGATGCCCCCGCCCTGGGGCTCCTACGTCCCCGCGGTGCTCTGCCTCGGCATTTATACCTCGGTCCGCATCGCCGAGCAGGTCCGCTCAGGGATCAACTCGCTGCCGCGCGGCCAGCGCATGGCCGGCACCGCGCTCGGCCTGACGCTCGCGCAAACCTACCGCTACGTGGTGCTGCCACAGGCCTTCCGCATCGTCCTGCCGCCGCTCACCTCGGAGTCGATGAACATCATCAAGAATTCCTCGGTGGCGCTGACCATCGGCCTGCTCGAGCTCACCGGCCGCGCGCGCGCGATGCAGGAATTCAGCTTCAAGGTATTCGAGGCCTTCGCCGCCGCCACCGTCATCTATCTGCTCACCAACCTGGTGGTGGTGTTCGCCATGCGCGCGCTGGAGAAAAAGGTGCGCGTACCCGGGCTGATCAGCGCAGCGCCCGGAGCGCATTGAGCATGTTCGCCGGCTACGACTTCGACGTCATCCAGCGCTCCGCGGGCTACCTGTTCCGCGAGGGCATGACGTTCACGCTCACGCTCACCTTCCTGGCGATGGTCGGCGGCATCTTCTTCGGCACGCTGCTGGCGATGATGCGGCTGTCGAAATTCCGCCTGCTGGCCGTTGCCGCCGGCGGGTACGTCAACCTGATGCGCTCGTTGCCGCTGGTGCTGGTGATTTTCTGGTTCTTCTTCCTCGTACCCTACATCGGCGCCTGGATCATCGGCGCCAAGGAACCGGTGAAGGTGGGCTCGTTCCTCTCCTGCCTGATCACCTTCACGATGTTCGAGGCCGCCTACTACTGCGAGATCATGCGCGCCGGCATCCAGTCGGTCGCGCGCGGCCAGGTCTGGGCGGGCTACGCGCTCGGCCTCGACTACTGGCAGACCATGGGCCGGATCGTGCTGCCGCAGGCCTTCCGCAACATGCTGCCGGTGCTGCTGACGCAGACCATCATCCTGTTCCAGGACACCTCGCTCGTCTACGTGATCTCCGCGACCGATTTCCTCGGCGCCGCCTCCAAGGTCGCCAACCGTGACTACCGGCTGGTCGAGATGTATACCTTCGTCGCCGTGGTCTATTTCGTCATTTCCTACGGCCTGTCCTCGCTCGTGAAATCCCTGCAGGAACGCATCGCCATCATCAGGTAGAGAACCCATGATCTCGATCAAGAACGTCAGCAAGTGGTACGGCAGCTTCCAGGTCCTCACCGACTGCTCGACCCACGTCAACAAGGGCGAGGTGGTGGTGGTCTGCGGCCCCTCGGGCAGCGGCAAGTCCACCATCATCAAGTGCGTGAACGCGCTCGAGCCCTTCCAGAAGGGCGAGATCACGGTGGACGGCGTCTCGGTCGGCGACCCGAAGACCGACCTCCCCAAGCTGCGCTCGCACATCGGCATGGTGTTCCAGAACTTCGAGCTGTTTCCGCACCTGTCGGTCACCGAGAACCTGACCCTGGCGCAGGTGAAGGTGCTCGGCCGCACGGAGGAGGCGGCACGCGAGAAGGGCCTCAAGCTGCTCGACCGAGTTGGCCTCATCGCGCACAAGGACAAGTTCCCGGGCCAGCTTTCCGGCGGGCAGCAACAGCGCGTGGCCATCGCCCGCGCGCTCTCGATGGATCCGATTGCGATGCTGTTCGACGAGCCGACCTCGGCGCTCGACCCGGAAATGATCAACGAGGTGCTGGACGTGATGGTCGAGCTCGCCCAGGAAGGCATGACCATGATGGTGGTCACGCACGAGATGGGCTTCGCGAAGAAAGTCGCGCACCGCGTGATCTTCATGGACGCGGGCAAGATCATCGAGGACGCCACCAAGGACGATTTTTTCGGCACGCCGCGCTCCGAGCGCGCCCAGCTGTTCCTCTCCAAGATCCTGCATCACTGATTCCCGGGGGCGCCGCCCCCGCCGCAGATGAAGATGCACGAGAACTCGCTGTTCGCGATACTGCTGCGCTCGCCGTGGTGGGTCAGCTTTCTCGTGGCCGGGCTCACCGCCGCCTTGTCCCGCCTGGTGCTGGAGAAATTCGACATGCATCCGCTCTACGCGGTGTTCGTCGCCTCCCCCTTTTTCGTTGTCGGCTGCGTCGCCGGCTGGCGCCAGTTGCGCGCGCCCAGCGCTGCGAAGGTGGCGTCCGGCCTGGATGCGCTCTGCGCACTGCCCTGGGAGGATTTCGCTGCCAGGCTCGAGGCGGCCTACCGCCGCGAAGGCTATGAAGTAAGGCGCATCGCCGGCGCCGCCGACCTCGAGCTGGACAAGGCCGGCCGCGTCACGCTGGTCGCCGGCAAGCGCTGGAAAGCGGTGCGCACCGGGGCCGAACCCCTGCGGGAGCTGGACGAGTTGCGCCGGCGGCGCGAAGCGCACTTCGCCGTCTACGTTGCCGCGCGCGAGGTCACCGACACCGCGCGCGCCTTCGCCGCAAAGTCGGACATCCGTCTCCTGGAAGGCCCTGCTCTCGCAGCGCTGCTGGCGGCTTAGGCTGAGGCCTCAGCCTTTGCGCAGCCGCTTGACGAGGAAAATTCGCGTTTCGCCGCGCGGGTACCCCGGGATCGCGCCGATGCGGCGAAAGCCGAGCTTGCGGTAGAAGCCGGGCGCCTGGAACGTGTAGGTGTTCAGGTAGATCAGGTCCTTGCGCGCTCGCTTCGCCCGGCGCTCGGCCTCCTGCATAAGGCTCCGGCCGGCGCCGCCCTGGCGCGCCCCGTCCTCGATCCAGAGCAGCTCGACATAGAGAGCGTTCCAGTAGAGCTGCCCGGCGAGGCCGCCGACCACCCTGCCCTTGGCGTCCCGCGCCGAGAGCACCAGCGCCTCGTACTCGGGCTTGCCCACTTTGCGCGTGTTGTACGCGATCAAGCCGCGGCGCACGCGTTTCGCGACCGCGCCGGCGTTTCGCGTCTCCCGAGCGATCCTGTAAGCAGGCAAGGGTATATTTTGCCCCAACGATTTCTGCGGGAGAGGGCTCCATGAGCACGGTGGCATTCATAGGTTTGGGCGCGATGGGCTCGCGCATGGCAATGAACCTGCATGCGGCGGGCCATACGTTGCGAGTGTTCAACAGAAACAGGGAAAAGGCGAAACCGTTCGCCGACAAGGGCATCGCGGTCTGCGATTCGCCCGCTGCGGCCGCGAAGGGCGCCGAGTTCGTCTGCTCGATCGTCTCGGACGACGTCGCGACGCGCGAGGTAATGCTGGGCGCTGCAGGAGTCGTCGGGGCCGCCGCGCCCGGAACGATCATCCTCGATTCGAGCACCAATACCCCCGCGATGGCGCGCGAAGTCGCCAGGGCGGCCGCGGCGAGGGGAGTCGTCTATCTCGATGCGCCGGTGTCGGGCTCGCTCGCGCAGGCGCAAGGCAAGGAGCTGGTGATCCTCGTGGGCGGGGACCAGGCGGCGTTCGCGAAGGCGCAACCGGTGCTGCTCGCGATGGGACGCATGGCGCGGCGCATCGGCGATTCGGGCGCGGGCGCCACCCTGAAGCTGATCAACAACATGCTCTCGGCTTCGCTCACCGCGGCGATCGCGGAGGCGGCGCAGGCCGCCGAGGCGGCGAACCTCGACCGCGAGGCGACGATGGAAGTGCTGAACGAGGGCGCGGCGGGATCGCGCCTCATGAAGACCAAGCTGCCCAAGATGTTCAAGCGCGATTTCGCGCCGCAGTTCCAGCTCGAGCTGATGGACAAGGACCTGCGCTACTTCCTCGCGCTCGCGCAGGAGGTCGACCGGCCCGCGCCCATCGCATCGCTGGTACGCAGCCAGTACCAGGCCGCGCGCCGCGCGCAGCTCGGCAAGCTCGATTCCTGCGCCGTGTTCCTGCAGGCGACGGGAGAAAAACCGAAGGGCTAGGGTCGGCGTTCGACCTTCGTTCGCATCTCTTCGGAAAGCTTGTAGTCCGGGAAACGCTTCCGGAACTCCGCGAGCGCCCTGTCCGCCTCCTCGTGCCTGCCTTCGGTGCGCAGGCGCGCGATGCGCTCCAGCTCCTTCTCCGGCGTTTCCGACGCCGCGTCGGCGCGCTTGGCCATCGCTTCCGCCGACGCGCGCTCCTGCACCGACCTGGCAACCGCTGGCGCGCCCAGCACCGGGGCGGCCGCGGGCGGGGCCGCAGCGGGCGCGGCGATCGGGACCGCGGCGGGCGCCGCGGCGCGGCGTTCGAGCTCAGCCTGCCGCTCCCTGACCTGCGCTGCGGAATCGGCCGCGAACGGAGCCGGCTCCCTGCGCTGCACCGCCTTCTGCGCTTCCGGTTCGGCGGCACTGCGCGCAGGCGCGTCTGCCCGGGGAGACCTTCGCGCCTGCGCCAGTTCCGGCGGCGGACTCTCCACCGCCTTGGGCGGCACGGCCAGCTGTTGCGGCGCGGATGTCGTTTCCCTGGCCGGCTCGGCAGGCGCGGAAGCCTTCTCCTCGCCCGCCTGCTCGAACTGAAGGTGCAGCGTCAGCGAAACCGCGAGGACAAGGACAGCAGCCGCGGCGAGCGGCACGAACCAGGCGCGGCGACCGGTGGGAGCCACCAGCGGCGCGGGATGGGCGCTCGCCGCGCGGCGCGAGGCGGCGAGGATCGCCTCATCCAGCGCGCGCGGCGGTTCCTCGGCACCGAGCGCGCGATACGCAGACTTGAGCCTGGAGTCTTGTTCGTCAGCCATCACCCAAGGCTTCCTTCAGCTTGGCCGTCGCGTAGCGCAGGCGGCTCTTGGCCGCTTCTTCGTTGCTGCCGGTTGCACGCGCGATCTCTGACACGCTCATCTCGGCCTCATGGTGCAGCAGGAAAGCCTCGCGCTGGGCCGGCGGCAGCGATTCCAGCTCGCGCGCGAAGCGATCGAGCCCCTGCTTTGCCTCGAGAACTCCTTGCGGCTCGAATCCTGGATTCGCAGGAAATTCGCTTTCGGTATCAAGGGAAACGACCTGGAGTCCTTTCTTGCGCCAATGATCGACGAGCCGGTTATGCGCAATGGTGTAGAGCCAGGTGCTGAACTTGGCCTGCACTTCGTAGCGCCCGCGCGCCTCGATCACCCGCATCCAGATCTCCTGATAGAGCTCTTCGGCGACGGCGCGGTCGCGCACGTTGCGCAGCACGAACCGGTACAGGCCGCCCTTGTGCCGCCGGTAGAGCTCCTCGAAGGCGCCGGCGTCGCCTTCGCGGTACGCGTGCATGAGCTGTTCGTCGCCGGCCTGCATGCCCTCCTAGTCTACGCGGGCCTCCGCGTCCTTCACGCGGGCGGGTCAGGCACGAACCCCGGGAACGGGTTCGGGGACGGCCGGTACGGGGAAACCCGCGGGGGGATGATCCCGCGCGCGAGCAGGTTGCGGTAGCTGTCGTAATAGATCACCACGGTCTCCGCGGGCTCGCGGGTGGCGCGCTCGAAGCTGACGGTCCGCGCGGGCGAGGCTTCGCTGCGGCCATGACCCGTCCCCAGCGGCGCTGCGGCCGCCGCGCGCTCCAGGCGCGACGGAGCAGAATCGCCGTGCGCGCTTTTCGCCGAGGGTGCGGCCTCCGACAGGGGCGCCGGCTCTGGCGCCCTGCGACGGAACAAGGCGACGCCGATCGCACCTACGTGATCGGGCCGGCCGGTACGTGCGGCGTAGGAGTCCGCCAGGGTGGTGAAGTAGAAAGCGGCCGTCCGCGA
>JAYRND010000283.1:0-4611 GCA_041904885.1 Burkholderiales bacterium
CTGCATCGTGCTTGCCAACGCCGACCTGGACGCGGTCGGCAGCCGGCTGCAGGTCGGCCTGACGCCGGTGATCATCGCCGACGAGATCGAGTGGCTGGACGCCGTCGCGCTGGACGAGGAGCGCAAGGCGCTTGCCGCCGCGCTCGAGGGATGGCGCGCGGACTGGGAAAGCCGCGACCCGGAACGGTACCTCGCGCACTACGCCGCGCGCTTCAATTCCGGCGACCAGGACCTCGCCCAATGGTCCGAGCACAAGCGCAAGGTCAACGCCGGAAAGAGCTGGATCAAGGTCGGCCTGTCGCGGGTGTCGATGATGCAATACCCGCGCGAGAACTTCGTGATCGTCAACTTCGAGCAGGACTACCGCTCGAGCAATCTTTCCAACGTGATGCGCAAGCGCCAGTACTGGATCAAGGACAGCGGGCGCTGGCGGATCCTCTATGAGGGAGCAGCATGAAGCTCAAGCAACTCTGGCAGCCGCTGGTGATCCTTTCGGTCGCCGCCGGCGCGCCCGGCGCGCTCGCCGCCGACCCCCAGGTCGACCTGAAGACCAACCTCGGCACCATCCGCCTGGAGCTGTACCCGGCCAAGGCGCCGAAGACCGTCGAGAACTTCCTGCAATACGTCAAGGACGGGCATTTCAACGGCACCATCTTCCACCGCGTGATCGACGGCTTCATGATCCAGGGCGGTGGCTTCGACAAGTCCTACCGGCAAAAACCGACCCGCCCACCGATCGAGAACGAGGCGAAGAACGGGCTGAAGAACGACCTGGGCACCATCGCCATGGCTCGCACCAGCGCGCCGCACTCGGCTTCCTCCCAGTTCTTCATCAACGGCAAGAACAACGACTTCCTCAACGCCGCCAACGCGCAGGACGGCTGGGGCTACACGGTATTCGGCAAGGTGGTCTCCGGCATGGACGTGGTGATGAAGATCTCCAAGACGCCGACCGGGTCCGGCGGCCCCTTCCCCACCGACGCGCCGCGCGACATGGTGGTCATTGAATCCGCTTCGGTGGTGGCCGACAAGAAATGACGTGAGCCGGGCGCTGTTCATCGCCGACCTGCACCTTGCGGGCGAGCGTCCGGAAACCTGCGAGCAGTTCCTGAGCTTCCTGCGCGAGGAGGCCGCTCGCGCGCAGGCGCTGTACGTGCTCGGCGACCTGTTCGAGTCCTGGCCGGGCGACGATGTGCTCACGCAAGGAGGCGGCGACCCGCTCGCCGCAGAGGTGGCGGCGGGTTTCCAGGCCCTCGCGGACAAAGGGGTGCGCGTGCAGATCATGCACGGCAACCGGGACTTTCTCCTCGGCAAGGGGTTCCTCAAGGCGAGCGGCGCGCTGCTCCTCGAAGACCCGAGCGTGATCAAGTTCGCCGGCAAGCGGATCGCGCTGCTGCATGGCGACACGCTGTGCACGGACGACCGGGACTACCAGGACTGGCGACGCACCGCGCGCTCGGCCGAATGGCAGCGCGATTTTCTTTCAAAGAGCCTCTCTGAACGCCACAAAACTGTTCACGACCTGCGCGACAGGAGCAACGAGGCGGTCGCCGCCAAGCCCGCCGAAATCATGGACGTGAACCCGGAGGCGGTCCGCGAGATGTTCCGCCACCTCAAGCTGCGGCACATGATCCACGGGCATACCCACCGCCCGGCGCGCCACGAGGTCGAGGTGGACGGTGCCCGCTGCGAGCGCTGGGTGCTTCCCGACTGGTACGGCCGAGGCGGCTACCTCGCCCTCGACGAGGTCGGCCCGCGGCTGGTGAGCTTTTAGCCGAGCCCCTTTAGCAGATCGGCTTTCAGGTCTTCAACGCCCTCAAGGCCGACCGCAAGCCGGATCAGGCCGTCGCTGATGCCGGCGGCCGCGCGCGCCTCAGGCTTCAGGCGCCCGTGGGTGGTCGTTGCAGGGTGCGTGATCGTCGTGCGCACGTCGCCGAGGTTGCCGGTGATCGATATGAGCTTGGTCGAGTCGATCACTTTCCAGGCGGCATCCTTGCCCCCCTTCACCTCGAAGGAGACCACCGCCCCGCCCGCGCGCTGCTGGCGCATGGCGAGTGCGTGCTGCGGGTGCGATGCGAGGCCGGTGTAGTAGACCCGCTGGACCTTCGGATGCTTCTCGAGCCACTGCGCGAGCTCGAGCGCGCGCGCGGACTGCGCGAGCATGCGGATCTCGAGGGTTTCGAGGCCCTTCAGGATCACCCAGGCGTTGAAGGGCGAGATCGTGGGGCCCGCGGTGCGCAGGAACGCCTGCAGCCCGTCCAGCACGGGGCCCTTGCGCCCGACGATCGCGCCGCCGAGCACCCTGCCCTGGCCGTCGAGGTGCTTGGTTGCAGAGTGCACCACGAGGTCCGCGCCAAGCTCGAGTGGGCGCTGCAGGATCGGCGTGCAGAACACGTTGTCGACGACGAGCGCCGCGCCCGCCTTCTTCGCCACCGCCGCCAGGGCCGAAATGTCGGATACCTCGCCGAGCGGGTTGGACGGGGTCTCGAGATAGAAAAGCTTCGTGTTCGGCCTGAGCGCGTGCTCCCAGTCGGCAATTCTCGAAGGCGCGACGAAAGTCGTCTCGACGCCGAACTTGGACAGCAGCGTCGCGTAGAGCTGGATGGTCGCACCGAAGACCGCGTTCGAGCAGACGACATGGTCGCCCGCCTTGAGGAGCACCATCGAGGTCGCAAGGATCGCCGACATGCCCGAGGCCGTCGCGATGCAGGCCTCGCCGCCTTCCAGCGCCGCGATCCGGTCCTGCAGCATGCTGACCGTGGGATTGGTGTAGCGCGAGTAGACGAAGCCCGCGCCGGCCCCTGGGTCGCCGAAGCCGGCCGCGGCCGCAGCGGCGTTCTCGAACACGAAGCTCGAGGTGAGGAACAGCGCCTCGGAATGCTCGTGGAAATCGCTGCGCTGGGTGCCGGCGCGTACGCCGAGCGTGGAGAGTTGCTGCTCTTTGGCCATAAAAAAACCCGATCCTTTCTCTGCAAGCGGACCGGGTTTCCCTGGCACGCTTTAGCTGGATTTGTAGCGCGCCCGCAAGCTGTGGCTCAAATCGGCGCGTAAAGCGTCACTATATCACAGGCTCACCCGTTCGCCACCAGGTTGAGGTCGAGCTGGGCGCCCTCCTCTTCGTCGCCGTCCCGTTGCGCGTCGCGGCGTGTCTCCACCACGTGGAGGTAGTCGGCGGTGACATCGCCGGTGACGTAGACCCCGTCGAAGCAGGAAGTCTCGAAATGGGCGAGCTTCGGGTTCACCTGGCGCACCGCGTCCTTGAGGTCTTGCAGGTCCTGGTAGATGAGTGCGTCGGCGCCGATCTCGGCGGCGACTTCATCCTCGCTGCGGTGCGCCGCGATCAGCTCGGCGCGGGTCGGCATGTCGATGCCGTAGACGTTCGGGAACCGGACCGGCGGCGCGGCCGAGGCGAAAAACACCTTGCGGGCGCCCGACTCGCGCGCCATCTGCACGATCTCGCGGCTGGTGGTGCCGCGCACAATGGAGTCGTCCACCAGCAGCACGTTCTTGCCCTTGAACTCCATGCCGATCACGTTCAGCTTCTGCCGCACCGAGCGCTTGCGCACCGCCTGGCCCGGCATGATGAAGGTGCGGCCGATGTAGCGGTTCTTGACGAAGCCTTCGCGATACGGCACGCCCAGGCCCAGCGCGAGCTGCATGGCCGAGGGACGGCTGGAGTCCGGAATCGGGATCACCACGTCGATCTCGAGATGCTGGTACTGCCGCTTGATCTTCTCGACGAGCTTTTCTCCCATGCGCAGGCGTGTCTCGTACACCGAGGCGCCGTCGATGATGGAATCCGGGCGCGCTAGGTAGACGTACTCGAAAATGCAGGGGTTGAGCGAGGTGCCTTCGGCGCACTGCTGGCTGTGCAGCCTGCCGTCCTCGTCGATGAAGACCGCCTCCCCCGGCGCGATGTCGCGCAGCAGGCGGAATCCCATCGCGTCCACCGCCACCGACTCGGAGGCCACCATGTACTCGATGCCGGCGGCGGTCTCGCTGTAGCCGATCACGGCCGGGCGGATGCCGTAGGGGTCGCGGAATGCGAGCACGCCGTGGCCCGCGATCATGGCGATCACCGCGTAGGCGCCGCGCACGCGCCGGTGCACGTTGGCGACCGCGGCGAAGATCGTCGGCGGGTCGAGGCGCAGCTTGACCGAGGACTTCTCCAGCTCGTGCGCCAGCACGTTCAGCAGCACCTCGGAGTCCGAGTTGGTGTTGATGTGCCGCAGGTCCTGCCGGAACATCTCCTCCTTGAGCTTGTCGGAGTTGGTCAGGTTGCCGTTGTGCCCGAGCACGATGCCGAACGGCGAATTGACGTAGAACGGCTGCGCCTCGGCAGAGTTGGAAGCGGACCCGGCGGTCGGATACCGGCAGTGCGCGATGCCGATGTTGCCCGGGAGCGAGCGCATGTTGCGCGTGCGGAACACGTCGCGCACCATTCCGGTGCTCTTCTGCATGTAGAAGGACTTGCGCTCGCTTGTGACGATGCCTGCGGCGTCCTGGCCGCGGTGCTGCAGGAGCAGCAGGCCGTCGTACAGCAGCTGGTTGACGGGTGAGCGAGCGACAATGCCAAGAATGCCGCACATTGGGACCGACTCCCGGCGTGAC
>JAYRND010000284.1:0-2250 GCA_041904885.1 Burkholderiales bacterium
AATCGCCGACATCGCGCGCGGCTCGAGCGAGGCGCAGCGGATCGTCGGCCCGGTCCTCTATATTCCCTACACGCGCCGGACGCAGGAGTCGACCACCACCACCGACGAGGGCGGCAGGACCCGGGTGGTCAGCAAGGACAAGGTCGAGCACGGCCACGTCGGGCTGCTGCCCGACAGCCTCACGGTGGAGGGCAGCATCGACCTGCAGGAGAAGCACCGCAGCCTCTACAAGGCGCACCTGTACACGCTCTCCGCGAAGCTGCGCGGCAGCTTCACGCTGCCGCCCGGCCTGGGGATCCAGTCCGAGGCGGGTATTCTCGAGCTCGGCCGCGCGCAGCTTGTGCTCGGCATTCTCGACACGCGCGGCATCCGCGACCGCATCAAGCTGGAATGGAACGGCACGCAGCCGCAGCTCCAGCCCGGCGGGCTCGAGGCCGCGGGTCTGCCGAGCGGAGTCCATGCCGACCTCGGCGTGCTCGGCGCCTCCGCCGCCAAGTCCGCGCAGACGCACGAGTTCCGGATCGAGCTGACGCTCCTGGGCACCGAGCGCCTGGACATCGTGCCGGTGGGCGCTTCGAGCACTGTGTCGCTCACCTCGGGCTGGCCGCACCCGAGCTTCCAGGGGCGCATCCTGCCCGACGGCGGCTCGAGCGTATCGAAGGAAGGCTTCGCGGCGACCTGGAAGACTTCGCACTTCGCCACCAACCTGGAGCAGCTCTACCAGCGCTGCACCCGCTCGCGGCAGTGCGAGCCTTTCCTGCAGCACAGTCTGGGAATCTCCTTTCTCCAGCCCGTGGACCTCTACCAGACGGTGGAGCGCTCGGTGAAGTACGGCTTCCTCTTCATCCTGCTCACGTTCTCGGCGATCTTCCTGTTCGAGGTCCTGACCAGGCGCGTCATCCATCCGGTGCCGTACGCGCTGGTCGGCGCGGCGCTCGCGGTCTTCTTCCTGCTGCTGATCTCCCTCTCGGAGCACATCGGCTTCGCCGGCGCCTACGCGATCGCCACCAGCGGCTGCGTCGCGCTGATCGGCTACTACCTCCGCCACGTGCTGGGCAGCGTGCGCGGCGGCCTTGCCTTCGCCGGCGCGCTGGCCGCGCTCTATGGGCTGCTGTACGTGCTCCTGCGCTCCGAGGATCACGCGCTGCTGATGGGCTCGCTGCTCGTCTTCGCCTGCCTCGCGGCGGCGATGGTGGCGACGCGCAAGGTGGACTGGTACCGGATCGGCGCGGGCGGCACCGTGCCGCAGGCGGCCGCGGCAGGCGAATCCGCCTAGAATGCGGGGCCATGGACGCCCCGCTCACGCTGGTTATCGCCAACAAGAACTACTCCTCGTGGTCCATGCGGCCCTGGGTCCTGCTGCGCGGACGTGGCATTCCTTTCGGCGAGCGCATGCTCAAGTTCGAATCGAAGGAATGGGACGACAACATCGGCCGCCTTTCCCCGTCGGGCCTGGTGCCCGTCCTCTGGGAAGGCGAGCCCGGCTCGGGATTCGCCACCTGGGACACGCTGGCGATCGCCGAACGGCTGCACGACATCCGCCCGGGTGCCGGCGTGTGGCCGGCCGAGTCGCGCAAGCGCGCCCGCGCGCGCTGCGCGGCGGCCGAGATGCATTCGGGGTTCCGCGCGCTGCGCGCCGCGATGCCGATGAACATCCGCAGCCGCTACCCCGGCAAGGGGATGAACGACGAGGTCGCGAAGGACATCGCGCGCATCAGCGCGATTTGGGCAGCGGCGGAGGGCCCGTTCCTGTTCGGCGAATTCTGCGCGGCAGACGCCTTCTATGCGCCTGTCGCGACCCGCCTCGTCACCTACGGCGTTGAGCTCTCCGGCGCGGCGCGCGACTACCAGCAGCGCCTGCTCGCCTCGCCGGCGGTTGCCGCCTGGAGCGCCAACGCGGTGAAGGAGACCGAGTTCGTCGCCATGGACGAGCCGTACGCGACGCCGCCCCGCTAGCGAACCCGCCCGTGCAAAAAGCAGTCGCCGCAGATCCCGCCGCCGGCGCCCCGGCTCCGTCGAGTCCGGGCGAGGCGGTCTTTCCCGTGCTGATCTCGCTCGGCTTCTGCCACCTGCTGAACGACCTGATGCAGTCGCTGATTCCGGCGCTGTATCCGATGCTCAAGCAGCAGCTGCACCTCGACTTCGCGCAGGTCGGCCTCATCACGCTCGCCTTCCAGCTCACCGCCTCCCTGCTGCAGCCCACCGTCGGCATCTACACCGACCGCCGGCCCATGCCGTACTCGCTCGCGA
>JAYRND010000285.1:0-8538 GCA_041904885.1 Burkholderiales bacterium
AATGCCGGCCTGAATCGGATAAACGGGGATGGCCATGATCCGGAAGGGCATCAAGCAGCTGATCGCCGAAGCCGAGGCGAGGACCCGCGGCATTTCGGTCGCCGAGGCGCGCAAGCGCCAGGACGACCCGGGGACGGTGTTCGTGGACCTGCGCGACGTGAGGGAGCTGGAGCGCGACGGCATGATCCCCGGCGCCTTCCACGCGCCGCGCGGCATGCTGGAATTCTGGGTGGACCCCGAGAGCCCCTACTACAAGCCGGTCTTCGCCGAGGGCAAGACATTCATCCTCTACTGCCAGGCCGACTGGCGCGGCGTGCTCGCCGCGGCGACGCTCGCCGACATGGGCATGCAGAACGTGCTGCACCTGGAGGGCGGCTACGGGGAGTGGAAGAAGGCGGGCGCGCCGACCGCGCCGCGCCCGCACCGTCCGGCGGAAAAGAAAGCGTCCTGAGCCGCGCTTGATGCGCGCCGCGCATCCAAGCGATGCGCATTTGCCGTTTGTGAAACGCTGCTGCAGTGCCGCATCATCCCCGGTATAAGAGACGCCCATGGCCTCCACCAACCGCCGCGCGATGGTCCTGCTGCTCGTCCTGAGCGGCCTGATCATTTCCATTTGCATGGGACTGCGCCAGAGCCTTGGGCTGTTCATGCGGCCGATGACGGTCGATGCGGGCGTCTCGGCGGCGACCTTCGGCTTCGCGATCGCGCTACAGAACATCGTCTGGGGCCTCAGCCAGCCGTTCGTGGGCGCGCTCGCCGACAAGCACGGCCCGCGGCCGATCATCGTCGGCACCGCGATCCTCTACGCGCTGGGCGTGCTGCTGATGGTGCTCGCGCCGGGCGCGCTCGGGCTCAACGCCGCGGGCTTCCTGCTCGGCATCGGCACCGCGGGCACCGCGTTCGGCGTGCTGATGGGCGTGGTGGCGCGCGCGACGCCGCCGGAGAAGCAGAGCCAGACGGTCGGCCTGGTCGCGGCCTCGGGGTCGCTCGGCACCATGGTGCTCGCGCCGATCGGGCAATCGCTGATCGACGGCATGGGCTGGCAGGCCGCGCTGGTCGTGTTCGCCGTGATCGCCAGCTCGATGGCGCTGCTCGCGCTGCCGATCAAGAGGCTTGCCATTGTCCTGAATGCCGACCCTTCGCAGGTTTCCCCGAAGGCGGATTCGAAGCCCAAGCCTTTGCGCGAGGCGCTGGCGGAGGCCATCGGCCACCGCGGCTACCTGTTCATGACGCTGGCGTTCTTCGCCTGCGGCTTCCAGCTCGTCTTCATCACCACGCACCTGCCCGCCTACCTGCAGCTGTGCGGGGTGGCCCCGGGCGTGAGCGCGACCGCGCTCGGCCTGATCGGCCTGTTCAATACCATCGGCACCTACGGCTTCGGGCTGCTGGGCGCGCGCTACAGCCAGAAGCACCTGCTCGCGCTGATCTACCTGCTGCGCACGCTCTTCATCTGCGCCTTCCTGCTGATGCCGGTCAGCGCGACCACCACGCTGATTTTCGCCTCCGCCATGGGCCTGCTCTGGCTGGGCGTCTCGCCGCTGGTCACCGGCATCCTCAGCCGCGTGTTCGGGCTCGCGCATTTCGGCGCGCTGTACGGCGTGGTGTTCTTCAGCCACCAGGTGGGCTCGTTCTTTGGCGCCTGGATGGGCGGTCTGGTGTTCGCGCAATGGGGCAGCTACGACTTCGCCTGGGGCGCGCTGATCGCGATCGGCCTCGCCGCGTTCCTGCTGCAGTGGCTGATGGACGACCGGCCGCCCGAAGCGAAGTTGCAACTTCGCCTCCGGCAGACTACAGTGCGCCCGTCTACCGGGGAGATGCCGTCATGAACCAAGCCTTCGTCCGCTCCATCAGCCGCCTGCTGGTCCTCTGCCTCGCCTTCCTGCCTTTCCAGTCGCAGGCCGGGATGATCGGCACCGGCCAGGCGGTCGCCGCGGCGACAGTCCAGGCGGACGCCGCAAACGCGGCGCGCGCGGGCCTGATCGGCAAGCTCCAGGAGTACGGGCTTGCGGGCGAGCAGGCGAAGCAGCGCGTGGCGGCGCTGACCGACGCCGAAGTCCTGGCGATCGCCGACCGGGTCGCCGATGCGCCGGCCGGTGCGCTCTCGGGCGTGGGCATCGCCGTGATCGCGGTGATTCTGTTCCTGATCTGGCGCTTCACCATGAGCGACCAGGCCAAGGCCGAGTCGGGCAAGAAGTAGCCGCGGCCGGGCTGCCCCGCAGCCGCAGGAATTCCTGACGATGGCGCTCGCCGCGGCCCGGCTCGTGCCGCCGCGCGTGCCGCCGCCGGCGCAGCCCCTCAGAGGGCTCGCCTTCCTCTCCGCGTTCGTGCGCAACCCGCTCGAGGTCGTGCCGCAGGCCGTCTACGAGCAGGACCTGGTCGCCAACGACGTGAGCAGGATGCAGCGCCTGTGGATCACCGCGCCGGCGCTGGTGAAGGCGGTGCTGCTCGACGAGCGCGAGAAATTCCAGAAGCTGTCGCAGATCCGGCTGCTCTCGCCGCTGCTCGGCAAGGGCATCCTCACCAGCGAGGGCGCGGACTGGAAGTGGCAGCGGCAGGCCTCCGCGCCGATGTTCCGGCACCAGGACCTGCTCGGCTACGTGCCCACGTTCGTGCGCGCGACCGAGGATCTCATCGAGCGCTGGCGCCAATCGCCGGCGGGCTCGGTGCAGCGCATCGACCGCGACATGACCCAGGCCACGTTCCAGGTGATCTCGGCGAGCCTGCTGCCCTCGGCCGACCGCACCGTGGGGCCGGTGCTCGAAGAGTCGATGGGCGACTTCCAGCGCGCGGGCGGCTGGGGCCAGCTCTACGCGATGGTCGGCGCGCCCTCGTGGCTGCCGCGCCCCGGGCTGGTGTCGGGCGCGCGCGCCATCCGCACGCTGCGCGCCGCGGTAGCGGCGCTGCTCGGCGAGCGGCGCGCGCTCGAGGCCGCGGGCGCTACGCCGGGCGCGGCCGACGACCTCAGGCAGCGCCAGGTACGGGCGCGCGACCCCGAGACCGGCCAGGCCATGAACGACGAGCAGCTGATCGACAACCTGCTCACGTTCTACCTTGCGGGCCACGAGACGACGGCGCGCGCCCTCGCCTGGACACTGTACCTCGTGGCTCGCTCGCCGGAATGGGCGGTGGCGCTGGAAGACGAAGTCGGGCGCGTCACCGGCGGCAGTCCGGTCGCGAGCGAGCACATCGAGCGCCTCGTGCTCGTGCAGCAGGTCCTCAAGGAATCGATGCGCCTCTTTCCGCCCGTGCCGATGCTGGCGCGCCAGTGCGTGACCGCGACGCGGCTGGGGGACACCGCGGTCGGCGCGGGCGCCACGGTGGTCATGCCGATCTATGCCATCCACCGCCACCGCCTGCGCTGGGACGATCCCGACGCCTTCGACCCGGATCGCTTCGCCCCGCAACGCGAGGAGAGGATCTCCCGCTACCAGTACCTACCGTTCGGCGCCGGCCCGCGTATCTGCATCGGCATGGCCTTCGCGATGATCGAGGCCACCGCGATGCTGGCCACGCTGGTGCAGAAGGCGAGCTTCGCGCCGGTGCCCGGCCGCGATCCGCATCCGGTGGCGCGCGTCACGCTGCTGCCCGGGGGCGGGTTGCCGCTGCATGTGCGCCTGCGCGGCGTTTGATAGACTGCGGCTTCCCCAACCACGAAAGGAGGTGATCCAGTGAGAGTCCACCAAGGCATGTGCCGGCAGATGCGCGGCGGGCAGTGCTCCGGATCAACTCGCACTACCAGGAGCATCGCCGGCTAGCGCCGGAATGCCTTTGCACCAAAAAAGGCCCGCTTCGGCGGGCCTTTTCTTTTTACTGGTCGACCTTGATGTTGGCTTCCCTGGCGACCTTGCCCCACTTGGCGATCTCGCTGCGGATGAACGCGGCGAACTCGGCGGGCGTGGAGGAGGCGACGTCGAGGCCGTTGGCGGCGAACCGCTCCTTCACCTCGGGCTGCGCCAGCGCGGCGTTCAGCGCTTGCGAGAGCTTCGCCACTGCCTCGGGCGGCGTGCCGGCGGGCGCGAGCACGCCCTGGAAGCCGCTCGCGTCCACGCCGGCGAGCCCGGCCTGCTCGAAGGTGGGCACATCCGGGAGCGACGCGAGCCGCGCCTTGCCCGTCACCGCCAGCGCCTTCAGTTTGCCCGCCTTCACCTGCGACATCGTGACCGAGGGCGCATCCATCAGGACCTGCACCTGGCCGCCCAGCAGGTCGGTGAGCGCGGGGCCGCTGCCCTTGTAGAAAACGATGGGGATGTCGAGCCCGGCGGCGCGCTTGAACATCTCCGCGCCGAAGTGCGGGCCCGAGCCCGCGCCGGAGATCGCGAAGTTGAGCTTGCCGGGATTCTTCTTTGCGAGGGCGACGAACTCCTGCAGGTTCGCGGCGGGCACGTTGCCGGCGATGGTCGCCATCAGCGCGTTGGTGGTGGTGATGCCGATGGCGACGAAGTCCTTGACTGGGTCGTAGGGCATCTTCGGGTAGACCGAGACGTTGATGGCGACGGTGCCCGTATTGCCGAGCACGATGGTGTAGCCGTCGCCCGGCTGCTTCGAGGCGTATTCCAGGCCGATCATGCCGGCGGCGCCGCCCTTGTTCTCGATGAGCACCGGCTGCCCCAGCACCTCCTGCATCTTCGGCTGCAGGGTGCGCGCGACGAAGTCCAGGTTGCCGCCGGGCGGGAACGGCACGACGAATTTGACGGGCTTGCTCGGATACGGCTGCGCGATGGCGCAGGCCGACAGCAGCAGGCCGGTGACGAACGTTGCGATCTTCATGGACCTTCCTCCCCTGGAGCCGGACTGTACCGCAAAGCCCGCTAGCGACCGAGCGTGATCCCGGCGATGCCGATGGCGATGAGGGCCATGCCGGACAGCTCCATCGCGCTCAGGCGCTCGCGAAAGATCTTCAGCGAAATGACGTACACGAACAGGAGCTCGACGAGGCCCAGCGTGCGCACGCTGGCCGCGGTCTGGATGGCGAAGGCGGTGAACCAGCCCGCCGAGGCGGCGGCGCCCATGAAGCCGGCGAACAGCGACGGCCGCCACTCGCGCAGCACGCCTCTGACCACTTTGGGTTCCCGAGCCAGCAGCCAGCCGCCGAGCACGGCGGTCTGCAGGGCGAGCGCCGCGGCGAGCGTGAGCGCGGCCGAGGCGAGGTAGGGCGCGCCGCCGAAGGACAGCGCCGCGCCGCGGTAGCCCACGGCGGCGAAGGCGAAGCCGGCGCCCGAGGCGAGGCCGAGCAGCGCTGCCTTGCCCTTCAAGCCGGCGACCAGCGCGCGCAAGGGCCGCTCCTTGTCCGCGGGCGACAGCAGCAGCACGCCGACGGTGGCGCAGGCGATCGCCAGCTGCGCGGCGAGGCCGAGCTGGTCGCCCAGGAAGACGAAGGCGAACAGGGCCACCTGGATCACTTCGGTCTTGGAGTAGGCGACGCCCAGCGCGAAGTTGCTCTCCTGCATGGTTCGCAGCAGCAGCGCGGTGGCGGCGATCTGCGACAGCGCGCCCAGCGCCACCCAGGCGGCGAATCCCGGCCCCGGCGCGGGCAGCGCTTCGCCCGTGTACGAAAGAACCGCCCACAGCCAGAGCAGCGCGAACGGCAGGCCGTAGAGGAATCGCACCAGCGTCGCGCCCAGGGTGCCCAGGCGCGCGGTGAGGCCGCGTTGCGCCGCGTTGCGCAAGGTCTGCGCGAGCGCGGCCCACAGCGTGATCGGGATCCAGAGCCAGTCGGGCGGCGGCGTCATGGCGGGGGGCGGAAATGAAAAAGGCCCGCCGGAGCGGGCCTTCTCGTAGGTCGGTCGAACGCCGCTTAGAGCGGTTTGATGTTCGTCGCCTGGTCGCCTTTCGGCCCCGTGGTGATGTCGAACGAAACCTTCTGGTTCTCCTTCAGGCTCTTGAAGCCCGAGCCCTGGATCGCGGAGAAGTGCGCGAACACGTCCTTGCCGCCGCCATCGGGAGTGATGAAGCCAAAACCTTTCGCATCGTTAAACCACTTGACGGTTCCGGTTGCCATGTCTGATTGCCTTTCCAAAATATTAATTAATGATTTGGGCGTGTAGCCCGCCGTGCCGGTACCACCAAGAGAGAGTGCGCAGGGTTGTGTGTTTTTCTAGAACCAGACCAGCGAGAACTCATAGAGGAATCCAGCGGGAACGATCATACACCAAAGGTAAAATCACCGCCAAATGGGCGGGCCCGGCGCGCGCGCCGGGTGTTGCAGCGCGGAACGGCGGGGAGGGGAGATGATCGGCGACAACGCCAAGGGAATGCTGGTGGACCTGCGCTCCGACACGGTGACGCGGCCGTCGGCCGGCATGCGCCGCGCCATGATCGAGGCGCCGCTGGGCGACGACGTCTTCGGCGACGACCCCACCGTCAACCGGCTGCAGGCGCACGCCGCGCAGCTGCTCGGCTTTTCGCACGCGCTGCTGTTCCCCAGCGGCACGCAATCGAACCTCGCCGCGCTGATGAGCCACTGCGGGCGCGGCGACGAATACCTCGTCGGCCAGGAGGCGCACACCTACCGCTTCGAGGCGGGCGGGGGCGCGGTGCTCGGCTCGATCCAGCCGCAGCCGCTCGCCAACCGTCCCGACGGCACGCTGGACCTCGCCGAAGTCGAGGCGGCGATCAAGCCCGACGACCCGCACTTCGCGCGCACGCGGCTGCTCGCGCTCGAGAACACGATCGGCGGCAGGGCGATTTCCCGGGGCTACATCGACGAGGCGCTGAAGCTCGCGAAAAGAAGAAACCTCGCTACGCACCTCGATGGAGCGCGGATCTTCAACGCCGCGGCCGCGCTGGGCGTGGGCGCGCGCGAGCTGTGCCGGGGATTCGACTCGGTGTCGGTCTGCCTGTCGAAAGGCCTGGGCGCGCCGGCGGGCACCCTGCTGCTGGGCAACGACGCCCTCATTGCCCGGGCGCGGCGAGCGCGCAAGATCCTCGGCGGCGCGATGCGCCAGGCGGGCCTGATCGCCGCGGCGGGCCTCTACGCGCTCGAGAACAACGTCGCGCGCCTGGCGGAGGACCACGCCAACGCGCAGCGGCTCGCGCAGGGCCTGCGCGAGGCCGGGTTCGAGGTGCAGGGGCCGCACACCAACATGGTGTTCGTGACGGCGCCCGAGGGCTTCGCCGACCACATGGTCAACAACGAGGTGCTGGTGCTGCAGGGCCCGCGCATGCGCCTGGTGACGCACCTGGACGTGAATGCGGCCGGCGTGGAGCGCGCGCTTGCCGCCGCGCGCTCGTTCAAGAAGCAGTCCCGATGATCGATGCGGCCCTGGCCGCCCGGCTGAGGAAGGCCCTGCCGGCGGAGGCGATCCTCGAGGGCGAATCGCTCGCCGGGCGCACCGAGGACTGGATGCGCCGCCAGCCGGTGCGCGCGGGCCTGCTGCTGCGCCCCGGCAGCACCGCCGAAGTCTCGGCCGCGCTCGCGCTGTGCCACGCCGCCGGGCAGCCGGTGATCACGCATGGCGGGCTGACCGGCCTCGTGCACGGCGCCGATACCACGCCGGAGGACGTCGTGCTGTCCCTCGAGCGCATGCGCAGGATCGAGTCCATCGACCCGGTGCAGCGCGTGGCGGTGGTGGAGGCCGGCGTGACGCTGCAGGAGCTGCAGGAAGCCGCCGACGCGCAGGGGCTCGCGTTTCCGCTGGACCTGGGCGCGCGCGGCAGCGCAACGCTCGGCGGCAACGCCTCGACCAACGCCGGCGGCAATCGCGTGCTGCGCTTCGGGATGACGCGCGAGATGGTGCTCGGGCTGGAGGCGGTGCTCGCCGATGGCACGGTGGTCCCGGCCCTAAACCGGCTGATAAAGAACAATTCGGGCTACGACCTGAAGCAGCTGTTCATCGGCGCGGAGGGGACGCTGGGCGTGATCACGCGGCTCGTGCTGCGCCTGCGCGAGAAGCCGGCGCGCCAGGACGTGGCCTTCGCCGCGGTGCCGGGGTTCGGCGCACTCGCCGCGCTGCTCAAGCACATGGATCGCGCGCTCGGAGGCAGCCTGTCCGCCTTCGAGGTGATGTGGCCCGAGTTCTACGAACTGGTGACCACGCCGCCGGCGAAGGGGCGCGCGCCGGTGCCGCACGGCTCGCCCTACTACGTGCTCATCGAGGCGATGGGCGGCGACCCGGAGCGCGACGCCGAGCGCTTCCAGGCCGCGCTGGAGAAAGCCGCGGAGGACGGGCTCGTCTCGGACGCCGCGCTCGCGCGCTCGCAGTCCGAGGTGGCCGGGATCTGGGCGCTGCGCGACGACGTTCTGCAGACCGCGCGCTGGGGCATGCCGGTCACCTTCGACATTTCCATTTCCATCGCGGGCATGGAGGACTATGTCGGGCAGGTAAGGTCGGAGCTGCGCGCGCGCTGGCCGAAGGTGCGCGCGTTCGTGTTCGGGCACATGGGCGACGGCAACCTGCACCTGGTGATCAGCCCGGACGGGCTGCCGGCGGACGCGCGCGAGGCGCTCGAGCGCATCGTCTACGCGCCGCTGGAGTCCGCGGGCGGCGCGATCTCGGCCGAGCACGGCATCGGGCTGGAGAAGAAAGCCTGGCTGCCGGT
>JAYRND010000286.1:0-11273 GCA_041904885.1 Burkholderiales bacterium
CTAACGTTCAATAGTCAGCAGAAGTGCCTAACTAAACCTTTGCTTGTTGTCCGAACAACTCATGAAAAATCCTTTCCGCATACATCCTTAGGGTCGAATATCAGTGTAGACAAAAGGCGCAGATGCCAGCCCGCCGATTTCGATGCGCAGAACGCTACTCCCTCACGCAGAGGATGACAAACAGGCCTCGCCTGCGGAGGCAACGGGGCAGTCAGTCCAGGGTGCGCCGGTAGACGAGCAGGCCAAGGCCGATGGCGGCGAGCATGAAGGCGATGAGCGGCCAGATGTGGTGCCAGAGGGCGCCGATCTCGTTGCCCTTGAGCATGATTCCGCGCACGAGCTGCAGGAAGTGCGTGAGCGGCAGGATCGAGCCCAGCCACTGCGCCCATTCGGGCATGCCGCGGAAGGGGAACATGAAGCCCGAGAGCAGGATCGAGGGCAGGAAGAAGAAGAAGGTCATCTGCATCGCCTGGAGCTGGTTGCGCGCAATGGACGAGAAGGTGATGCCGAGGGCGAGGTTGGCGGCGATGAACAGCAACACGCAGAGAAAGAGGAGCGGCACCGAGCCCAGCATGGGCACGTTGAAAAGCACCTGGGATGCGCCCAGCACGATCGTCACCTGGATGAGACCGATCATGATGTAGGGGATGATCTTGCCGGTCATCACCTCGATCGGCAGGGCGGGCGTGGCGAGGAGGTTCTCGAAGGTGCCGCGCTCGCGCTCGCGCGTCATGGCGAGGCCGGTCATGAGGATCATGGTCATGGTGAGGATCACACCCAGCAGCCCCGGCACGATGTTGTACTGCGTCACGTTCTCCGGGTTGTAGCGCCTGTGCACGCGCAGTTCCGCGGGGTCGGGCACGGGATTCAGCCGCGCTAGCGTCCCCTGCAGGTCGCGCTCGAGCGCGCTGCGCGCGATGGTGCCGAGCGCCGAGATCGCCGGGCCGGTGGCCGAGGGATCGGTGGCGTCGGCCTCGACAAGGATCGGCGGGCGCTCGCCGCGCGCCACCTTGCGCGAGAAATTCTCCGGCACGGTGACCACGAACTGGACCTCGCCCCTCGCGAGCAGCTCGTTCGCCTCCTCCTCGCTGCGCACCTCGCGGTCGATGCGGAAGTAGTTGCTGTTCTTCAGCGCCCAGAGCACCGTGCGCCCGTAGCGGTCGTGGTCGGCCATCAGCACCGCGGTCGGCAGCTGGCGCGGGTCGGCGTTGATCGCGAAGCCAAACAATATCAACTGGAGGATCGGGATGCCGATGATCATGCCGAAGGTAAGCCGGTCGCGCTTCAGCTGGATGAACTCCTTCAGCATGATGCCGATCCACCGCGACAGCGAGGGCGACCGCACGCTCACTGGAAGTTGTCCTCGGCGCTGCGCATGAGGTTGACGAACAGCGATTCCAGCGTCGGCTCGTGATGCCGTTCGATGAGCTCCTTCGCCGTGCCCAGCGCGAGCAGCTTGCCGTAGGCGATGTAGCCGAGCTGGTGGCAACGCTCGGCCTCGTCCATGTAGTGCGTGGTGACGAGCACCGTCATGCCCTGCTCGCACATGCGGTGCAGCTCGTCCCAGAAGTCGCGCCGCGCCTTGGGGTCGACGCCCGCGGTGGGCTCGTCCAGCAGCAGGAGCTTGGGCTGGTGCAGCATGCACGAGGCGAGCGCGAGGCGCTGCTTCCAGCCGCCCGAGAGCGTGCCCGCGAGCTGGTCGCGCCGCGACGTCAGGCCCAGCGCCTCGATCGCCGCGTCCACCGCGCGCGCGCGGCCGGACATGCCGTACATGCGCGCGATGAAATCCATGTTCTCGCGGATGGTGAGGTCCTCCCAGAGCGAGAAGCGCTGGGTCATGTAGCCGACCTCGCGCTTGATCTCGGCCGACTGGCTGATCACGTCGTAGCCGAGGCAGGTGCCGCGCCCGGAATCGGCCCTGAGCAGGCCGCAGATCATGCGGATCGAGGTGGTCTTGCCGCTGCCGTTGGGACCGAGAAACCCGAAGATCTGCCCGCGCGGCACCTTCAGCGCGAGGTCCTTCACGACGTGCTTGCCGCCGAAGCTCTTGTTCAGGCCGGCGACATCGATCGCAAAGTCCATTATTTCAGGGAGACGTCGAGCGGCTGCCCGGGCTTGAGCTTGACGGCGTCCGCGGCCGCGGCGCGCGCCTCCACGAGGAACACCAGCTTGGCGCGCTGCTCGCGGCTGAAGATCACGGGCGGCGTGAACTCGGCCTGGCGGGAGATGTAGCTGATCTTCGCCGGGATCGCCGCGCCGCAGCCGTCGCAGGAGGCTTTCACTTCCTGCCCCATCTTCAGCGCGCCGACCACGGTCTCCGGCACGAAGAAGCGCATTTTCAGGTTGCCGGGCGGCAGCAGGCTCACCACCGGACTGCCCGCATTCACCCACTCGCCCTCCGAGTAGAGCGTATCGTGCACGAAGGCCTTCATGGGCGCGGCGATCGTGCGCTGCGCGAGGCGCCAGTCGCTCTGCGCGAGCGCGGCGCGGGAAGCTTCCGTCTCCGCCCTCGCCGCGGCAATGGTCTGCTCGCGGCCCACCGTCTGGCGCGCGGCGCGGATGCCCGCCTCCATCTCCTCGACCCGGGCGATGTCGCGCTCGTAGGCCGCGCGCGCGTTGTTGTAGGCCTCCTCCGAGGCGAAGCCCTTCTCGAAAAGCGCCTTCTGCTGCTGCAGCGTGCGGTCGGCGAGCTTGCGCGCGGCCCTGGCCTGCGCCTCCTGCGCGACAGTCTGGTCCACCTCGGGTTTGCGCCGCCCTGTGGAGAGGTCGGCGGCCTTCGCCTCGGCCTCGCGCACGCGCTCCTCGGCCTCGCGCTTCGCCGCCTTCTCGTTCTCCTGCTCGAGGACGAACAGCGGCTTGCCCGCCTCGACCTCTTCGCCCCGGTTCACGTAGCGCTTCTCCAGGCGCCCGCCGAAGGGCGCGGCGACGAGGACGAACTCGCCTTCCGCGTAGCCCTGGAAGGAATTGGCCACCTGCTGGCCGCAGCCGGAGACCAGGAGCACGACCGGCAGCAAAACGCGCGGCATCATTTCGCTGCTTCGCGCCGCAGCCACCACGAGGAATACTTGCCGCCCGAGATGTAGTCGGTGATCGCGTCCATCGTGTCTCCGCCCTCGCGCCGCTGGCGCCCCTGGATCTGGATCTGCCCGCCTTTCACGGCGAGCGAATATTCGCCGTACAGCTTTCCGTCCACTGTCAGGAGGATGCGGTAGGCGCCGTCCTCCTTCAGCAGCTCGGCCGCCTTGGTGAACGCGTTGCGGTCTCCCGGCGGGCGGAAGTTCAACTGCGCGCTCAGCCAGCGCGGCTCGAGGCGCAGCGTGCCGGCCTCCTCCCCGAGCACGCGGCCGCCGCGGCCCGCGAGCAGCTGGATCTCGTAGGGCACCGAGCGCTTGCCATCCTTGCCGGCGCGTTCCTGCACCCAGGCCGTGAACACGAGCGAGGACTGCGGATCGTTGCGCTGGTAGTAGAGGTTGCCGTACTCGCTCCACGAACCATCGATGAAGTAGCGCTCACCGGCCGCCTGGTAGGGATCGTCGCTCTTTATCGTCGCGACCGAGAACGGGAACCGGGCAAACGGCCGGTCGTCGGCGGCGAATTCGAGAGCGTAGCTGCCGGCCGCAAGCGGCTTCACCGACTCGAACCCGCCCAAGACCTTGTAGCGCGGCAGCTCCCAGAGGCCGCCGATCCGCTCGGCGTACCAGACGTAGGTGCCGAGCACCTGGCCGCCGGCGTTCTTCACGCGCATCTGCAGCAGGCCGCCGTCGTCGGGCTCGTAGGCGTAGTTGGTCCTGCTCTTGCGCGCCGGCTCCGGCAGGCACACGGCGTAGAGACGGCCGACGTTGAGGCGCCCGTCGCCGTAGCCGATGCGCACCGAGCCCAGCAGGCTGCCGAAGGTGATGCCGGGGCTGCAGGAGGGCTGCGCGCTGGCCACCGGCACCAGCGAGAGGATCCCCAGCAAGAGTCCCGCGAGCAGCCTCATCCGGTCTTGATTCTGCCATGCTCGGCGCGCAGGAGCGGGCGCAGCGCAAGCAGGCCCAGTGCCGGCCCGGGCGCGAGCAGCAGGAACAGGAGATGGGCGGGCAGCACGCCGGCGGCCGAGTTCAGCAGCTGGATGCTGCCGATGGTGATCGCGAAGCCGATGCAGTTGCCGATCGTGAGCGCGGTACCGACCGACTGGGGCGGCGCGTGGGCCGCGTTCAGCGCCGAGAATTGCGGAGAATCGCCGACCACGGCGACTCCCCAGAAGAGGAGGAAGGCAATGACCGCCGCCGGCGGGGCGAGCAGCACGAGCGGCGACACGAGGCAGCAGGCGCCCGAGGCGGCGAGCTGTGCGCCGGCGACCCGCGCGCTGCCCGCGCGCAGGGAAAGCAGGCCGCCGCCCGCGCAGCCGAGCGCGCCCGCGGCGATCACCGCGAACGACCAGAATGGCACGCTGTACCCCGGCACGCAGGTTGCCAGCGCGATTGGCACGAACGCCCAGAACGCGTACAGCTCCCACATGTGGCCGAAGTAGCCGAAAGCCGACGCGCGGAACGCTTTCGACGCGAATACGTCGACCAAGGCGCGCGGGTCAAAGCGCGCGCCCTTAGCAAGGTGGGGCCCGTCCGGTACAAGAAGGAACATCAGCAGGCCGCCCAGCATCGCGACGACGGACACTCCCACCAGCACCGTGGGCCAGGGCCACGATTGCCCCAGCGACTTCAGCAGGTGGGGAAACGCCGTGCCGAGCACAAGCGCGCCGACAAGGAAACCGAGCGCGTTTCCCAGCCCTTCGCGGTACCAGCCCGATGCGATCTTCATGCCAACCGGATAGATGCCGGCAAGGAAGAATCCGGTGGCGAATCGGCAGGCGAGGAGTGCCGCGAGACCTGCATCCACGAAGAGCAGGGTCAGGTTGGCCGCCGCGCCTGCGAGCGAGCTGAGCAGGAACACCAGCCTCGGCGAGAACCGGTCCGCGATTGCGAGGAATGCGAACACCAGCGTGCCGGCGATGAATCCAAGCTGGACAGCGGAGGTGACGTAGCCGAGCGCTTCGGGGGCGAGGCCCCAGTCGCGCTGCAGGTCGCCGAGGACCGCATTGCCGGCGAACCAGAGGGACGTCCCCGCGAACTGCGAGGCGACGATGGCAGGCAGGATGCGCGCGGGGCGCGCGCTCAATTCAGTCCCGCCAGCACCCGCAAGTGCTGAACCACGCTCCGGCCCAGGGCCGAGAGCGAGTAGCCGCCCTCGAGCATCGAGACGATGCGCCCCTTCGCATGGCGGTCGGCGACCGCCTTCACCTGCTCGGTGACCCAGCGGTAGTCGGCGTCCTTCAGCTGCAGCATCGCCATGTCGTCCTCGATGTGCGCGTCGAACCCGGCGGAGAACAGCACCAGCTGCGGCTCGAACTCGTCCAGCGCCGGCAGCCAGTAGCGCGTGACCGCTTCCTGGAACTGCTTCGATCCGGCGCCGGCGGCGAGCGGCACGTTCACCATGTTCGAGGCCGGCATCTCGGTCCCGGAGTAGGGATAGAACGGGTGCTGGAAGGTGGACGCCATCAGGACCGCGGGATTGCCCGCGAAGATTTCCTCGGTGCCGTTGCCGTGGTGCACGTCGAAGTCGATGATCGCCACGCGCTTGAGGCCGTGCTCCTCGATCGCGTGGCAGGCCGCGACGGCGACGTTGTTGAAGATGCAGAAACCCATCGGCCGGGCGCGGCAGGCGTGGTGGCCGGGAGGCCGCACGCTGCAAAATGCATTCTGGGTCTTCTTCTCGACCACCAGATCCACGGCGAGCACCGCCGCTCCCGCGGCCCGCAAGGCGGCGTTGAGCGAGTGCGGGTTCATCGCCGTGTCCGGATCGAGGTGCACGGTGCCGAACTCGGGCGCCGCCTCGCGGATCGCCCGCACGTACTCGACGGGATGCACGCGCACGAGCTGCTCGTCCGTGGCGAGCGGCGCCTCGTGGCGGTGCAGGTAGCCGTCGATGCCGGAGGAGATCAGCTGGTCCTCGATCGCCGACAGGCGCGCCGGCTGCTCGGGATGGCCGGCACCCATGTCGTGCTTGAGGCAGTCGCCATGGGTGATGAACGCGGTGGACATAAGACCATGAATACTAACGTAGAATGACCGCATGCTCCTGAAACGACAGCTGCACGCCGCCACCGGTTCGCCGGTGGCCCGCATCATCGAGGCCGCCGGCCAGATCATCCTCGGCAAGGAGGCGCAGATCCGCATGGCGCTCGCCTGCCTGCTCGCGCGCGGCCACCTGCTCATCGAGGACATCCCGGGCGTGGGCAAGACCACGCTCGCGCACGTGCTCGCGCGCTCGCTGGGCCTGGGTTTCCAGCGCATCCAGTTCACGAGCGACATGCTGCCCGCCGACATCCTCGGCGTCTCGGTCTACGAGCGCTCGAGCGGCGAGTTCCGCTTCCATCCCGGGCCGATCTTCTCGCAGCTGATCCTCGCCGACGAGGTGAACCGCGCGACGCCGAAGACGCAGTCGGCGCTGCTCGAGGCCATGGAGGAGCACCAGGTCACCGCGGAGGGCGAGACGCGCAAGCTCCCCGAGCCCTTCTTCGTCATCGCGACGCAGAACCCGAGCGAGCAGGTCGGCACCTTCCCGCTTCCCGAATCGCAGCTCGACCGCTTCCTCATGCGCATCGAGCTGGGCTACCCGGACCGCTCGGCGGAGCGTGCCCTGCTCTCCGGCACGGACCGGCGCGACCTGCTCGCCAACCTCACGCCCTGCATGACGCCCGAGGAGCTGGTCGGGCTGCAGGCACAGGCGCAGCGGGTGCACGCCGCTCCCGCCCTGCTCGACTACGTGCAGGCGATCGTCGATCACACGCGCCGCTCGCCGGACTTTTCCGCGGGCCTGTCGCCGCGCGCCGCGCTCGCGCTGCTGCGCTCGGCGCGCGCCTGGGCGCTGATCGAGGGCCGCGACAGCGCCATTCCTGAGGACGTGCAGGCCGTTCTGCCGGGCGTCGCCGGGCACCGCCTGCGCCCGGCGCACAACGCGACGCAGGGCATCGACCTGCAGGCGATGCTGCTGTCCGCGGTTCCCATTCCCTGAACCCGACCGACAGCCAACCCGCCGACCGGCTGCAGCCGCAGCGAGGCGCGCGCTGGCTGACGACGGGCCGGCTCGCGTTCGTACTCGCGAGCACGGCGGCGCTGCTCGCGCTCGGGGTCTGGACCTATTCCGCCGTCGAAGGCTCGCTGCGCGAGCTGCGCGCCGCCACCATGAACAGCCTGCTCGACGCCGAAGTGAACGCGCTGCGCGTCTGGGTGCGCGAGGAGACTGGCGACGCCGAGCGCGTCGCACGCGAGCCGGCGGTGCGCGAGGCGATCGCGCAGCTTGTCGCCCTTGCCGCCCGCCCGGGCACGACGCGCGAGGACCTCTGCGCCGGGCCGGCGCGCGCGCGCGTAGAGGAAGTGCTGCGGCCGCTGCTGCGCGAGGTGGGAGACTCCACGTTCAACATCACCGATTCGGCCGGCCGCCTGCTCGCGACGCGCTTTCCCGAGTACTGCGGGCTGCGCGTGACCAGGGACCGGTTCCTGCCGCTGCTCGCCCCGGTGTTCCGCGGCGAATCGCGCTTCCTCCGGCCCTTCCGCGACGCGGACCGCGTCGAGGACCCGCCCCGGCTGCGCGAAGGCCAGGCCTTCGGCTGGATCGCGACGCCGGTGCGCGGCTCCGACGGCAAGCCGATCGCCGCGCTGGGCATCGCCGAGCCCGCCGACGACGTGCTCGCGGCAATCCTGGCCGCCGCGCGCCCGGGCCTCACCGGGGACCTGTTCGCCTTCGACGAGGACGGCAGGCTGCTCACGCCGAGCCGCTTCGGCGCGGGCGCGCTGTTCGCCATGCCCGGCGTGCGGCCCGCGGCGCGCTCGGGCGAGGCGCTCGAGCCCTACGCCAGCGCGCGCGGCGCGCAAGTGGTCGGCGCGTGGCGCTGGCTGGAGGACCTCGGCTTCGGAGTCGCGATCGAGATCGAGGCGGCCGAGGCCTACGCGCCGCTGCGCTACCTGCGCCTCGCGTTCGGCGTCGTGTTCGGCGCCCTGGTGCTGGCGGCGGGAGCGGCGCTGTGGTCGGGTTTCTCTCTGCTGCGCCTGCGCGGCGAGCTGGGCGGCGGGCGGCGCCTGGGCGCCTACCGCCTCCTCGAACGCATCGGCGAGGGCGGGATCGCCAACGTCTACCGCGCGCGTCATGCCCTGCTCAAGCGGCCCTGCGCGGTGAAGCTGCTCAAGCCGGCGCGCTCGAGCGACGAGATGATCGCGCGCTTCGAGCGCGAGGTGCAGCTGGTGAGCACGGTGTCGCACCCGAACGTGGTCGAGATCTACGACTACGGGCACTCCGGCGGCTCGTTCTACTACGCGATGGAGTACCTCGACGGCATCAACCTGGCGCAGCTGGTCGAGCGCGAAGGCGCGGTGCCGCTCGCGCGCGCGCTGCCGATCCTGCGGCAGATCTGCGCGGGCCTCGCGGCGGCGCACGCCGCCGGGCTGGTGCACCGCGACGTCAAGCCCGAGAACATCATGATCTGCCGGCGCGGCGTCGAGAACGACGTGGTGAAGATCCTCGATTTCGGCCTGGTGAAGAGCACCACGCAGGAGCACAGCCGCAACCTGACGCGCAGCCTGCGAATCCTGGGAACGCCGCTGTACATGGCGCCCGAGCGGCTGCGCGACCCCGCCGACGCCGACGCGCGCGCCGACATCTATGCCGTGGGCGCGGTCGCCTTCTTCCTGCTCAGCGGCCGCAAGATGTTCGAGGGCGCCGACGACCTCGCGCTCTCCAGCCGCATCCTCAACGAGGAGCCTCCGCGCGTGTCGTCGGTCGCGACGCAGCCGATCCCGGTGGAGCTGGACCTGCTCGTGCAGTCCTGCCTGGAGAAGGACCGCGCGCACCGCCCGCAGCGCGCCGCAGACCTGCTCGAGGCGCTGGACGCGATCGCCGCCGGGGAACGCGTCTAGCCCGGCGCAGACTGGCCTCCCGCGGAGCGCGCGCGCAGCGAGGAAAGGAACCGTGACAGGTCGCCGCCGCGGCGGATGTGGATTACCTGCTTCCCGGGCGACCGGCAGGCCTCGAGGATCCGCGGGCGAACGTGCATCGGAAAATCCCAGATGCCTTTCAGCAGGGTCGGGACGATGAGAATCTCCGGGCAACGCTCGGGGAATTCCGGTCGCGAGCGAAACAGGTAGGGCAAATTCCGCTGGAAGGCCTGCCAGTAGCAGCGCGGCCGGGAAACGTCCAGGAAGACGATGGTATCCGCGGCGCCCATGACGGTGTCGGACACACCGTCGACCACCCAACGCTCGCCGCCGGCGATCGCCTGCTCCTGCTCCAGGCGCTCCGCATCCGGCGTGCGCCGCCAGCCGGGCTGCCAGATCACGCGCTCCAACGAGCGATACGGCAGGTCCAGATGCGCCGACAACGCCGTCGCCAGCCGCGTTTTTCCGGCGCCCGAATTGCCGGTGACGTAAATCCGCTGCATGCGCCGCCGAGCTACATCGCCGACACGCGCTGCGCGAACGCGTCTACCGCCGGCCAGTGGGTGAACTCGACGCTCGCCCGCGGATCGGTCGGCCCCCGAGTGAGCAGCATGATGAAGCGGATGACAAGGCGGTCCACCGGCCCGTACAGCGCGTAGTCGATCCTGCCGGCGAACACGGCCTGCACGGCCGGCGTCCAGCGCGACTTTCTGCGGAACTTCCTCATGTACGGATTGCCCTCGGGCGTGTCCTTGCCCGGCTTGCGCGCCACCACGTTCACGCTGAAGAACGCGCTCGGCTTGTCCTCGAGCGCGCCGCGGTTGGCGTCGACGAACTCGTAGACGTGCGGGCGGTGCTTGCCGTAGCGGATGCTCGCGCCGACCACGACCTTGTCGAACGGCGAGACGTCGATGCCCGGGCCCTTACCGAGCTCGGCCAGCTCCACGGCGTGCCCGTCGCGCTCGAGCGAATGGCGGATCCGGTCGCAGATCTTCAGCGTCTGCCCGTCGACGGTGGAATAGGCGAGGAGGATTCTTGCCACCGAATCGAAAGCGGGTCGCGCTCTCCGCCCTAGCCCTTTTCCGCGTCAGCGTACATGCCGGACAACCGCGCAATCAGGATCGCGACATAGAGAACGCCAATCACCTGCTCGATCATCGTGAGCCCGCGCGCCACCGGATGCACGGGCGTGATGTCGCCGAATCCCACGGTCGTCAGCACGGTAAAGCTGAAGTAGAAAAGGTCGAACATGCTGAGCGGTGCGCCCGCGGGCGCGAACGACCCGGGATAGAAATACTGGATGATCCCGTAGAAGAAGGCCCAGGTGACGCCCAGCATCAGGTAGATGGCGCCGGCTCCATAGAGCTTGTTCGTGTTCATCACCTCGCGGTGGAGTACGTAGCGCAGCAATTGGACGATGACCCAGAAGTACAAAGCCGCCGAGAAAGCCCAATACAGCACCAGGTCCAGCGTGTTCGAGCGGAGGATTCCCACCACCTGGAATCCGGCCGCCGGGATGCCGAGGAGCACGGCGATGGTGATGGAGTGCCGGGTCCGGCCGACCGCCGCGACTGCGGCGAGCAGGACGGCGAGGTTCATCAGGTTCAGGGCAATGCGTCCGACATCGCTGCCAATCAGCACCGGCGAGGTCACGATCAGGAGCAGCAGCGCGAAGAACAGGTAGGCGCAGCCATGGGGCAGCACCTTCACGACGTCAGTGTGTTTGAGCGCCATAGGAATGAACTAAAGTATCAGGCCGACGGTCGCCGCGGTGAGGCAAGTCGCAAGCGTGCCCGCGACGATCGATTTCAGGCCGAGCGAGACGATCTCGCCCCGGCGCTCGGGGCACATGGTGCTCATGCCGCCGATCATGATGCCCAGGCTGCCGAAATTGGCGAAGCCGCAGAGCGCGTAGGTCATCAGCAGCCGGCTGCGCTCGGAGAGCCCGCTCGCCTGCGCGAGGTCGAGGTAGGCGACGAGCTCGTTCAGCACCGTCTTGGTGCCGAGCAGGCTTCCCGCGGCCGGCGCCTCCGCCCACGGCACGCCCGCGAGCCAGGCAAGCGGGGCGAGCGCCCAGCCGAGCAGCCCCTGCAGCGAATACGGAGCGATGGCAAGGTTGACCAGCGTCACCAGCGAGACGAAGACCACCAGCATGGCGATGATGTTGACGAGCAGCTGCGCGCCGGCGAGCGTTCCCTGGGTGAGCGCATCCATGCTGCTCGCGGCCTCGGACTTCAGGTCCAGCTGCCCGCCGGTCGCCGTGCCCTCGGGCGGCACCATGAGGAAGGAGACCACCAGCGCTGC
>JAYRND010000287.1:0-1831 GCA_041904885.1 Burkholderiales bacterium
GAGGTATTTGCGGTAAACGAACGGGCGGACAATTTCCTGAAGGGCTTTGATGCTGGATTCAGAACCTGAAACAGCCCGTGCCTTGATCCAGGCATAGCGTTCCCATTCGCGCCCCTGCGCGACGAAATACGCCTCCAGCGCCTCGAACCCGCTCACCAGCGCCCCCGAGCTGCCGTAGGGGCGCAGGCGCATGTCGACGCGGAACACGAAGCCGTCCTCGGTGACGTCGTTCAGCAGCGCGATCAGCCGGCGCGCGGTCCGCTCGAGCCGGCCCTGGCCGGCGGCGTCCCCGGCCGCGTCCGGGTGCACGAACACCAGGTCGATGTCGGAGGACACGTTCAGCTCGCCGCCGCCCAGCTTGCCCATGCCGACGACGATCATCTCTTCCTCGCCCAGCCAGCGCAGCGAGGCGCGGATGGTGAACTCCGCGAGCAGGGTCATGGTCGAACACACTTCGGCCAGCCTCGCCGCAGGCGTGCCCTCGCCGTCGAGGTCGCGCGCCATGGTCCGCAGCAGCACGCGCCGGCGAAGCTGGCGCAGCCTGCGCTTGAACGCGGCCTCGTCGTCGGCGGGCGAGCCATCCAGCGCGTTATGCATTTCCGCCGCGCTGAATGCCGCGCCGGCCTCGCATTCCGAAGCGAGCGCGGGGTGGGCGGCGAGCCATTGCGCAGCCACCCGTGAAAAGGCGATTTTCCGAATCGGATCCGGCATTTACGGATAGAATACAGGAGCCAGATCGAAGCGCGATGAGAACCTCTCTTTCAGTTCCGCTGCGTAACCTGCTGCGCGCGCTCGAGATCCTTGCCTGGGTCTCGTTCTTCGCCTTCGCTGCCGTGTTCCTGGGCCTGCGCTACTGGCTGCTGCCGAATATCGAAACCTACCGCGGCGACATCGTCGCCAAGGTTTCGCGGGCGATCGGGTTGCCTGTCAAAGTCGGCGCCATCACCACCGACTGGCAGGGGCTTCGGCCGCGCCTGTCTACCGCGGACGTGCGCATCTACGACAGCAGCGGCCGCGAAGCGCTGGTGCTGCCGGCGGTCGAGAACGTGATCGGCTGGCGCTCGCTGTTCGTGGGCGAGCTGCGCTCGCATTCGTTCATCATCGACCGGCCCAAGCTCGCGGTGCGCCGCGACGCGAAAGGCGACATCTACGTCGCCGGAATCCGCCTCTCGGGCGACAAGGGCGAAGGCAGGGTGACGGACTGGATCCTCTCGCAGAGCGAGATCGTGATCCGCGACGCCGAGATCGAATGGGTTGACGAGCGGCGCAAGGCGCCGCCGCTGCGGCTCACCGCGCTCAATTTCCGCCTGCAGAACGACGGCGACGAGCACGCGGCCGGGTTGACCGCGCGCCCCCCGCGCGAGCTGGGCTCGGGCCTGGACCTGCGCGCGCAGCTCGAGGGCGAAGGCGTGCGCGACATCGCGAAGTGGAGCGGGCGCATCTTCGCCGAGATCGGATACACGGACCTGGCGGGCTGGCGCCCGTGGGTCGACTATCCGCTCGACGTGCGCCGCGGCGTCGGCGCGCTGAGGCTCTGGGCGACGCTGGAGAAAGGCAGCCTTTCGCAGGCGACCGCCGATGTCGCGCTGTCGGGGGTGTCCGCGCGGCTCGGGCGCGAGCTTCCGGTGCTGGAGATCTCGGACGTGCGGGGCCGCGTTTTCGGCGGCGCGTCCGTGGAAAAGGTCCTGGCCAACGGGTCCGTGGAGCTCGGCTACGAATACGGGGCCACGCGCTACCCGAACTACCAGTCGCTTCTGTCCGACCCCCCTCTGACGACCACCGGCATCACCTACGATCGCGCGGCCGGCACCACGAGCGACCCGGCGAAGGC
>JAYRND010000288.1:0-2574 GCA_041904885.1 Burkholderiales bacterium
AGCTTCCCCTTCTGCGTCACCTTGAGCAGCCCGGCGGCGAGCACGTAGATGTGGTCGTCCTCGAAGCCCTCGCGGATCAGCTCGGTGCCGGCCAGCACCTTGCGGCAACGGCAGCTGCGAACCACCTCCCAGAGCTCCAGGTCGGTGAAGCGGCGGAAGAACGCGAGGCGCCGCATGGCGTTGAACTCCTCCACGTCGGAAAGCCGCGAGACGGTCGCGTCCTCTTCCGAGAGCAGCGGCTCGAGCCGGCTCGCGAACGCGTCCCAGCTCTCGAAGCGCTCCTCGCGCGACTTGCCGAGCGCGCGCAACACGATGTCGTCGAGCTCCGGCGCGACTCCGGGCTGCACCGACGAGGGCCGCGGCGGATCCTTGGAGAGGATCTCGTCCATCAGCTCCCAGGCGGTGCCGCCGCCGAACGGGCGCCGGCCGGTGAGCATGTGGTACATGACGCCGCCCAGCGAGAACATGTCGGAGCGGTAGTCGATCTCCTCGCCGCCGCGGATCTGCTCGGGCGACATGTAGGCGGGCGAGCCCACGCCCGAGACCTGCGTGGTGTCCGAGCGCGCGAGCTGCGCGGCGCCGAAATCCGACACCTTGATGTCGAAATCGGGCCGCAGCATGATGTTCGCCGGCTTGATGTCCCGGTGCACGACGCCCGCGGCGTTGGCGTACTCGAGCGCGCGGCAGCACTTGTAGGCGATCTGCGCGGAGCGCGCGGAGGGCAGCAGCGCCGCCGGCTCGCAGTACGGCTGCAACGACGTGCCCTCGACCACTTCCATCACCAGGTAGCGCAGGTCCTTGCCGTCCTTCTTCTCCACCCCCGCGTCGAAGATGCTGACGATGTGCGGGTGGCGGAGCTTGCCCGCGAGCGAGGCCTCGTTCTGGAAGAACTTGAGCGCCCGGCGCGCCTCCTCGGGATTGTCCGGCATCTCGTTGAGCACCTTGATCGCGACCTCGCGGCCGGCGAACGGGTCGCGGGCGAGCCAGACCGAGCCGGTCGCGCCGCGGCCGAGCAGCTTCTGGAGCTCGTATTTGCCGATGTGCGAGAGCATGAAGCGCTAAATGCTACTCCAAGCCGTGGGGCTAGAATCCCGGGCCATGCGCTCCGCTCCCGCCCCACTCGCCGCCGCTGCGCTGCTCGCGCTTGCCGGCTGCGCGGACGTGCACTGGCAGAAGAAGGACGGGGACAACTCCTCCCTCGCCCAGGACCTCGGCGCCTGCCGCAGGCTGGCTGCCGAGCGTTCGGCGGCCATGGGCACCGCGATCCCCCGGTCGGAAATCAGCCCGGTATTCGGGCCGATGGGCCCCTCGCCCGCCGACGCGCGCATGCAGGAGTCGCAGGTCGTGACCGGCTGCATGCGTGAAAAGGGCTACGTCCTCGTTCCCGTCTCGCCGGGCGGCAAGTAGGCCCGGCTCGGATCCTGCACTTCGTGGCTCGCCGGGCGCGAGCGCAGGCGCAGCTCGGTGAGCTCGGCGCGCTCGCGCGGCGCGTTGCGCAGCGCCTGGTCGCGGCCCGGAAGGTACTGCGGCGGCCAGTGCTGGCCCTCGTGCTGGTACCAGGCCGAGGCCTGCAGCGTGAAGTAAGGGTTCGCCAGGTGCGGCCGGCCGAGCGCGACGATGTCCGCCTTGCCCGAGGCGAGCAGCGTGTTGACCTGGTCCGCGCTGGTGACCGCCCCAACCGTCATGGTGGCGATCCCGGTCTCGTTGCGGACCCAGTCTGCGTACGGTGCCTGATACATGCGGCCGTAGACCGGGCGCTGCTGCGGCACCGTCTGCCCAGTCGAGCAATCGATCAGGTCGCAGCCCGCATCCTTCAGCATCCTGGTGAGCGCGAGCAGGTCCTCGCCCGACAGGCCGCCCGGCGCCCAGTCGGTCGCCGAAATCCGGACTGACATTGGTTTTTGCCTTGGGAATTTTTCTCTACAAGATCTAAAGACTTCAAGAGGAAAACGCATGCGGTTTTCGATCGAACCCCCATACTCGTCGCTGCGCCGGTTGGTGAGCGGCGAAATGAAGCTCGCCAGCAGGTAGCCGTGCGCCATGTGGATTTCCAGCATGTCGAACCCGGCCTCATCCGCAAGCTGCGCGGACCTCTCGAATTGATGAATGATTCTCTTCATCTCATCTTTCGGCAACTCGAGAGGAACTTGCGACGTTCCCTCCAGGTAAGGAATCGGGGACGCCGAGACGACCGGCCAGTTGCCGCGCTCGAGCGGGTGGTCCATTTTCTCCCAGCCGAGCTGCGTGGAGCCCTTGCGCCCCGCGTGGCCGATCTGCAGGCAGAGCTTCGCCTTCGAGTTCGCGTGGCAGAAATCCACGATGCGCCGGAACGCGTCGCGCTGCGCTTCGTTCCACAGCCCGGTGCAGCCGGGCGTGATGCGGCCTTCGGGCGACACGCAGGTCATTTCCACGAACACCAGGCCCGCGCCGCCCACCGCGCGCGAGCCCAGGTGCACCAGATGCCAGTCGCCGGGTACGCCGTCGACCGCCGAGTACTGGTCCATCGCCGACACCGCCACGCGGTTCTCCACCGCCATGCCGCGGAGGCGAAACGGCGTGAACATCGGCACGGGC
>JAYRND010000289.1:0-4538 GCA_041904885.1 Burkholderiales bacterium
CGCACGAGCCGCGCGCGCTCGCGAGCTCCCCGTTCGACGACGAGGGGGTGGCGACGCGCGCGCGCGCGGTGGTGCGCAAGGGCGTGCTGGAGGGATATTTCCTCGGCAGCTATTCGGCGCGCAAGCTGGGGCTGAAGAGCACCGGCAGCGCCGGCGGCAACCACACCCTGGTGGTGGCGCCGTTCGGCGCGCGGGCCGGCTCGGGTCTGCCCGGCATGCTGAAGCTGCTGGGCAGGGGCCTGCTCGTCACGGAGATGCTGGGGCAGGGGGTGAACCTGCTCACCGGCGACTACTCGCGCGGCGCCGCGGGCTACTGGGTGGAGGACGGCGAGATCGCCTATCCGGTGGAGGAGATCACGGTCGCCGGCAACCTGAAGGACATGTTCCGCGGCATCGCCGCGGTGGGCGGCGACCAGGTGGTGCGCGGCGCCTACCGCTGCGGCTCGATCCTGGTCGAGAACATGACCATCGCGGGCGACTGAGGTGATGCCCGTCGCGCGCCGCCTGGCGGTCGCCCTGCTGGCCTGCGCTGCCGCCCTCGCCGCCCCGGCGGCCACGGCGCAGAACTGGACCACGATCGACGTGCTCTACGTACCCACCCCCTACGACGTGGTGGACGAGATGCTGCGCATGGCGCGCGTGGGCAAGGGGGACGTGCTCTACGACCTCGGCTCGGGCGACGGGCGGATCCCGATCGCCGCGGCGAGGCAGTACGGCATCCGCGCCACCGGCATCGACATCGATCCCGAGCGCATCCGCGAGGCCGAGGGCAACGCCGGCGCCGCGGGCGTGGGCGCGCTCGTGCGCTTCCGCCAGGAAGACCTGTTCCAGACCGATTTCCGTGACGCTACGGTGGTCACGCTATACCTGCAGCCGCACCTGAACCTCAGGCTGCGGGCGAGGCTATGGTCGGAGCTTCGGCCCGGCACGCGCATCGTCTCGCACCAGTTCGACATGGGAGACTGGGCGCCGGAGAGGACATGGGAGAGGGCGGGCCACAAGATCTACCTGTGGACCGTTCCGGATCCGGCCAAGCCGCGCGCTAGGTGAAGTCCAGCCGTCCCTGCAGCAGCACGCCGTAGACGCGCAGCGGCGCGCGGCGCGGCAGCTCGAGCTGCGGCAGCGGCTCGGCGTCGAGGTCGAGGTTCTCCACCGAGAGCGCGCCCATGACCGCTTCCGACATCACGAATTCGCCGGCGCGCGCCCGGTTCACCATGTGCTGCGCGAGGTTCACGCTGTCGCCGAAGGCGATCCGGCGCTCCAGGCCCTTGGGCCCGGCGACGCCCAGCACCGCTTCGCCCAGGTGCAGCCCCTGCGCGACCGCGACGCGCAGGCCGTAGCTGGCGCGCCAGCGCTCGGCAAGCGCGGGAAAATCCGCCTGGATGCGCTGGGCGGCCCGCACCGCCTGCTGCGCGGTCTGCGACGGGCTGCCTTGCGCGAACGCCGAGACGAGCATCTCGTGCTGGGTGGTGACCGGCTCGCCGCCGTGCTTCGCGACGGTCTCGGCGACGAATGTGAAGAAGTCGCTGGCGAGGGAGAGAACCAGCGCCGGCTCGAGCGCCTCGGACATGCGCGCGAGGCCGCGCAGCTCGCTGTAGAGGAGGACCGTCTGGCGGCGTCCCGCCGCCGGCGCGAAACCGGCCGTCGTCTGCTGGCTGAGCGGGGTCACTGCGGGTACTGCGCCCATCTCGCATCTCCGGGTAGTGGTGATGCGCCCAGCGTACGGATTGCAAGAAAGCGTCAGGAGGAACTATTGCCTCGTTGTCCTGCCGCAGGACAGGCGGAGCAGCGTCGCGGACCAGCGGCGCCGGCCCGCGCGGCGGCGGTGTGAACTAGTTCTCAGATCAGGGTGAGCAGCGCCACCACGAACACCACCAGCGAGCCGGCGGCGAAGAAGGCGAGCGAGGAGTCGGCCACCTGCGGCAGGTCGGGATCGCGCGGCACGGGCGCCGGATGGTGCTCGTCATGGTGCTCTTCGGCATGCGCCGGCTTGCCCACCTTTTCGTTGAAGGCGGTGAAGAAGTCGCCCGCGACCTTGTTCGCCGCCGCGTCCACCAGCCGCGAGCCAATCTGCGCGAGCTTGCCGCCGACGTTGGCCTTCACCTTGTACGCGAGCCTGGTGTCATGGCCCTCGCTGGAAAGCGCGACGTCGGCCCCGCCCTTGGCGAAGCCGGCGACGCCGCCCTGGCCCTCGAAGGCGATCGAGTAGGAATTGGGCGGGACGATGTTGGACAGCGTCATCCGGCCCTTGAACTTCGCGCTCACCGGGCCCACGCGCGCGGTCATCAGCACCGTGTACTCGTTCTCGCCGGCAGGCTCGATCGATTCGCAGCCGGGCACGCACTCCTTGAGGATCGCGAGATCGTTCAATGCCGCCCAGGTCTCGGCCTGCGTGGCGCGGATCAGCTGCTCTCCGGTCATTTCCATGCGTGCTTCTCCAGTCTGCGCTGCGGCGCCCGCGCCATCACGCGCGCGAGGTCGATGAGGCTCTTCAGATTATGCACCGGCAGGAACAGGTCCACGTGCGGCAGCATCGCGCGCACGCCGGCGGGCCGCGCCTCGAACTTGTCGTAGCGCAGCAGCGGATTCAACCAAATCAACTGCTGGCAGGATTTGTGCAGCCGCTGCATTTCCTCCGACAGGCCTTCGCCGGCTTCGCGGTCCAGCCCGTCGGAGACCAGCAGCAGGCAGGCGTTCTGCCCCAGCACGCGCCGGCTCCAGCGCCAGTTGAACTCGCGCAGGCTCCAGCCGATGCGCGTGCCGCCCGACCAGTCCTTGATCGCGTCGGCGACCTTGGCCATCGCCACGTCGACGTCGCGGTGGCGCAGCTGGCGCGTGATGTTCGTCAGGCGCGTGCCGAACACGAACACCGAGACGCGGTCGCGGTCGTTGGTGAGCGCGTGCAGGAAGTGCAGGAACATGCGGGCGTACGGATTCATCGAGCCCGAGATGTCGCACAGCACCACCAGCGGCGGGTGGATCCAGCGCGGCGCCTCGTGCACCAGCGGAATCACGTCGCCGCCCTCGCGCAGCGATTCCCGCAGCGTGGCGCGCAGATTGACGGTTTTGCCTTGAATCCTTGTTTCCTTTCTTCTTGTTTTTATCAGAGGCAAAGGCAAACGAAGTTCGCGCAGCGCCTTTTTCGCTTCCGCCAGCTCGGCCGCCGACATCGTGTCGAAGTCCATGCGCTGCAGCACCTCCTTGGCGGAGAAGGTGAGGCGCGCGTCCATCTCGATCTTCTGCTCCTCGCGCGCCTGCTCCGCCTTCTTCTGGTCGTAGAGGGCGTCCGAGAGGCGCTGGCTCTGCTCGCGCTCCTTGGCGGCGCGCCCGTAGGTCTTGGGCAGGAGCGCGTTCATCATCTTCTCGACCAGCTTGGGGTCGCGCCAGAAGATCCGGAACGCCTGGTCGAAAATCGGCCGCTGCTCCTCCTTGGAGAGGAACACCGCCGACATCGTCCAGTACCAGTCGTCGCGGCGGTTGCAGTCCGCCAATATCAACGCCTGGACGCAGTCGATGACCCGGTCTGGCCCCAGCCGCAGCCCCGCGCCGCGCAGGAGGCGCGCGAAGTGCATCACGTTCTCCGACAGCCGCTGGCCGGGCCCGGCCGCGTCGATCGAGGGGAACACGCGCTAGGCCTCGGCGCGGCCTTCGTCGGCCGGCTCGGCGGTGGCCAGTGGCGACTTGCGGGCCAGTTTTTGCACGGCGCGCGACGCAACGACCGCGTGTTCCGAGAAGAACCGCTCGTGGTTGTGCTCCACGTCAGCGAGCCGGTACACGTAGTTGACCATCATGCCCGCAGAGCGCTCCATGCCCGCGGCCGATGTGTCGCCCAGCCAGTTGATGCGCTCGAGCGAGGCGCCATTGCCGAGGTGAAAGCGCGATACCGCGTCCAGCGGCTCGGCGCCCTGCTTGGCGTGCAGCAGGTACCAGGCGCACAGCCGCATCAGCAGCTTCTGGAGCGGCTCCTCGATTTCGCCGGTGTGCCAGGCCGGGTCCTCGATCCTCGCCAGCAGCGCGTGGCGGCGCTCCGCGTTCGGGCCGACCGTGAGGCGCACGCGCGTGTCGGGCGAGGCGAGCCAGCGCCGGAAGCCGGGGATCGGGGAGAGCGTCGCGAAGCCGCGCAGGTGCGGAAGCTCCCGCTGCAGCTCCTCGGCCACCTGCTTGATGAGCAGGTTGCCGAAAGAGGTCCCGCGCAGCCCTTCCTGGCAGTTGGTGATCGAGTAGAAGATGGCGTGGTCGGCGCGCTCGGGTGCGCCCAGCGGCGCCTGCATGTCGAGCAGCGGCTGCACCTGCGCGCTCATGCCGCGCGTGAGCGCGACCTCGATGAAGATCAGCGGCTCGTCGGGGAGCTGCGGATGGAAGAAGCCGAAGCAGCGACGGTCGCCCTGCAGCCGCCGCCGCAGGTCGCTCCAGCCGTGGATCGCGTGCACCGCCTCGTACTGGATCAGCTTCTCCAGCACGATCGCCGAGGTGCGCCAGTCGATGCGCTCCAGGCGCAGGAAGCCTCGGTTGAACCACGAGCGGAAGAGGTGCAGCAG
>JAYRND010000290.1:0-9237 GCA_041904885.1 Burkholderiales bacterium
ATCCTTGGGCAGCGCCTCGATCACGTAGCGCTCGACCCGGTAGGCACCCTTGCCCGCCTCCACGATCTCTAACATCTTTACGGAGGACGAGCTGATATCAAGCCCAAACAACGGCGGCGCCTTCGGCTTGAGAAAGTCGAGGTTCATCCCTTTTTTCCTTTTCGCATCGGCCTGTTAGGCGCGATACGTAGAATTTGCGTTAGATGCTAGCAACAACTCCCCCCAGTGTCTAGTGAATCTTCCACGTGGGGAAAGACCTATAATGCGCCGTGTCCCTGCCCGCGTGCAACCACCCTCCAGAACTGGCGATAACGCGTTGAAGTGGCTGAGATTTTTGGCATTTCCGCTGTTTCTTTTCGGCGGTTTGGCGGTTGCCGGAGTGCTTGTCGCGGGGCTGGTCATCGCCCTCGCGTACCCTAGCCTTCCCTCGCTCGATGTCCTGACCGACTACCAGCCCAAGATCCCCTTGCGGGTCTACACCATCGAGGGGGCGTTGATCGGCGAATTCGGCGAGGAGAGGCGCTCGCTGGTCTCGATCCGGGACGTTCCTGCTTCGCTCAAGCAAGCGATCCTCGCGGCCGAGGACGAGCGCTTCTACCAGCATACGGGGATCGACTATCTCGGCGTCGCGCGCGCTGCGTATGCCAACCTCACGCAGGGCGGCCGTCGCCAGGGCGCGAGCACGATCACCATGCAGGTCGCGCGAAATTTCTTTCTCTCGAGCGAGAAGACGCTGACGCGCAAGCTCTACGAGGCGCTGCTCGCGTTCAAGATCGAGAACAACCTGAGCAAGGACCAGATCCTCGAGCTGTACGTAAACCAGATCTACCTGGGCCAGCGGGCGTACGGATTTGCCGCCGCTTCACAGATTTATTTCGGCAAGGCGCTCGACAAACTGACCATCGGCGAGGCGGCGATCCTGGCGGGGCTTCCGAAAGCGCCATCCGCGTACAACCCTGTTGCTAATCCGCAACGTGCTCGGCAACGGCAGCAGTACGTCCTTCGCAGGATGCGCGAGCTGGGCCATATCTCCGAACAGCAATTCGCCGAGGCCGCCAAAGCGCCTCTTCATGTGCGAAGGGAAGTCGATGATTTTGCAGGAGTTCATGGCGAATTTGTCGCCGAATTGGTCCGCCAGGCGATCTACGAGCAATACCCGGAAGATGCCTATACGAAGGGTTTTCGCGTCTATACAACAGTTCGCAAAGCTGATCAGGAGGCGGCGTATGAGGCGGTGCGGCGCGGGCTCCTTGCCTATGACCGCGGCCAGAGCTATCGCGGACCGGAAGCCTTTGTCGAGCTTGCCGCGGGCGCGAGCGAGGACGACATCGAGGAAGCGCTTGCCGAGTACCCCGACGTAGACGACCTGAAGGCGGCAATGGTGCTGGAAGCGAGTCCAAGGGAGGTCAAGGCGGCGCTCAAGAGCGGCGAGGCTGTCACGGTTTCGGGCGAGGGCCTGCGTTTTGCCGCGAAAGCGCTGGACGACAAAACCGTGCGGCAAAGACGAATCCGCCGCGGCGCCGTCATCCGCCTGCAGGCCGACGAGAAGAGGAACTGGCAGATCGTCCAGTTGCCGGAGGCGGAGGCCGCCTTCGTGTCCCTCGACCCGCGCGATGGGGCGATCCGCGCGCTCATCGGCGGCTTCGACTTTCACCGCAACAAGTTCAATCACATCACGCAGGCCTGGCGCCAGCCTGGCTCGGCGTTCAAGCCGTTCATCTACTCGGCTGCGCTGGAAAAGGGCTTCACGCCCGCCACCGTGATCCCGGACGAGCCGATCGTGGTCGAAGCCGAGGTCACCGGCAGCCAGCGCTGGGAGCCGAAGAACTACGACGGCAAGTTCGAAGGGCCGATGAAGCTGCGCACCGCGCTGGCCAAATCAAAGAACATGGTGTCGATCCGCATCCTGCAAGGGATCGATCCGAAGTACGCCCAGGACTACGTAACGCGTTTCGGCTTCGATGCGGACAAGCATCCGCCCTACCTGACCATGGCGCTGGGCGCCGGCTCGGTGACACCCCTGCAGCTCGCGCGCGGCTACGCGGTGTTCGCCAATGGCGGCTTCCTGATTCAGCCCCACTTCATCCAGAAGATTGTTGACGACCGGGGCCAGGAGCTCGGCGCCGCGAAGCCTCCTCTCGCCGGAGAGGAAGGCCTGCGGGTGATCGATCCGCGCAACGCTTTCATCATGGACTCGATGATGCAGGACGTGACGCGCTACGGCACCGCCGCAAGCGTGAGCAAGCTGGGCAGGCGTGACCTCGCCGGCAAGACCGGCACCACCAACGACTTCGTCGACGGCTGGTTCTGCGGATACCAGCCCGGGCTCGTTGGCATCGCATGGATGGGATTCGACCAGCCCAGGACGCTCGGGAAGAACCAGACCGGGGGCCGGATCGCTTTGCCGATCTGGATCGAATACATGAGCCGGGTGCTGAAGGGCGTGCCGGAGGCTACGCGCAACGTTCCCGACGGGGTCGTCAGCGCCCGCTCGGATCCGGAGCCAATGATGCCCTCGGAGATGCGCAGCGGCACCGACTACTTCTACCGGGAGTTTGCGCCGTACAAGGAAGGCCCGTCGTCGCCGACTGCGCCGATGACGCCGAACGAGCGGCCGAACTTCTAGCCCGACCCCAGCGTTACCGGCACGCCCGCCTGCTGCGAAGCGAGCCTGGAGACGGCCTCGAAAAGTTCCGAGCTGTCGCGCGTGTCGCGCCACCTGCTCCCGTCATAGCGGAAATGAAAGCCGCCGGACCTGGCCGCCACCCAGATCTCGCGCGCGGCGCCGTGGCGGTTAATGACCATTTTCGAGCCGTCGTCGAACTCGATTTCGAGTACCCCGGAGCCCTTGGTCTGCACGTCCGCGCCGGGAAGCGCCGCTTCGAACGCGCGCTCCAGCGCTGCCAACGCGTCACCCGCGAGGGCTTCGAATTCGCTTTCAGTCATGGCGCATGATCCTGATACCATGGCCATTTTAGCCGTTGCAATCGCGCAATCATGCGTGCCGCGCTTCTCGCCGTGCTGGTCCTCGCCTTGCTCGCTGGCTGCGGCCAGAAGGGTCCGCTGTACCTGCGCGACAAGCCCCCCGCGAACGTGAAGCCCGCCAAGCCCGAGGCGTTCAAGCCGGTCCCGTACCCCAAGGAAGCCGACGAGGACAGCGGCGCCGACGGCGCGAAGAAGTAGCCGCCGATGGCTTTCACCTACGCCGACGGCGTGCTGCACGCCGAGCAGGTATCGCTCGAAGAGATCGCCCGGCGCTTCGGCACGCCCTGCTATGTCTACTCCCGGGCGGCCATCGAGCACGCCTACCGGGAATTCACCGACGAGTTCGCCGGCCGACCCGCCCTCGTCTGCTATTCGGTCAAGGCCAATTCCAGCCTCGCCATCCTGCAGCTGATGGCGCGCCTGGGCGCGGGCTTCGACATCGTGTCTGGGGGAGAGCTTGCGCGCGTTCTCGCCGCTGGCGGCGCGGCATCGAAGGTGGTGTTCTCCGGCATAGGCAAGAGCGAAGCGGAGATCCGCAGCGCGCTCGCCGCGGGCGTGCGCTCGATCAACCTCGAGTCCGAGGCGGAGATGGCCCGCGTGAACCGCATCGCGGGCGAGCTCGGAGTGCGCGCGCCGGTGGCGTTTCGCGTCAATCCGGACGTGGACGCGAAGACGCATCCCTACATCTCCACGGGACTTAAACAGAACAAGTTCGGCGTCGCCTATGCCGAGGCCGAGCGCCTGTACCTCGAGGCGGCGCGGCTGCCACACCTCGACATCCGCGGCATCGGCTTTCACATCGGCTCGCTGATGGCCGACAGCGCGCCGTTCGTCGCGGCGACGCAGCGGGTGATCGCTCTCGCGGAACGGCTCGAGCGCGCGGGGATCCGGCTTGCGCATTTCGACCTTGGCGGCGGCATGGGCATTGCCTACCGGGAGGGCGAGAAGACGGCGCCGATCGCCGCGTTCGTGCACGGTGCCCTGGATGCCCTGGGAACGCGCAAGGAGACGGTGTTGATCGATCCGGGACGATCGATCGTGGGAAACGCGGGGGTTCTGCTCACACGCGTGGAGTACATAAAGAGCGGGGAAACGAAGAACTTCGCGGTCGTGGACGCAGCGATGAACGATCTCATCCGGCCGGCGCTCTACGACGCATGGCACGAGGTCAAGGCGGTCCGCGCGGCGGAATCCGGCGTTGCCGCCGGTGTTTACGACATCGTGGGACCGGTCTGCGAGAGTGCCGACTTTCTTGCCCGCGAGCGCCGGCTGGCGGTGCGGCCGGGCGACTTGCTTGCGGTGATGTCAGCCGGCGCCTACGGCATGGTGATGAGCTCCAACTACAACACCCGGCCGCGGCCGGCCGAAGTCCTGGTTTCGGGCGCCGAAGCGACGCTGGTGCGCACGCGCGAAACGGTGGAACAGCTCTTTGCCGGAGAGCGGCTTTTGCCCTAGGGTGTCGGTCTCCATGACTCGCGGCAAGCGCTACGCCATCTTCGCCGGCCTCGCCGTCGTCCTCGCGGCCGGCACGCTGCTCGCTTATTTCAGCGCAGAGCCGCGCGCGCGCGAAAAGCCCGCCGCCAAGGGCCCGCCGCCAGCGCCCGTGGCGGTCGCGGCCGCGCAGCAGCAGAGCGTGCCGGTGCGCCTGCAGGCGATCGGCAACGTCGAGGCCTACACGTCGGTGGCGGTCAAGTCGCGCGTCGACGGCCAGATCATGGAGGTAAATTTCCGCGAGGGCCAGGAGGCAAAGAAGGGCGAGGTGCTCTTCCGGATCGATCCCCGGCCTTTCGAGGCGGCCCTCAAGCAGGCCGAGGCACAGGCGCTGCGCGACGTCGCGAGCCGCGACCAGGCGGCGTCGCAGGAAAGGCGCTACCAGGAGCTGCTGGAGAAGAACTTCGTCTCCAAGGAAGCCTATGCGCAATACCGCACCAACGCGCAGACCGCGGACGCGACCTCGAGGGCGAGCCAGGCTGCGCTCGAGAACGCCCGCCTCAACCTCGAGTACACCGTGATCCGCTCGCCGATCGACGGCTACGTCGGCAGGGCGCTGCTGCAGGCCGGCAACATGGTCAAGGCGAACGACACCATCGCGCTGGTCGTGATCAACCAGGTCCGGCCGGTGTACGTGAGCTTCGCGATCCCGGAGCAGCAGCTCGCGGCGGTGCGGGAGCTGATGCGCAAGGGCCCGCTGGCGGTGGAAGTCGCCGCGCCCGGCACGGACAAGGCGATCGCCTCGGGGCGCGTCGCTTTTCTCGACAACGCGGTCGACCAGACCACGGGCACGATCAAGGTGCGCGCGATCTTCGAGAACGGCGATGCGGCCCTTTGGCCCGGGCAGTTCTACACCGTGCGCGTCAGGCTCTACGACCAGGAAAACGCGATCCTCGTGCCTTCGCGCGCGGTGCAAACCGGGCCGAGTGGCCAGTTCGTCTACGTGGTGAAGCCCGACCAGACCGTGGAAATCCGCAAGGTGGTGGTCGACCGCACCGATGGCGACACCGCAGTGCTCGCCGGCGGCGCCGTCGCCAAGGGCGACCCGGTCGTCGTGCGCGGTGCGCTGCGCCTCGCGCCCGGCGCCAAGGTGACGGTGACCGAAGGCGGGCCGGCGTCGTGAACATATCGGAGATCTTCATCCGCCGCCCGGTGATGACCGTCCTGGTCATGACCGGCATCCTGATCTTCGGCATCGTTGCCTTCCGGCTGCTCCCGGTGAGCCAGCTGCCGAACATCGATTATCCGACGATCCAGGTGACCGCCGAGCTGCCGGGAGCGTCGCCTGATACGATGGCCTCCGCCGTCGCCACGGTGCTCGAAAAGCAGTTCTCGACGATCGCCGGCATCGATTCGATGACCTCGGTCAGCGGCCAGGGCACGACCTCGATCACCCTGCAGTTCAACCTCGACCGCGACATCGACGCGGCCGCCCAGGACGTGAATTCGGCGATCGCCGCCACCGCGCGCCTGCTGCCGCCAGCGATGCCGACGCCACCCTCCTTCCGCAAGGTCAACCCGGCCGACTTCCCGGTGTTCTTCCTCGCGCTCACCTCCGACGTGCTGCCGATTTCGACCGTCAACGAATACGCCGAGACCTACCTGGCGCAGCGCATCTCGACGATCAACGGCGTGGCGCAGGTGCAGGTGTTCGGTCAGCAGAAGTACGCAGTGCGCGTGCAGGTCGATCCCAGCGCGCTCGCCGCCCGCGGGGTCAGCATCAACGAGGTGCAGCAGGCCGTGTCGAGCGCCAATGTCAACCTGCCCACCGGCACGCTCTACGGCAAGGAGCGCATGTTCGCGGTGCAGGCCACAGGTCAGCTCTACGACGCCAAGGCGTTCCAGTCGGTCATCGTCACCTACCGCAACGGCAATCCGGTGCGCCTGGGCGAGATCGGCCGCGTCATCGACAGCGTGCAGACTGACAAGGTTGCCGCTTGGTTCAAGGACAAGCGCGGCATCGTGCTCGCGATCCAGCGCCAGCCGGGCACCAACACCATCGAGGTCGTCGACGCCGTGAAGAAGCTTCTGCCCACGTTCCGCGCCGAACTGCCGCCGAGCATCAGCATCGACATCCTGTACGACCGCACCGTGATGATCCGCGCCAACATCGCGGAAGTGGAGTTCACGCTGCTGCTGGCGCTCGCGCTGGTGGTGATGGTGATCTTCATCTTCCTGCGCAACATCCCGGCGACGGTCATTCCCAGCGTCGCGCTGCCGCTGTCGATCGTCGGCACCTTCTCGCTGATGTACGTGCTCGGCTACAGCCTGGACAACATCTCGCTGATGGCGCTCACGCTGTGCGTCGGCTTCGTCGTCGACGATGCGATCGTAATGCTCGAGAACATCAGCCGGCACATGGAAATGGGCAAGAGCGCGCTGCAGGCCACGCTCGACGGCTCGCGGGAGATTTCCTTCACCATCGTATCGATGACCATCTCGCTCGCCGCGGTGTTCATCCCGGTGTTTTTCATGGGCGGAATCCTCGGCCGGCTGCTGCACGAGTTCGCCGTGGTGATCATCGTCGCGGTGCTGATCTCGGGGTTCGTCTCGCTCACGCTGACGCCGATGATGTGCAGCCGCATCCTCAAGCCGCACGACCGGGATGCGCGGCACGGGCGCCTGTACATGGCGTTCGAGCGCGGCTTCGACGCCTGGCGCGACCTGTATGCCTCGACGCTGCGCTTCGTGCTGCGCCACCAGTTCGCCGCGCTGGTGGCGTTCCTCGCGATCTGCGTGGCGACCGGCTGGATGTTCGCGCGCCACCCGAAGGGCTTCCTGCCGAGCGAGGACTCGGGCCAGCTGTTCATCTTCACCGAGGGACCGCAGGACGTCTCCTTCGAAGGCATGGTCGAGCTGCAGCGGCAGGTCGCCGAGGTGGTGCGCCAGGACCCGAACGTGGAAGCCCTGATGTCCTTCGTCGGCGCGAGCAACTTCAATCCGGCGATGAACAGCGGGCGCATCACCATCGCACTCAAGCCCTACGGCCAGAGGAAGCCTGCCGACCAGGTCGTACGGGAGCTCAGGCCCAAGCTCGCCAAGATCGTCGGCATGAAGACTTTCCCCCAGAACGTGCCCACGATCCGCATCGGCGCGCTCACCAAGAGCCCGTACCAGTACGTGATCCAAGGTGCCAACACGGATCTGCTCTATCAGTGGGCACCGCAGATCGAGCGCAAGCTGCGCTCGGTGCCGGGCATCGTCGACGTCTCGAGCGACCTGCAGATCGCGAGGCCGCAGGTGAACGTCGAGATCGACCGCGAGAAGGCCTCTGCAGTCGGCGTCTCGCCGCAGGCCATCGAGAACACGCTCGGCTATGCCTTCGGCTCGCAGCAGGTATCGACGATCTACACGGCGACCAACCAGTACTGGGTCATCCTCGAGTTGGAACCCCGCTACCAGCGCGACCCTTCCGCACTCGGCCTGCTGTACGTGCGCTCGAACACCGGCGCGCTCGTGCCGCTCGGCTCGGTGGCGCGCCTGACCTACAGCGTCGGCCCCCTCGCGGTCACCCACCAGGGGCAGCTGCCCTCGGTGACGATTTCCTTCGACTTGCGACCCGGCGTCGCGCTGTCACAGGCCATCGAGCAGATCAACCGCGAGATGGCCACCCTGCAGGTGCCGGCAACGCTGAATGGCTCGTTCCGGGGCACGGCGCAGGCGTTCCAGGACTCGCTCAAGGGCATGGGCTGGCTGCTGGTGTTCGCGATCTTCGTGATTTACCTCGTGCTCGGCGTGCTCTACGAAAGTTTCATCCATCCGCTCACCATCCTCTCCGGCCTGCCGACCGCGGGGCTGGGCGCGCTGGTCACGCTGTGGGCCTTCGGCATCGAGCTCAACATGTACGCCTTCGTCGGCATCATCATGCTGGTGGGCATCGTCAAGAAGAACGCGATCATGATGATCGACTTCGCCATCGAGGCGCAGCGCAAGGATGGCGCCGCGCCCGAGAAGGCGATCTACGACGCGGGCATCGTCCGGTTCCGGCCGATCATGATGACCACCGCCGCCGCGCTGATGGGCAGTCTGCCGATCGCCATCGGCTTCGGCGCCGGCGGCAGCGCGCGCGCGCCGCTCGGCTTGGCGGTGGTCGGTGGACTGCTGCTGTCGCAGGTGTTGACGCTGTACATCACCCCGGTGGTCTACCTGTACTTCGAGCGGCTGCAGCAGTGGCTCGCGCACCGCAAGGCGGACGGCGCGCCCGCCGTCGCCGCGGGCGGCGACTAGATCGAGAACTCGATCAGGAACGGTCCGCGGCGCGTGCGCGCCGCGGTGAATGCGTCGGTAAACGCCTCCAGCGTCTCGACGCGCACGGCCTCCACGCCCATGCCTTCCGCGAGCCTGGTCCAGCGGATTTCGGGGCGCGCGAGGTCGAAGAGCTCCTTCGAGGCGGGGCCCGGCTGCGCGCCGACGGCGGCCAGTTCTCCCTGCAGGATCGCGTAGCGCCGGTTGGCGAACACGACGTTGATCACGTCGAGCTGCTCGCGCGCCTGCGTCCAGAGCGCCTGCAGCGAATACATGCCCGCGCCATCGGCCTGGAGGCAGACCACCTTGCGGTCAGGGCAGGCGACCGCCGCGCCGGTCGCGGCCGGGAACGCGTGCCCGATCGCGCCGCCCGTAATCTGGATCCAGTCGTGGGGCGCCGCGCCCCAGGTGAGGGGAAACAGGGCGCGGCCCGAGGTGACCGCGTCCTCGGCGATGATCGAGTTCTCCGGCAGCAGCGCCGCGAGCGTGAGGCCGAAGGCTTCCGGCTTGAACGGG
>JAYRND010000007.1:0-5093 GCA_041904885.1 Burkholderiales bacterium
ATCGCCGAGCTCGCCATCGAGCAGGCGATGGCGCGCCTCTCGAAGGGCAAGAAGTTCGAGCGCAAGAAGTCGAGCGGCGTCGCCACGCTGCCCGGCAAGCTCGTCGACTGCGCCTCCGACGACACCTCGAGGAGCGAGCTGTTCATGGTCGAGGGCGATTCGGCCGGCGGCTCGGCCCAGGAGGCGCGCAACAAGGAGACGCAGGCGGTGCTGCCGCTGCGCGGCAAGGTGCTGAACACGATGTCGAAGGACTCGCGCACCGTGCTCGCCAACAAGGAGCTGCAGGCGATCGCCACCGCGATCGGCGTGGACCCGCACGGGCCCGACGACAGCCCCGACCTCTCGGGCCTGCGCTACGGCAAGGTGATCATCATGACCGACGCCGACGTGGACGGCGGCCACATCCAGGCGCTGCTGCTCACGTTCTTCTTCATGCACGCGCCCAGGCTCGTCGAGGCGGGCCGCGTGTACGTGGCGCAGCCGCCGCTGTTCAAGCTGGAGGTGCCCTCGCAGGGCAAGGGCCGGCCCGCGCGGCGGCTGTACTGCCTGGACGAGGAGGAGCTCGACGAGGAAATCGGCAAGCTGAAGAAGGAGAAGGTGAAGGAAGGCAGCTGGGAGATTTCGCGCTTCAAGGGCCTGGGCGAAATGAGCCCGGAACAGCTCTGGGAGACGACGATGAATCCCGACGCGCGGCGCGTGGTGCGCATGTCCTTCGACAAGAAGAACCTCAAGAAGGTGCGCGAGTCCTTCGAGCTCCTGATGGACTCGGGCGAGGCCGAGGGCCGGCGCAACTGGATGCGCGAGCACTGGAAGACCGTCGAGGCCGATGTCTAGCAAGGGGAAAAAGCCTTTCTGGGAGCCCGGCTACAACGGCCACGTCTATTGGCTGGGCAAGAAGAAGCTCGGCAAGGTGACGCGGCAGAAGGGCGGCGCGCACAAGTACGGCTGGGAGGCCTCCGGCCGCGGCGGCACTTCCGACGACCTGGAGAAGGCCAAGCGCGCGGTGGAAGCCGCGGTCGCCATGGCCGACAAGCAACTCGACCTGTTCGGGCGGTGAACCATGGATGACAGAACCGGCGACCTTTTCGTCAACGAGAACGGGGACGAGGCCGCGCCGATCGAGCGGCACGCTTCGCAGGCCTACCTCGGCTACGCGGTTTCGACCGTAAAGGCCCGGGCGCTGCCCGAAATTGCGGACGGATTGAAGCCCGTCCAGCGGCGCATTCTCTATGCAATGGGGGATGCCAATGCCCCCGGTTTCGTGAAATGCGCACGCTACGTCGGCGAGGTGCTCGGCAAGTACCACCCGCACGGCGACAGCTCGACCTACGAGGCGATGGTGCACCTCGCGCAGCCGTTCTCGATGCGCTACCCGCTCATCGACGGCCAGGGCAACTTCGGCAGCCGCGACGGCGATTCGGCGGCGGCATACCGGTACACCGAGGCGAAGCTTTCGCGGTACGCCGAATTGCTCCTGAGCGAGATCGGCGAAGGCACGGTCGACTTCGCGAAGAACTACGACGGCAAGTTCGAGGAGCCGGTGCTGCTGCCGGCGCGCCTGCCCTTCGGCCTCCTCAACGGTTCCTTCGGCATCCCGGTCGGCTTTTCCACGCGCATCCCCTCGCACAACCTGAAGGAGGTCGCCGAGGCCGCGGCGCATGTCATCAAGCACCCGCGCGCGAAGGTCGCGGAGATCCTCGAGATCCTGCCGGGGCCCGACTTCCCCGGTGGCGGCCAGATCATCTCGCCCAAGGCCGAGATCCGCGAGGCCTACGAGACGGGGCGAGGGTCGCTCGTCCTGCGCGCCCGGTGGGAGAAGGAGCCGCTCGCGCGCGGCCAGTGGCGCATCGTGGTCAACGAGCTGCCGCACGGCGTCTCGGTGCGCCAGGTGATGGAGGAGATCGAGGCCATCGCCAATCCCAGGCCCTCGGGCAACAAGAAGGAGGTCTCGCAGGAGCAGAAGCGCTTCAAGCAGTTCGTGCTCGACCAGGTCGAGACGGTGCGCGACGAGTCCGACCGCAAGTCCAAGCTGCGCCTCGTGATCGAGCCGCGCTCCTCGCGGCAGGAGCCCGAGGAGCTGATGGCGATGCTCATGGTGCACACCTCCCTGGAGACGCGCTACCCGGTCAACTTCACGTGGATCGGCCTGGACGGCCTGCCGGACACGAAGGACATCGTGACGGTCCTGCGCGAGTGGGGCGAGTTCCGCGTCCAGACGGTTCGTCGGCGTACCGACTTTCGTCTGGCTCGGGTCAACGAAAGGCACGAGATCGTGATGGGGCGGCTGCTCGCCTACGTCAAGATCGAAGAAATCATCAAGCTCATCAGGTCCTGCGAAGACCAGCCCGAAGCGAAGCAGAAGCTCAGGGAGAAATACAAATTCACGGAAAGGCAGGCGGAAGACATCGTCAACCTGCGCTTGGGGCAGCTCACCAAGCTTGACGGCGTCAAGCTGAACGAGGAGCGCAAATCGCTCGAGGCCGAGAGGAAAGGCCTGAAGGACATCCTCGGCGACGAGAAAGTGCTGAAGAAGCTGGTCATCGACGAGCTGAAGGAGGACGCGAAGAAATTCGGCGACGCGCGCCGCACGCTCATCAAGACCGAGGAGCGCGCCCAGGTCGAGCGCACGGTGCTCGAGGAGCCGATCACGGTGATCCTGTCCCGCAAGGGCTGGGTGCGCGCGAGGAGCGGGCACGGCGTCGACATGGGCACGGTGAGCTTCAAGGACGGCGACGAGCGTTACCTCGAGCTGGAGTGCAAGACCACCGACACGCTGACCGTGCTCGCCTCGGGCGGCAAGGCGTTCAGCGTGGACGCGGCGGCGCTGCCCTCGGGGCGGGGCGACGGCGCGCCGATGAACACGCTCGTCAACTCCGGCCCGGACGAGATCGTCTGGGTCGGCCTCGGCGACGCCGCGCAGCCGCTGCTGATGGCCAACACGGCCGGCAACGGGTTCCTGTGCAAGCTCGGCGACCTCGCCACCAAGACCCGCCAGGGCAAGGACTTCATGACCGTTCCGGAGGGCGCCAAGGCCTTGCCGCCCGTATTCGTGCAAAAGGAACTGACCCAGCTGGCCGCGCTTTCCTCGGATGCGCGCCTGCTGCTCTTCCCGCTGGAGGAACTGCCGACCCGGCCCAATGGCGGTGTGGGCGTCCAGGTCCTCGCTCTGCCGGACAAAGTCTCCCTCGCCGCGGTCGCCGTCACCGACGGCAAGTCGCTCGTGGTCTCGGGCGTGAAGCGCAAGAACCGCGCCGCCGAGACGCTGGATGCAAAGATGCTGAAGGAATTCGAGGGCAAGCGCGCCCAGCGAGGCCGCGTCTGCGACGTCGGCTTCCGACCCGACCGACTAGGAAGTTGAGCTCGGGCGATTCGTTCTCATAAATGCTACAATCGTAGCAATGTTGAGAACGGAAACCGCCCCGCCGGAGGCCCTCGCCAACCTGCTCTTCGGCGCCTACCGGCACCGCGTCCTGTCGCTGCTGTACCTGCGGCCGAGCGACCGCTTCCACGTGCGCAAGATCGCGCGGCTGACGGGCGTTCCGGCGGGCTCCCTGCACCGCGAGCTGCGCCAGCTCGCCGAGGCGGGGCTGCTGGTTGCTCAGCGCAACGGCAACCAGGTCCTCTACGGTGCGAACGAAGCCTCGCCCGTGTTCCACGAGCTCGCCTCCATGCTCGACAAGACCGCCGGCACCCCGCCGACGCTGCACGACCATCACGCGGAATACACCGTCGACGCACCCAGCCGGCCGCCCGAAATCGACAATCGGGCGCTTGCGAAGATCTGTCGCAAATACGGGATCAAGAAAATGTCGCTGTTTGGCTCGGCCGCCCGGGGCGAAATGCGGCCTGAAAGCGACGTCGACTTGCTCGTGGAGTTCGGGCGGACGAGCAAGTCCACGCTATTTGACTATCCAAGAATGCAGGAAGAGTTGTCCCTGCTATTTGGCAACCGCCCCATCCAGATCGCCGATCCGGGCATTCTCAGAAATCCCTATCGGCGCAAGACGATCCTGCCCGACCTGAAGATCCTCTACGAGGCCTGAGGAGCAAGGTCCCGGATGCCTGCGATCCCACTTCCCCTCCGACCCCTGCTGCCGCCGGTCGCAATCCTCGCCGCCGCCGGGCTGCTGCTCTGGCTCGGCAAGGCGCTGCCGCCCTCGCTCGCGGGCCTGAAGGAGACGGGGGCCTACCTCGCGCTGGCGGCCGGCGCGGGCATGAGCCTGTGGTTCAACCGCGGGCGGGCCTTCGTCGCCACGGTGTCACTGCTGCTCGCCTACGCGGGTTACCACTACGCGATCGGGTACGGGGCAGAGAGCTTCACCGCGAAGGCGGTGTACACGGCGGCGGCGGTGCTGGTGCCGCTCAACGTGCTGGTGGCGCTGCTGCTGCCCGAGCGCGGCGTGTCCTACCACGGCGATTACCGCTGGCTGTTCATCGCCGTGGGCGAGATCGCGCTGGTCGCCTGGATCGCCTCTTCGGGCCGCAGCGAGCTCTCGGGCGCGGCCTGGCAGGAGATCCTCGGCCACTGGCTGCTGCGCTCGCCGCCGGCGCCGCTTGTCGGCCGCCTTCTCTTCGGCGCGGCGATCGCGGTCGCGGCCTGGATCGCCTGGGCGCCCCACTACTCCGAGAAGGGCGGCCCCGTGTCGCCGCTCTCCGCGGGCATCGCAGGCGCGCTGCTCGCGTTCTTCCTTGCCTGCGAGTGGCCGGGGAATCCGGCGGTGTTCGGCGTGCTCACCGCCGCCGCCGGCGCAATCCTGGTGGTGGCGATGCTGCAGGAGTCGCACCGTCTCGCATTCAACGACGAGCTCACCGGGCTGCCCGGCCGGCGCGCGCTGCAGGAGGCGATGGCGGGGCTGGGGCCGCGCTACGCGCTCGCCATGGCCGACGTGGACCACTTCAAGTCCTTCAACGACACGCACGGACACGATATCGGCGACCAGGTGCTGAAACTCGTGGCGGCGCGCCTGGCGCAGGTGAAGGGCGGCGGGCGCGCGTTCCGATACGGGGGCGAGGAATTCACGGTGCTCTTTCCCCAGCTCTCGCTGGAGGAAGCGCTGCCGCACCTGGAGGACGTGCGCGCCTCGGTCGAGCAC